>DASROI010000001.1:0-26344 GCA_035646955.1 Pyrinomonadaceae bacterium
TCCGATCGCTTCAACCTCGGTGAGTGTCCAAGCGTGCTTACGGTACCGCGAGCGCAGCGACCGGCTGGTACCCGCAGCAGACCGATCGGTTGGTAGTTGCGTGTCATCCGGTCGCTTCAACCTCGGTGATGTCTAGCGTCCTTACTGTACCGCGAGCGCAGCGACCGGATGGTACACGCATCAGGACGATCAGTTGGTAGTTGTGTGTGTCATCCGGTCGCTGCGCTCGCGGTACTGTACTGTCGATAGGTTTAGCTTTTTGAAAAGTCTTGAGGATGCGATGAGCGGGTAAGACTTCGGCCACGAGAGTTATTGCGATTATTATTTGAGCACGCCAGAACGGATCAATTGATCATTCTCAATTGTTATTGGTCACCAGTGCCCACCATGCTTGACCTTGGTCTAATCGTTACGCGGGTCTTCGAAGGTAAGAACGAAGTTCAGGACGAGTGGCCTTGCGAACGAGTGCGTCCTTTGCCTTCCACTCCATTGGTCGACTGAGCTCGATGAGGAAATGGGTCTCGCCCGATTCAAGCGATGCAGCCGCAATCCCATCCTGGTAAAGAATTCGATTGCTCGTGTGCGAGGTGATGCGATTCCCCGGCGTAATTATGCCGATCAGATTTAGAGGGTCAGCTGCACTTATTGAAATTAGACTCTCCTGTGGACCCCTCGCGCCGAATGGACCTCAGGAGACCCACCGCATCTGGAAGCGCAAACTGTTCTCCGGAAATTCCGGCAACAAAACGACCTCCACGAATTTCTCCACGCGCTTCCAGCCGGTGATAAAGACGTAATAAGACTCGCCAGGGTAAAACGAAACCCTCTCTTTCTAACAGTCGTTTGAAGACTACGCCGTACCGTCTCAACAAAACCCATGCGAGTTGTTCTGTAGAATCTTCATCAAAGGTTTTCTGAGCGACTATCTTTGAGATCTCCGTCTCTTCTTCGCGACCTCGCTTGAGAATTGACCAGCGACCGGCACTCGACATCTCGTACACTTGTTGCCGTTGAGGCCTGCGAGCTGCCGCCTGTGTCTTTCGACTGCCGGGAGTTAATAATGCTCGCAGTCCTGCAAAGCTGTCAGAAACTACCACGCCATTAGCAACCAGTTCAGCGAGCGACTCTTCAACCTGACTTCGAAGTAATCTCGTGTTCTCAACAATATCTGTAAAGAACGACGCCCCACGATCTGACAGGTAGTCAAAAACAATCTGTGTTGTACTTGAATACTGCGACTGGGTCTGATCCTTCGCCGGTGGAAATAACCCATTCCAAAGAGCGAAATTTTTCCTCTTCAGCAGAGCAATAGGCGTATTTCTAACGGGTCCTGAACCGCGCGTCTTATCGAGGCTGTCGCCAGTTCGAATCGGAGGAGTGAGCCTGGCCCACACAACTTCCCCGGACAAACACAATGCGTCGAGCCATGACGGGTCATAATCAACAACTCGAGAGGGTAAGAGTTCGCCCTCCCACGCTGCAGCTGGCGCCTCGAAACCTTCCAACTGTTCAATAACAGTCTTTACACTCTCAGGGCCCTCCATCCAGGTGTCCGGAGCTACCTTCTGCCAGGCAAGCAGGAAGCGAATGAAGTCTGCTCCCGAAACCGGCTCGATCTCCTGGCGCAAACGATTCAACGTATAACTGTGAATCCGGGATAGCAACCGTCGGGCGCACCACTCCATTTCTGAAGTTCCAGGCGAGAAGTGTCCCCTGATCACGAAGCCTTCCGACTCCAGCCTGAGCAAAGCGGTGTCGATTTGAGATTTTGTTAGTCCCGAAGTAGCCGCCAGATCTGGCGCGGTGACTGGTCCAATACCTTCCAAACGCCCGCGTATGATTTCGCCGAGAGCCTCTTCTTCAGAGTAAATAGTTCGCGCAACACTCTCTGGCGCCGCAATAGATGGATTAAGATTGAGTATGTTATACGCGGCGCTAAGCTGAGGCAGTCGCTCGGCTGCCACCCAGAGTTCCGTTTCAGCCCGATTCAGGTCGCCAGTCGCCACGCTCATCACCGCTGCGCGACGGTCCACATTCAATTCCGCAAATAAGGCTTGCCAGGCAACTCCTTCGGACGCAGTGATAAAACCCAACTCAACTAACGCATCATGAAGCTCATCTGCGTTGCGCGGTTCGGGCCAAACTTCCTCTCGGACTCGATCGATTGCGCCCTGATCCAGCTTGCCCAGATCACTGGCAGTTTGCGGATCGAGCCAGCGGCGCTGAAACACTGCCCTTGTCCGTCTCTCTTCCAGTGGGGCATCGTCAAGATAAGCATAAGGCCGTGCATTCAAAATCTCCTGCGAGAGCGGAGATGCTTCAATGACATCGCGCGCGAAAAGGTTCTTCTCATTTCGTTCAATCGATTGCAGTAACTTTTCAAGACCATCGATATCCATCGCCTCTTCCAGACAGTCCTTGACGGTCTGGTCAACAAGCGGATGAGAAGGGATTTCTCGCACCCCACCAGCTAAATTTTCAGCACACGCAACCTGATCAGGAAAGATTGCGGTCAACAGGTCTTCCGCATCCATCCTCTGCAGCTGGGCCGGTATCTTCTTGCCACCACGACGACGGAGGACCGCAAGAGAGCGGGATGCATTCCAACGCCAACGAATGTTCCACATCGGTGCATCAAGCAATGCCTGGCACAAAACCTGACGAACAGTTTGTGATTTCAAGTAATGAAACACATCATCGAGCGGAAAGCTGTGGGTTGGACCAAGCGAAAGTACAATCGCATCCTCAGTCGCTGCGGCCTGTAATTCGAAGTTGAACTTACGGCAGAATCTCTTACGAAGCGCCAATCCCCAGGCACGATTGAGACGACTTCCGAACGGCGAATGCAGGACTAATTGCATACTGCCACTGTCGTCAAAGAAACGTTCCAATACGAGGTTGTCCTGGGAAGGCATTATGCCTAACACTGCTTGAGCGCCTGCCAGATACTCAACGATCTGTTCAGCACCGGATCTTGAGACCCCAACTTCGTCCGTCAGCCATCTGACTGAACCTTCGAGCACCAGCTTCGACGTTTGAGATTCACCTTCAGCAACCGCCTCAAGTGCGACCGGTTTAACCTCGACTCGCTTGCCCACTTCTTCGCGCAGTCTGGATACCGATACAGATAACTCCTGAGACCGAGCAGGCGCCTCGCCTAACCAAAACGGAATCGATGGCGGTTGGCCATGAGCATCCTCAACGCGGACCTTGCCCTGTTCGACTCGGAGGACGCGCCACGACGTATTTCCGAGTTGGAAGATGTCGCCTTGCAGACTCTCGATTGCAAAGTCTTCATTTACTGAACCTATCACCAGCTCGCTTGGTTCAAGAACGACTGCATAGTCGGCAGTGTCGGGAATCGCACCGCCCGAAGTAATCGCGGCCAGTCGAGCACCACGTCTGCCGCGCAGTCGTTGATTGACTGCATCGTGATGCAAATACGTTGAACGCCTGCCTCGCTTGGTTGAGAAACCTTCCGCAAGCATCCTCACGATTGAATCGAACTTGTCACGTTCCAGATTGCGGAAAGGATAAGCACGTCGAACGGTCTGAAAGAGATCATCTTCCGTCCATTCTTCAGGAGCGACTGCTGCCACGATTTGCTGGGCCAGGATATCCAGAGGTTGTTCAGGTATCTCAATGTGGTCCAATTCTCCTCGACGTACCGAGTCGAGAATGGCAGCCGTTTCCACCAACTCATCACGCGAAAGCGGAAAAATGCGGCCCTTTGGAAATCCTGCAACAGTGTGATTCGAGCGCCCAACTCGCTGGAGAAAACTCGCGATCGACCGGGTCGAGCCAAGTTGGCAAACGAGGTTCACATCGCCAATGTCGATTCCCAATTCGAGGGAGGCTGTCGCAACAAGAGCGCTCAACTCGCCAGCTTTCAAACGCTGTTCGGCTGCGAGCCTGTGTTCCCGCGACAAGCTGCCATGATGAGCGGCAATATTTTCTTCGCCAATGCGTTCGCCCAGATGACGAGCCACTCTTTCAGCGAGGCGACGGGTATTTACGAAAACGAGAGTAGTTTTGTGTTGCTGGATCAGTTGAGTGAGCCGGTTATAAACTTCTTCCCAAACTTCGCCTGACATCACTGCTTGCAACGGCGAGTCGGGCAGCTCAATCGCAATATCCAAATGGCGTTTGTGCCCGCTGTCGATAATGGCGCAATCAGGTTGGCCCGAAGGTTGGATATTTTCGGAGCCGACAAGAAATCGCGCGACTTCCTCGATTGGCTTTTGCGTTGCTGACAAACCAATCCTGACTAGTGACGACGGCGCCGATGCTTCAAATAGTTGCTCTGCAGCTTGTTCTTGAACCTTCTTAACATTTTGTCGAACAAGTTGTTCTAACCGTTCGACCGACAGTGCAAGATGCGAGCCTCGCTTATCACCAACAACAGCATGAATTTCATCGACGATTAGGGTCCGCGTAGTCTCCAACATCCGCCGTCCCCCATCACTGGTCAATAAGATGTACAGGGATTCTGGAGTAGTGACCACTATGTGGGGCGGCCGTTTGGTCATGGCGGTTCGCTCGGCAGCAGGAGTGTCACCTGTTCTAACCAGCGTCCGGATGTTGATCTCAGGCAAACCCATTGCGCGCAGCTCGGTTTGAATTCCCTCAAGAGGAAATTGCAGGTTTCGCTGGATGTCGTTACTGAGTGCTTTTAATGGTGAAACGTAGACTACATGGGTTGTGTCATCGAGCCGGCCGTTAGCGCCTAGTCGAACCAGGTCGTCGATGGCTGACATGAATGCCGCCAAAGTTTTCCCGGAGCCGGTTGGCGCCGCGATCAGGGTATGCTTGCGCTCTTTAATTTTTGGCCATGCGTTGAGCTGAGGCTCAGTGGCCGCGGGAAAAGTTCGCGCAAACCAGCGCGCGACTGCTGGATGAAATAATTCCAAGCTCATAAGGGAGAGCCATTATAAACTCAGCCCTCGTCTTTTGCATAGCTGAATCACACACCCAAGAGTGAAACAAAACTTATCGTTATGCTTCTCATTCTCCCCAAGCTTCAGCTTGGGGCTAATAGTATCTCGGCAAAGCGGTCAACTGTTTCAACGGTTTATCTTGACCTCAAAAACCCCTCGCCCTCATGCAATTTCGAAAACCGTTAAAACGGTGCTGGACATTCTGGGCCGCGAAACCCCAAGCTAAAGCTTGGGGAGAATGAGAAGTTTGAGTTATTAGGCAACAGTCGCTGCGCTTATCGTTCTCTAATGATGGGAGTGTATTATCGGTGAGCGATGTTGAAAATATTTTCTTTAGGTCTAATGCTGCTGAGTTTGGGAGTACCTGTGAACTCCAATTCTGATTCCTTTACTGCCTGCTTGCCCGACGAGGTTAAGCCGGAAATGGTTGTGATGCTCGAAGCGAATCAAGGAGCCACGTCTCCTGCCAAACCAAAACCGGTCACGGTAAAACAGAGATTGTTGCAGCTGAAAGCATATTGCAAAGATGGCAAGCTACTGGACGGTCGAGGAAAGGAGATTCGCTTTGTGCAATTGATCGGGTGCTGGGGAAATCCGCCCGAAGATTACCAGGAACAATTGAACCAACAACAAGCAGAGATCAAGAAGCTAAAGCAGAAGTACACAGTGGTCCAGATCTCATGCGCTCAGGACGGTGCAGTGAAATTGATTAGTTAGGTCTTTGATCTTAGGCCTTGGCTAGGAAATCAAACGACTTAAAACCCAAAGGCCCAAAACCAAACCCCCAAGACCAGTACCTCACTCAAACTGCTTTTTAAACTCACCAAACTGGGTCCGCAATTCTTCAACAATTCCTTCCAGGTCCTGCACTCGCTGTTCGAGACGCGATATCTGATCATTGCCACTACGTCGCGGGCTCGAGGCCGCCACTTCCACACTTGAAATCAATTCTTCATTAACGGCGCCCGACAGCAGGTGCATGAAACGCACTTCCTTTTGACCGGGTTGGCGCGATAACCGAATGACCAGTGGATCGGGTTCTCTCGTGATTAGCTGATTTAGAATCTGCTCGATCTCGTCGAGACCAGAAAATTCGTGCAACCGCCCTCCATGGCTCCGCAATTCGCCGGGCGTCTGCGGTCCGCGAAGCATGAGCACGCATAACACTGCCAGCTCTCCACGACTGAGATGCAATACCTCCGGCATCACATGCTTGTATTTGGGCACACGACTCGTGCTCCCGTAAAACACATAGATCAAGTTCTTTTCGCGAAGGGTTTCAACCGCCTGCGCCACTTGATCCTCAGAATAATTCGTTACTGGAGAGCGGTTGTTTTTTTGATTACAAGCCAACGTCAAGGCGTTAAGCGTCAGCGGGTAATACTCGGGTGTAGTCACTTGCTTTTCGACTAAACACCCGAGTATTCGAGCTTCAATATCACTAAGAATAGTTTCCATATCTCTTTACTGATCTTCGTAGTCGGTACTCGGACGCTGCGCTGCTGCTCGGTCTTCCGACCGGCCCACACTCAGATTGTCGTAATTCAACGCCGCATTAAAGATCAAAAAGAATTCTCCCTGGGTTTGATGGCGCCACATCGGATTCGTCGCAAACATAACAACATGGCCTCGACCAACCGGAACGTCAACCACTGCTGGTCGATTGGCCAACTCTGAGGCACCTGCCAACATACCACTGATCAAGAGCGTTTTCTCATCAGCACCAAACCTCATCACGACACGCGGACGAAGTTGTGGGGGCACGAAGAAAGGACTTTCGCGTTGTTCGGCAGTTACCTGGTCAGGGTTGGGACGATTTGCCGGATCGAGCGGTCGTGGCTGCGGCATCGCCTGGATAATATCGGGATCATTGACACCACCGCGTCCCGAAGCTCGATTGGCGCCTCCGCCACCTCCTCCTGGCCCACCTTCGCCGCCACCGCCACCAAAACCACCGCCACCGCCGGCAGCAACCTGAAATAATGGTGTCTGGTTGAAATAGAGTGGCAGGCCTGCATCGTAGCCATAGGCTATCGGACTCTTTCGATCGCTAAATGTTGAATTATAAATAGAGCCACGAGCCTGAAGTTTGTCCGGTTGCTGTATCGACACACCGCTTGTGATGCCGTAGTCGATTGGTACTTGTGAAATCCCGCCAATGGTTATGAACAATCCTCCACTCTCAATAAACTTTTGCAGATTCGCAACGCCTGTAACTCCCATGCCGCCGCGCATGTCATCGGTTTGATCGGGAGAGTTTGCAAAGTTCGGAGTGAGGGTTGAGGCTTTCCACGGAATCGGATCACCACGCATCGGCATACCATTGACGATTGTCTGAGCTGAGCCACCAACGGGTGGAAAGATTAAGACGTCGAACTTATCTCGAAGGTTCGGCGTGTTCCGAATAGTCTGGTCTGAGATGTAAGTATAGGGAATATTTAAACGATCAAACTCAATTCGATACCAACCTTCGTTCTGGGTGTTGGTCCAGGTGTGCACGATAGCAATTCGCGGCACAGCGAGTTCGTGACTCTTGACCTCCGGCAACTTATCGACACCCTGCGCTTTAAGTCCCAGGTCCACGACAGCCGACTCCAATCGTTGTTTCAGGTCAGAAGGATTGCCTTCGGTCTTGATTATGAACGTACCGGTATTGAACTGTTGATCTCTCAGCTTAAATGAATCTTCAGCCGCACTCATCTTCACATCTTTGAGGCGGAATCGAAGGGTTGCGAGAGTGTTATCCGTATTGTGATTGATCAAATAGGCCTTGACGGAATTTGAAGCAGTTAATTGGCCTGTGACTGTTGCATCCGCTGTCAGTAGGGTCATTGGTGCGTCAAGCACACTCTTGTCGGTGATGCGCACGGTCTTCACATTGCGCATCGAGCCTAATGTCCAACCAGTGTCGTCGTAAGGCGCAGGATCGCTGACATTGTAGTACTGCGTGTCGAGCAGCATGTCGGCCATGCGAGAGTACGGCTGGTCCATACGGACGATATAAGAACCGGCCGGGTACTTCTGATCCTTGACACTGAATTCTTTATTGGCGCGGTGGACTTCGATTCCCTGGAGCCGCATTAGATTGACCATATCCGCGGCTTCTACCGGACGGGGTGTATCGCCAGGAATGATATAGGCCGCTGGTCCCTCATTCGAAGCTTTGGCAATTGACCTCTTACTCTTTAGATAAAAGTTATTTAGAAACCGTTCCTTTTCGCGGGCAACGAAGTTCATCGCGAACAGGATCGCCGACTGCTGCATATTGACATTGTTGCGCATCGACCAATTAACGCGAGGAAACGGTGGATTGGGCCGGTACCAAACACGCGAAGTTTGAGTCGCTCCGAGGGTTCTTTCGCGGGTGTCCGCACCGCCATTACCAAAAGTTTCGTAGAAGCGACCTATGGAGTTGTGACCAGTCGCAATGTAGAGCATGTAATTCGGCGCCCAACCATCGTAGAAACCATGCGTCCACACTCCGGGAACACCACGCTTGGTCATCTCTTCAATCTCGTGATAGGCGAGTAATTGAAACTCATCGATGGCGAGTGGATCCAACCAAGCATTGTATGGGCCAGTACCCGTCATCGTGTAAAGGTACGGAACTGACTCATGAAGATCGTGAAGTACGGTTGGATGGTACTCGAGAAAGGTTCGCATCTGGTTGCGAGTCAAAGCGAGTGCTAAACCGAGCCCGTCACGATTATTGTCGTGGGCAACGTACTTGCCCCAGTAGAGCAGCGACGGCATCGCCTTGCCAGGATTTGCCTTCCGATAGTTGTAAAGATCAACCATTCGATCGCGACCATCAACTTCCAGTGCGGGAGTGATCATGACGATCACGTTCTTACGAATGTCTTCGATGAAGGGTGAGTCCTCAACCGCTAGCCGGTAGGCCATTTCCATCAACATTTCTGGTGAACCGGTCTCGGGTGAATGAATTGAACCAGACGCCCAGTAGAAAGGCTTGGCTTCGGTGATTAATTGGTGAGCGTCAGCCTCGGTAAGTTTACGCGGATCCCCTAGCTTTGCAGTGATCTCTTTATATCGATCGAGTTTCGCGAGATTAGCTTCATCACTCACGAGCACCAACATTTGCTCGCGACCTTCTTCACTCTTTTCGGGTGCGATTAGAACTCTGACACGCGGGCTCGCGGCAGCGAGTTCTCGATAATAACGATATAGATCCTTTGTGTAGGTGAGCTTGTTGGGAGTTCCGACTGCGTACCCCAGGACCTTTTCCGGTGACGGAACCCTGGCCGACGCGGGCAAGTGGTCCACGAGTTCTGTCATGAAGTATTTCTCGGTGGTGTATTCCGCGATCTTGGCGCCATACGCCGTATCGAGCGGTGACTTCGGGGTGGTGTATTTGGAATCAATTGGTGCTGACCTAACCTCTGCCTTCGAACTGCCCGAGCCCGAACTAGCGGAAGTAGAACTATCGCGGGCGGGGTCTTGTGCCAATGCATTACCGGCGACAGCTAACAGTAACGCTGAAGCCAGCAAAAGTTTTGAACTTGTGGGCAACATTGCTTCTCCTTCAATGAAAGTCTACATCCGCAGATCGCGCGATGTGCGACATGCTTTAGAGCCTCTTGCAAAAGTCATTTCTTCACTCCGGAGACGTGAGATGTTTATAGCCGAAGGTCAGTACCATATTGCGCTCCGTAGGAGCGCCATGTAGCTGGTCGACCGCTGATTTTTGTTCGAGGTCGTATCACAATCCGTAGTTAATAACTTTCCGCACTAGACATGGCACTCCTACACAGCGCGATTTGGGTAGTGCTCTGAGCTATAAACATTGCACTCCTCCGGAGTGAAAAGATGACTTTTGCAAGCGACCCCTTGGCTTGCCGGTGCGGCCCAATCAAGCTCACTTACCAAGTAATCCGACCAGCTAAAGCTTATCGGACAGTCACAATAAATTGATTAGATTTTCTACCGCAACATAAATTGACGCGACGAAACTTTAAGGCCTAATTGGGATTCTCAACGAAGCTCTCCTGGAACACGCCAGATCAAAGCCATCCACGTCGATCGTAGCAACCAGATCGCGGCCTATTTCTCCGGTCGCTTCAATCTCAACCATAGGCGTGTGGTCGCCCTTTATCACGGTGCCGCCGTAGATGGTCCAATTGTAATCTGGCCTCGTTCGAAACTCTTGTGGCATCACAGTCACAGTCACGCTTAATCGTTCACCTCTGTGCGCGACTTTATCCGTACTATCGAGAGCAACAAGAGGACAAGGTGGATCCGGAAAGCCGCACACCCAGCAATTCTCAATTGTAACTTTTACTGTTGCTACTGATTCATTACCATGAGTGTCGGTAACTGCAACAGTTGCGATGTGGATACCTATTGGTTGCCCGGTTAACTTCCAGGTAACTGGTGTTCCCTCGCCCAGAATTTCGCCAGCCGTGACTGAGTATTTGTAACTAAGATCCTCTCCTTCTTGATCGATAGCGTTGACACTTAATGTCACAGTCTTGCGATTGGAAGGCTCACAGTACATGTCTTCTCTCCCGCCAGGACAAAACGTGAGCGTTGCCGAAGATGACTCGAATGCTTTGATTACCGGTGGTTTATTTGAAGGCTCATTTTGTTTACGTTGCCGTTGCGGTATCAAGATGGCCAAACATAGTCCAGCTATAAGCAATAGAAGACCTTTGGTCATAATTATTGCGAGGCCTTGCTCACCTCAGAGGCACAGACGACGCAAAGGCCGCAAAGAGTAAGCAACGAAGCCTCTACCTGGAGTTCAGATATCCTTTGCGCAACGAAAGCCTGAGGTCATCCAGCGCTCGTGAGCGTGAAAAAAGTTTCGATACGTAGATCTAATGTGCACTTGTGGCGTGGCGAAGGAGCCGCCTCGCAGGACTTTCTGATTCACAAACCACTTGTCGTTATATTCGTCGAACTCTGACTTAAAGCCCGGATAAGGAACGTAATCGGAAGTGGTCCACTCCCAAACATCTCCTATCATCTGATGACAACCGTATGAATTCGCGCCGGCTGGGAAGGCACCGATTGGAGCAACGGTCCAGATTCCGTTCTCAAACAAGTTTGCCTTACTGATATCAGCGCTGTTGCCACCCCAGGGAAAATCTTTTCTCGTGGAGTTGGTATCATAACAAGCTGCCTTCTCCCACTCAGCTTCAGTCGGCAATCGTTTCCCGGCCCACTTGGCATACGCCGAGGCCTCGAAAAAGCTGACATGACAAACGGGGTCGTTTCTTCTTTCCTTCGCTTTTATCAAACCGGTGTAGTCGCGAATGAACCATTCGCCGTCGTGAAGTTCCCAGTACATTGGCGCCTGCCAGTGTTCCTTATTGACGGTCTCCCAGCCTTCAGAGAACCACCATCTGAAATTCTCATAGGCACCATCGCACATGAACTCCAGATAATCACCGACACTTATCAACGCTTTATCTAATTCGTAGTCTCGCAAGAATATCTGGTGACTGGGTTTTTCATTATCGAACGCAAACTCCTTGGAGTGCGGCGGCCTGACGCCGCTTTCGTACTCACTCGAGTACCCAATCCAGATCAACCCGCTCTCAATTTCCGCCATCCCCGTTACACTTGCCTGTACGACTGGAGAAGGCTGAATTGGCGCGTTGAACTGATCACATAAGAGATGCTTGATGTCATAGACCAGTAACTCCTGGTGCTGCATCTCGTGTTCGAGACCTAACCTGATTAACGGATCCACGTCCGGGTGGTCCGCCGCCTCGAGAAACCGCAACATTTGTTCGTCGATGTGATTCCGATAGGCGATAGTCTCTTTGACTGTCGGTCGAGACTTTGTTCCACGTTTCGGTCGCTCAATTCGGGCGCCGAATCCCTCGTAGTATGAATTGAAGTAGAAGAGGAAATCTTGCGAATAGACCCTGTAGCCGGGTTGATGTGCCTGCAGAACGGTTTCAAAAAACCATGAGGTATGTCCGATGTGCCAGCGAGCTGGACTCATGAACTCTGCCGTCTGGATTACGTAGTCTTCGATCTCCAGCGGCGCAACAATCTGCATTGTTCGCGCTCGAACCTGTTTGTACAAGTCGACCAGCGTTGACTGCCCGGTCAGTTCGGCCACCCTTGAAACCATTTGCTTCACTCCTGATGTCACCAATCATAACCGCTGAAGGTTTAGTCAACCAGCGTAGAAGGCGCATCACTGCAGCGAGACTTGAGGTCCCGTTACCAGGAGTTGAATTGCAGGGTATTTGACTTAGAACAGTTTGATTGCAACGAAGAGAGCCAGCGCTCCAGCCACATAGGAGAGGATACTTAAAGCCATATCCAGGCGCCGATCATCATTGCGAAAAGCGAGTTCGTTGATCTTTTGCGCTGAAAGGGCGCTTCTGCTTGAGTGAGAATCTGTCGATGTAATGGTCATCTTTATTCCTCCTCCGGGGTGTCGTCAACACTCCGAACGTGAGCCAATACTAAGAGGAACGGTAACAATAAATCCTGGACAAGTCCAGCGGAGCTTCCGAAGATTTTTGTCCGTCTCCACTGGATGTTTAGGACTGCCAGCGGAGGAGAATTCGAGTCCTTCAATACCGGAATACTAGCAAAGCTGCGCAGCACTTTTCGCTCGTTTCTGAAATACCGTTCCATCTCCAACTTGACCCCGGACGATACTCCGGTGGCCCAGTGCTTACGCAGTCTTTTTGTATTGTTCAGAAGGAAGGTTTTTCTTTGAATAAATGCTAAAGGCGCGCCCAAAAGAATGCGGTTTCTGAATGGACCATCCGGATCATAGACCGGCAAGCAAAAATCAGGAGGTATTTCGGCTTCAAACAATGCCCACTTATCAATCCTCAACAGCCATCTACACTGCTTAAGCGCTTCACTCCTCGGCGTTTCAAGGAAAAGTACGTTGCTACAGTCGGGATCGTCGGGGCCAATTGGAACCATTAAGTTGGCATTGACCCTGGTTTCGTCATTCGTACCAACATAGTACTGGACCAGGCTAACAATAGTCTGCAGTATTCCAAACTCAACCCTGTCTGACTTTGTCGGGTCCTCTCTGACATCAATTAGATCGTTGATAGCACTTTGCAGACTGTCCTTGTACAACTCCATAAACTCTTTGTCGTTTAGTCTCCAGCGATCCTGCAGGCCCTGGAAATATCGAGCAAAGACTGGAGCGTAAAAGGCTACTAACGCCGCACCACACCAAAGCAACGCCAGGCGGGTATTTGTCGACGAGAGTTCTAACAGCTGGATGCCTGACTTAATGTCATCGCCTTTTGAGAAAACAAGATACGCCGTGCCGAGTTGCGCGATGCCGGCACCCGCATAGCAAGCATATTTCAGCATTTTGATAGTTCTTAATTTCACCGGGGTTTAAGACTTCTCGGAATGAGGACCAGCTGCTTATACCATGCACCGGCTCGACCAGCAATAACCGCCAACAAGGGCCTAGCTGAACTTCTCTGTGCAGCCTTTGTGTCCTCCGGGCCTCTGTGGGCAGCGTTCTAGGAAACCATCACACAGAGTCACCGAGGACACAAAGGTTGCACAGAGGACAACTCAGTAAGGACACCACCCCAAACGGTTTTTTAAGGCTGTTCGTTCTCGGCAGCAACTCGATTGGTCCAGTCGATATAATTTCTCGCTCGAAACTTCTTCGCCATGCTATTAGAAGTCATATAACGAAGCGTGCCAAAAACTTCGCGTTCAAACCAGGGCCGATCGTGTTTGCCAAAACACCACAGAATCCCTGCATACGAATTCGGATCTCGACCATCTAGAGCGTACTTGTTGTTCAAATGCACGAGTAACTCGAATGCCATCTCGTAACTGCGTTGCCACTCTATTACTTTTTTCCCCCAGAGCATCCGAACGTAGTTGTGCATCTCACCCGTAGCTACCAATTCACGTTGTGAAGCGTTCCAGAGCTCGTCATAAGTCTTTCCGGCTTCAATATCATCAGCACTGTACAAAATCGGCCGCTCATCATCAGCGTGCTCTCGCATAGTCTTTAAAGCCCAGTCAGGCAAAGCTTTTAACGAGTCGTAGTTGGGATTGTAGTGAGTCAAGTTAAATGACAGTTCACGCCGGACTATCACCTCTTCGAGAAATGCTTCCTTTCCGGCTTTTTTAGCACCAGACTTTTCGGCCGCGTCGACAATCTCCTGAATCGAGATGAAACCAAAATGTAGATATGAGCTGAGGCGTGAACTGCCATCGACGGACGGCTCGCTCCGAGTCTTGTCGTAATCAGAAAGAATCTTGTCGATGAAATGGCGCAGGCGTTTACGGCCGTTTAACGTGCCACCGTGGTAGAGCTTTGACGGTTTCACGGTGTGGTCAATCTCGCATTGGCTTACGAGCTCTGCGATATTCTTATCCGTCACCTTTGTTTCAGGACAGTCAACGTCAAGATCGACGCTTTGTGTCTTGAGTGCCGGGGTGACGATACGTCTCGGCGCGTCAGGCAATAATCGATTGAGCTTTGGTCTGATAGTCCGCGCGGCAAACTCTTCCTTCGGAATTGACGACAGCGGCACCATTCCATTGGCATCCACAGCGTATACAGGAAGATCCAGGGCGGCTGCACTAGCGTTGTGTTCTGGAATTATGAAACATGGATAGTCATCAGTGACCAGTAAGGCCGCGTGTTTCGCGAGCGCGGCCACCGTATTTTTTGAATCTCGGGCGTGTCGTTGCAGGTAAAAGATGTAACGAATGCCTCGTTCAGCGAACTCTGCCTCTTTTTCTGCGACTCCCTCAAGAATAAAGGTGTGGATGCGATCGTTGGCCCAGGGATAGTAAAACTTCAACCCCTCATAGACTACGAGAGGAAGGCCTCGATCGTTAGCGAGCTGGATTGCAAAGTTGAGGGCATAATTGTGACTCGCCCGCTTGAACATCTGCATCCAGTAAAGGACGTATTGTCCTTTAGTGTTTTCTGGAGCGTCGTTAAGCTTTGTTACCCTGCTTGATAGGTCCATTTTGGAGTGCGCCGGCCTGGCGGCCTTTTCGGGGCGATTGATTTAAAGTCAACTCACTTTAAGACACTCATATAACAAAGCACTCCAAGGTTAGATGACGACCACGGAGTGTTGAGCTTTTTCGCGGACGCGACCTATTTTCTGAGCGCGTGGATAGTGTTTTCGCAACTCTGCCAGCAATGCGTCACTTGTATCCTCGGAGATCGCAATTAACATTCCTCCGGCAGTCTGCGGATCAAAGAGTAATTTTGCCATTGTCTGGTTCACAGAATCCGATAGCAGTACGTCGGCGCCAACATATTCGCGATTAGTCTTATCACCGCTCGTCAACATTCCCGCGGCGGCAAGTTCAAACGCCCCGTCGAGTAAAGGCACCGAGCCTGCGTCAATCTCAATCGTCACGCCACTGGCACAAGCCATCTCCCAGGTGTGGCCCAACAAAGCAAATCCAGTTACATCAGTGGCGGCCTTTACACCGAATTCTCGCATCGCCTCAGCGGCGAACTTTCCAGGCGTCAACATCGTTTCGACTGAACCTGCAACATTCGCTTCACTGGCCCTGCCTTTCTTAATGCCGGTCGAGATAACACCTGTGCCTATGGGTTTAGTCAGGATAAGAACTTCACCGGGTCTGGCCCCGGAGTTGGTGGCAACCTTATTGGGATCGATCAATCCGGTAACCGAATACCCAAACATGATCTGCTCGTTGTCGACGCTGTGACCACCAATCAATGTCACGCCATACTTGTTTAGAGTTTCCATCCCGCCGCGCATAATTTCCCCCAGGATTGCAGGATCGACTCCCTTCTTCGGAAAGCAGGTTATGGCGAGAGCTGTAATCGGAGTACCGGCCATCGCCCAAACATCGTTGATGGAGTTCAGGGCTGATATTCGGCCGTAGTCGTACGGGTCGTCCACGATGGGCGTGAAGAAATCCACTGTTTGGACCAGGGCCAGGTCGTCTCGAAGGCGGTATACACCCGCGTCGTCGGCTTTATCAAAACCGACAATCAGATTTGGGTCATAAGGCTGTTCAGGAAGCCCGCTCAAAACTTGAGCGAGTAAGCTCGGGCTAAGCTTCGCCGCTCAACCAGAGCACGACACCATCTCAGTCAGACGCATCGCGATACCTCCTTTCATGAATTGAACCTAAACTTCGTTCAACGATTCTCAGCGGAAATTCAGGAACGCGCAAGTGGAGGAAAAACTTTACCGTCGCCGTGGCGCACGCGACGTGTCGGTCAAAGTAATAGTGAGGTCAAGGATGCCGTAAAGGTGGTTAAGACGAATGTCTACATCCTTAACGGTAACATTGTTGATATTTCGAACTTTACTTAACCTAACCAGACATCGGTTTAGTGCAGCTATGGTGAAAACATTGCCTTCGTTGAGTTCGTCCATCTGAATTCGCAATGTTCTATCGCGAGTGTAGGTATTGCCGATGAATTCAACCCTCCGAACGGTGAATTGATGTTGCTCAGCGTAACCAAATAGCATAGTCCGAAGTTGACTTTCGCTAGACACGCCCGCAGAGGCTGTGTGTCTTGATGGTTTTCTTAGGACTTCGCTGACCACAGAGGCACCAAGGACACAAAGGTTGCACAGAGTAAACCAAATTATGACACTATCTGGAGGAATCTGTTGTCTTTTGGGAACCTCGTAGTAATAAACATGAACCATTGGAAAGGAGCGTCATGAAATCGCACCTTCGCCGGTGTCCTAAACTGTATCAACCCCCACGACCAGATTAACTTCGAACGCTGACGCTCATGATTCGCATTGGTCCAGCCGGGTGGTCCTACAAGGATTGGGAGAATACTGTTTTTCCCCAAAAACCCGGACCTCGCTTCGACCCGCTACATTATCTCGCAGGCTTTTTCGATACGATTGAGATCAACAGTAGCTTTTATCGACCACCAACGCCTTCGACGACTAAGTCCTGGGTCAAACGCGTAGCCAATAACAAGCGCTTCTCATTTACGGCCAAACTTTATCGCGTATTCACACATGAACGCGGTAAAGCGACCGCCGCTGACGAAAAAGCGTTTCGTGAGGGGATTGATGTTCTGGCAGAAGAGAACAAACTTGGCGCAGTCCTGCTTCAATTTCCATGGTCCTTCAAAAATACTGAAGATGATCGGCTATATCTAACCAATCTACTTGACCGATTTCGGGACTATCCACTCGTCCTCGAGGTGCGCCATATCTCCTGGAACAACGAAAACATTTACGAGTGGCTTGAAGAAAGAGGAATCGCAATTTGCAACATCGATCAGCCGTTGTTTAAAAAGTCGATCAAGCCCGCCGCGCTAACCACCTCTCGGATTGGATACGTCCGGCTTCACGGTCGAAACTATCAAAATTGGTTTCGTGAAAAAGCGCCAAGGGACGAACGATACAACTATTTATATTCGCTTGATGAACTCGAGCCTTGGATTGATAGGATTCGGGCGGTATCAAAACAGACAAAACAAACCTACGTAATTACAAACAACCACTTTAGAGGGCAGGCGGTGGTAAATGCTCTCGAGATAAAGGCGACCCTGGCAGAGAAGCGGGTCGCGGCCCCTGAGCTGTTGTTGGAAATGTATCCGCGTTTGAAAGAGTCTGCAGTCGCACTGGGTGAGCAAACGGCAAATAAGGGAAGATCTGATCCTCTGCTGTTTTAATAGGGTGGTAGCCGAGGTCAGTACCGGTTCGCGGTAGCGTCGGGTGAGTATCCGTTACCATCAAGTTGTGTGTATCTCGAGACTCACCCGACACTACCGCGAATCGGTACTGACCTCTGCTACCACGCGCCCCCGATGATCACGACTCCTATTTGGCTGCACCTTGCGACATGAGCTGGGCAAACGAGATAGGCAAGCCATCGGGATCAAGACCCACTGCTAAGCGAATTGGTTCACCCTCGCGTTGCGTTGGCGGCATGACGAAGGGGATTCCTTTTGCTTTCAATTCTTCGTAAGTCTTATCAACGTCTTCAACATTGAACCCGATCGAACACGCACCGGCTGTTTTCGACTGATCGCCGGTATCCTGGTACTCGCGCGCAGTCCCTCCTCCATGCAGCGCAAGGGTCGTTGCACCAGTAGCAAATTCAGTCCAGTCGGGAGTTTGGAATTTCAGCGGAATACCCAGCTTATCGCGGTAGAATTCAACAGAGCGTTCCATGTCCGAAACGATAATCATGGTGTAGTCAATTTGCTTGAACATCTGAGCAACTCCTATTTCTTTCGAGCTTTGTTATTCCCCATACTCACAATGGTGTCGAATTCGTCCTTCGTCAAGGGCATGACTGATAACTGGGATTGTCTAATGAGCGGCAGCTGACTCAACCGTTTGTCGTAGCGAATTGCGGCAAGTTGAACCGGAGTAGCTAGAGCCTTGATCGGCTTAAGATCGACGGCCACCCACTGCGGATCGTCAGCTGTAGGATCTGGATATGCGCTTTTCAGCACCTCGGCCAAACCAACCACCTCTTTTCCCTTTCCCGAGTGATAGAACAAAACTCGGTCACCAATCTTCATATCTTTGAGATTGTTGCGAGCCTGATAATTTCGCACTCCGGTCCAATCGGTGCTGCCGTCCTTTACGAAGTTATCCCAGGAGTACGTCTCAGGCTCCTGTTTCACCATCCAGTATTTACTCTTAGTAGATTTCTTCATGATTTTGTTCTCTGTGGGGCTGCGGATCACATAGGTTCGCACAGGGCTCCTCAAAAACACAGGCTCACGAAAAATTTGATATTTGCCCTGGGCGCTGGCGACCTTGAGTGATGCCGCACTTCACTCAATCGGGTATGACTCTTATATTCTGGTAACTGCTACAATGCCGAACCAAACTTGTATACCGGGAGACAACAGATGGTCAAAGAAGGAACAACTGCGCCCGCATTTAAAACCACAGATGATAATGGCGAAGACGTTAGCTTAAAAGATTTCAAAGGTCAGAAGGTTGTACTTTACTTCTATCCCAAAGATGATACGCCGGGATGCACAAAAGAGGCTTGCTCGTTTCGCGATGCGTATTCCAAGTACAAGAAGCAGGGGATCAAGCTACTCGGCGTTTCTCCAGACAGCGAAGCGTCACACAAGAAGTTCATCACAAAATACAAACTACCATTCACCTTGCTGGCAGATCGAGATCACGCAATCGCGGAGGCTTATGGTGTTTGGGGTGAAAAGAAGTTCATGGGACGAACTTACATGGGAGTTCTACGAACGACCTTCCTGATCGATGAGAAGGGAAAGATCAAGAAAGTTTTTGAGAAGGTCAAGCCGGAGGATCACGCCACCGAGGTTCTAGAGGCTTTCTCAGAATAACGTCATCAGCAACTTAGTGATACCGGTCGGCGGCTAAGCTGCCACCCAGCCGCCGATCTTCTCGGGTTCACCTTCCGGATTCCTGCCCGGCATAATTCCCTGCAGACAGCTAAACGAACTTGGGACGTCTCGTTTTCTTGGAGGTAGTTGAACTTGTTCCTCGAAGACGGCCTCGCCCGCTTCATTGAGAAAATACATCCTGGTGTTATCTACAACTTGTGTCCTGATCTCACGAGTCCAGAGTAGGAGATTTGCTAGAGCATCGCCGATTTCGTCTTTGCCAAGCTTAGTTTCCTGGGCGATTTCGCGTTGCGTCCGTGCACCTTTGCGAATAGCTTCTCGAACACGATCAACTGGCGAGAGTTTGCTAGTGGACCGCAGTGCATACTGACTAGCCGAGGCGTTGTCGGAGATTTGCTCGGTCATTTCGATGTGCTGAGCGATACACCTCTTGCGCACCGACTTGTACTCCTTCAGCGCACGGCGACTTTGAGTGACTTTATTTCGAATACAACTCTTACAGTAAAGATTTCGTCCATCTTTGCGAGCACGACAAATCCCAAACTCGGAGATGGGAAGATCACTTGAACAAATTGGACAGTGCTTCGACTCTTGCACTAACTGGGTTCCTTCCTTCATTGCTTACACTCCCTTAAGCATGAGAGTACTTGTCTGGGCGCACACTCCATCTCGCCCCGATCTTCTGAGTAGACCGGCGTAATAATTATTTTGTTGTTGATTGTTTGGTAAAGGTGCCCTAACGATGGGCGATCACCCGTGATTGCCGTGCGCAACTAGAATACTACGCCACCATTTACCTGAGTCGAACGTCGCGGGAGGCTTCCGGGCAATTGCGAGACAAAAAAAATGAGAGCGAGTAAACCTTCCAACGAAATCAAAAACCAGGCCGCTGATCCAAACTTTTTCTGGCAATCGTTTCAGCGAGGGATTCGCATTATAGTGATCGAAACTTTTTTTGCAACACCTTTTTCAGAATTAATTCGCCTCGTGATCATTAGTCGTAAATTGTCTCTTGAACCACTCTCGTAACGACCATTTTCGAATCGCAAACAACTCTCACATGTGAGGATAGATGATCACATCACTGGTCCAACTTTTTAAAACTTTTGGTTCTTGCCCAACGAATTCGTCCTGGTCGAATGCGTTTTCTCGAAGGAATTTCACTCGTCTAAAAAAAACAAAAATGTGATCGCCGTCTGTTTGGCGCAATAGATGCGGATTAGATTTTTCTGGTCCTACAATTTGTAGAGCCAATTTTTTGTAAGCGAGATCGCTTTTTCCATTCATCATGGAATTCCCTCTTCGCAAGGTATCTTTCCGAACAATTGTTGCGATGCTGTTGTGTTGGACCACTAGCAGATTTTTCGTTCGTGAATTTGAATCAAGTGTTAAGAGCAAAGAGCTTGCAGCCGTGCCGCTCGCGTGTGCAAAGTGTTCTAAGTGTGCTCTTGTAACACGTTTGTAAAATTGAGGAGGCGATTTCCACAAAGATTTCCTCAGAAGTTGTGGAAAAGTGGAAAGATGTTTCTCTGATCGGTCTTTGAAACGAGCGGACTTGTGAGTTTCTTAACGCTTACGATCTTTTAACCTGTAGACAAATTTTAACCCTGACCATATCTCGTCGATGGCACAGATCTTCACATCAACCAAACCGGCATCCAAGCCAATTCTTTGAACCTGTCCAAAATCCAGATCGGTTTCGACTCCTGAATTCTTCTTCGGCCAGGCAATCCAGATCATTCCGTTTGAACGAAGCTTTGCGGCGAGTGGAGAAAACTGCTTGAGGAGTGCGGGCCTACTATTAACAAAACAAATAACCAGGTCGAGTGGCTTTATGAGGCGACCTACTACCTGCGCATTTGGTGGTAATGGCAAGATTAGATCTAAGAAATTTTCAGGTGGATCAACAAGACCTATTTTGAAGTCTTCCTTGATCCCAAGCTTCCTTGGTAGCGGTGTTCCTGAATAACCAGCAGCCATAAGAGTTGTCCTGCACGCTCACCACAATTTCAGAACCTTCCACCAAGTAAAACCCACCACAGTCCAGATTGCTATAGTGAGAAATGATACGAGTAATCCGATGAACCACCACGTTCGCTGTGATGTATAACCTGCACCAAAATAGATAGGAGCTGGAGTGGTACCGTAGTGCGTCAACGAAGCACCGAGATTTGAGAAGTAGGCGAGTGAAAGCACTGCGAGGTAAGGTGGCGCTCCTGACGCAAGAATGACGATCAGGAACGGCGTATACATCGCGGTTGCATGCGCTGTAATACTGGCAAACGCATAGTGCGCATAAAAATAGACAAGTAAGAGCACGCTTAAGGCCAGCCACCATTTCCAGCCGGCGGTCAAACTGGCAGCACTCTCTGCAAAACGCTTGGTTATTCCGGTCTGACTCAGCCCCTCGGCCATTCGCAACAACCCGCCATACCAGATAAAAACCGCCCACGCAGCGCGTTCATTGAGCAGATCTTCCCAATCAAGAACTCCGCTAATCAGCAAGACAGCAATTCCTAAGAGTGCAACGACAGCATAGTGCACGTCATGATAGGAACTGGTCATCCAAAGAATGGCGACCAACCCGAACACCAATAACATCAAGCGCTCGGAACTGTTCATCGGACCGATGAGCTGAAGTTCCTTCGACGCATATTCGGCCGCCGCCGGAGTGTGTTTAACTTCTGGAGGAAAAACCTTGTAGATCAGCAGCGGCACCAATGCCAAACTAGCAAGTGCCGGGACAATTGAAGCAAGTAGCCAACGTGAATAAGTCAGATCGACGCCGGTTACGTCCTTCGCAAATTTAGCAATGATCGGGTTTGAAGCCTGCCCTGTCAGATACATTGCGCAAACCACGACGTTACATTGATAAACAGTGGTCATCAGATAAGCACCGAGCCGTCTCGCGGTAGGACCCGGAGTTGAGTCGTATGCTTCGGCGAGACTCTTGGCGATTGGGAAAATTATTCCGCCGGATCTAGCTCCCGTTGAGGGAATGACGGTGGCCAGGACGGCCTCGGTCGAGATCAGCGCATAGCCCAGTCCAAGCGAATGGCGTCCAATCGCTTTAATAAACAGGAATGCTATGCGGCGACCGAGCCCGGTTTTGATCATGCCGCGGGAGATAAAAAAGGCGGCCAAGACTAACCAGACAACGGGATCCGCATAGCCCGTCAACGCATCCTTGATTTCTAAGACTTTAAACAGAGGCAACGCGGTGACGCCGAGTAGCACCATTGCACCGCCGGGAAGTGGACGGACAATTGAACCCGTGATTGTGGCGGCGAAGATTGCAAGCAGTCGCCAGGATTGCGGTGTTATTCCAGAAGGAACTGGAATAAGCATCACACCCCCGGCGACACCAAGTACTATGGCCCAGCGTATGACCCTGCTTCTGGTGGTTAATTCATCACGCTCTAGAGGTTTGTTTGGTGGTGAGAACGACTCTTCTGGCTGCTCCACTAACTGTCCTTCTAGCTGAGATTTTTGGCGATCTTTTACTCGAGATGGGCTGTTAGATCGCGAAATACCGCACGCTCTTCAGGTGCCGGGTGGCGATCCAACTTCCAATATTTCTGGGACAGATTCAAAAGTATTGCGACCCGCCGGTAACCGCTTTCAATAGATCGCAGATTTTCAACAGCCTTTAAGAAAACGGTGTCGGCCTTTTCTGGCGAGCGCTCAACAAGCTGTAGACCTATCTCACTCAAAATGAGACTTTGCTCATAAGTCATCGTGATCCGATTCGCGTTATCCAGTGACTGTCCTATCGCATCGTCAAATGCCTCAGACTGATCGGTCACGCGAAATGACTGACTCAACGACAGCCAGAAAGAGGCTTTTGAGACGTCATCCTTCAGTTTGTCGGAAGCCTGTTTAATGACCGACTGCTGCTGCTCAGAGTTGGCAGCCGTCTGTCCCACTCTGATGAGCGCGCGTAGCTTTTCATCGGAGTCCACTATTTCGCCCGGCACATCCAGTGCTTGTTCATAGTACCCGCAAGCGGCGTAGGCTGCCGCGACCTCAGTGAAAAGAGTGTCGCGCATTCGTTGCCCATATTCGCCATAAGTCGGTTGTTCAGCGGTGATATCGTGAGCCTGTTGCAACAACTTCAACGATTCATTGGCGTTACCGTTCTGATGTTGTGCGATAGCCAGTTGAAGAGTCGCGCGGGCGAACTGAAAGGCATCTCCGATTTCCTCGAGTAAACTATCAGCCTCAGATAGATAGCCAGCCTGGGCCATCCCACCTGCAATCTGCGCCAACGCCTCATCTCGGACAAACACCGTTTCGAGCGTTTCGACAGTGCCATCTTCAAGTTCCTTACAAAGAATTCCGGCCTGTTTCAGATGTTCGAATGCTTCATCCTTTCGATTGAGCTCTCGCAGGACGGAGGCGACATTCAGAGCAGCGTTAATTCTCTCTTCAGGATACTCAACCTGGTTCAGATCGCTTTCAGCCGACCTAATCAAACTCTCAGCTTCGGCGATCTTTCCTTTCTTTAACAATTCCGAAGAGAGCTGAGCGCTTACTGTCACTCGTGTAGCCGGATTCTCAATCGACTCCAATACATCCTGGGCCTGAGGTTCAAACCCATTCGCAGCAAGTCCAACGGCAATTTGACTTAACACCGGTTCATTGTCAGGAAGCTGCGAGACCAATCCTAAAGAATTTTCAACATCTCCGATTCCAGCGTATTGAATCGCGACCTGCTCGGCCGCCAGGTCTTGGAGGACTGGATCTTCTATGGTATCGAGTAATTCAGCGGGTTCAATCTCATTTGAGTCGATTGACTGAGCTGCAATTAAACCGAGGGTCTGGTCTTTGAGATAGGGATCACCAATTGTGTTAGCAATATCCAGGGCTCGCTGCAGGTCGCCGCGCTGAGCCAACTGAGCGGCTATTGACTGTGCGAGTTCGGAATAACCATCGCCGGCGACGGTTTGGGTTAAGAGAATTGCCACCTCCAAAACGTCTTCGCTCACATCTTCTGCGCTTGCGGCAAAGTCGTTCATTTGCTCACTCCTGTTGATTTAGTACCGACTGGCAGTAAAGGTGCGCATCTTAACTTAAAGTCTGTTTCTTTGTCTGAAATTTGGGTTTTTGGTCTTTGGTTTTTGGCCTTTGCCGGTCAAAAATGAAGCCCTGATAAGCTCGGAGCGCCAGATCAAAGACCAAAGATCAACTTCCAAAGGCTTTCTTGAACATCCAACCGGGGATTGCCATTCGTAAGTATTCAGCGAACTGTGCGACTATTTATTGGATCATAAAAACAGGAATTCTCTATGCAAGGCACGACTGACAAGGAAAAGATCACAGATAAAGAGACTTATTTAAACCGCAGAGTGTTTATGCGCGCAGCAGTCTTGGCCGGAACTGCTACTGCCAGCACCCTGCTCTACCGGAAACTTAATCCACCCCCGACAAAACCTGTGGAGGGCGAAAAACTTACCCAGGTTACGTCAGCCTCCGACGATGAACGTGTGAAGGAAGGCTTTGCCGTTGGCGATAAACAGACACCAAAAGAGGCTGTTACCAATTACAACAATTTTTATGAGTTCGACACCTCTAAAAGTGGAGTTGCTTATGCGTCGAAAGGGTTTGTCACTCGTCCGTGGTCCGTTACAGTTGAAGGACTCGTCAACAAACCCAAAGTCTTCGATATTGACGAATTACTGAAGTTTCAACTTGAAGAACGAGTTTATCGTCTGCGTTGCGTTGAAGGTTGGTCTATGGTGATTCCCTGGATAGGCTTTCCACTCAGCCAACTGCTAGACAAAGTCGAACCAACTTCGCAGGCCAAATATGTAGCGTTTCAAACTTTGCTGGATCCCGAAAGGATGCCGAATCAAAGAACAGGAGTGCTCGACTGGCCTTATGTTGAAGGTCTCAGACTTGACGAGGCAATGCATCCGTTGACCATCCTGGCAACCGGGATGTATGGCGAGACCCTACCACCCCAGGATGGAGCTCCGATCAGGCTGGTGGTGCCGTGGAAGTATGGATTCAAAAGTATCAAGTCGGTAGTCAGGATCACGCTGGTTGACAGAGAGCCGCCGACTACCTGGAATATTCAAGCTCCGGACGAATACGGTTTCTACTCAAATGTGAATCCAGGCGTTCCGCATCCTCGTTGGAGCCAGGCTACAGAGCGACGGATTGGTGAATACGGTCGCCGGAATACCCTCTTATTTAATGGCTACGCAGACCAGGTGGCCAGTCTTTATAAGGGTATGGACCTTGTGAAGAATTTTTAGCACATGGCACAAGTCAGGAATGTTCAATCGGGTTACTCGATAACGAATCTACAGTTCGCAAAGTTTGTCGTCTTCGTAAATGCGTTGTTGCCATTAGCACTATTGTTATGGGATCTGACGCACCAACGAGTTGGACCAAATCCGCTGGAGTTTGTAACAAGAACCACCGGAATGCTAACGCTTGTGTTCTTGTCGCTGACCGTTGCGATTACTCCTTTACGAAAGATTTTTGGCGCCAACTCGCTCGTTAAATTCCGGCGCATGTTGGGTTTGTTTGCGTGCTTTTATGGCTCTCTGCATCTTCTGACTTACATCTGGTTCGACCGTTTTTTTAATTTTAAAAGTACGGTGGCGGATATTGCTCGTCGTCCATTCATCCTGGTCGGAATGTTGGGATTCCTCCTGATGGTACCGCTGGCAATTACTTCTACGAACAAGATGGTGAAGCGAATCGGAGGTAAACGTTGGGCCAGATTACATCAGCTCGTTTATTTCGCTGCTACGGCAGGGGTGGTCCATTTCTGGATGCTGGTGAAGTCAGACACACGTTTGCCACTTACCTTTGGCTTCATCGTATTTGGTCTGTTGGCCTACCGCCTGCTGGTGAAATACTCAGCAAACCAGGCGCAACGAGAAAGATAACCTCATCGGAAAAATCCACAGATTCCGCTGATTACGCAGAAACATCCTATCGCCCTGGACAGTACCGAGCGCGGTAGCGTCGGGTGAGCCTCGTGTTATTAGCTGCTGCACGTTACATAAAGCTCACCTGACTCTACGGCGTGTCGGTACTGACCTTTGGTCTCGCAACTTGATCATTTGGTTGAGGCGTAATCTGTGGG
>DASROI010000002.1:0-7903 GCA_035646955.1 Pyrinomonadaceae bacterium
GAGCTATGGAATCGATTGGCGGATTCATGGAGTCGCGACGAGGAGACTTGGTTGGTTAAGCTCACCTCAAGGTTTTGACGCGACAAAAATCGTTTCGGGAGATTTCTCCGATGCAACGACGCAATCGAATATCCAGGAGTGGTTGAGCCACGTACAACCCGATGTCGTTTTTGAAACCACCTCACTCAACCCTGATTCCGGTCAACCGGCAATCGATTATTTAAGGGCCTCGCTTCAATCCGGCGCCCATGCGATCAGCGCGAATAAAGCTCCGATTGTTTACGCTTATGATGAACTTCTCGAGATCGCAAACGCGCAAGGAAAGAAATATTTCTTTGAATCGGCGGTCCTCGATAGTGCTCCGATCTTCTCATTGTTCCGCGAAGCCTTACCTCTCGCAAAACTTCGGGGCTTCACAGGAGTTTTCAATTCAACCACCAACGTGATCCTGGAAACCATGGAGACCGGCCGCTCGTTCGCAGAGGGTGTACGCATGGCCCAGGAACTTGGCGTAGCCGAAACTGATCCCACTCATGACGTTGAAGGCTGGGATTCCATTGTAAAAGTCTGCGCACTTTCCAGGGTGATCTTGAGAGTCAAACTGCTGCCAACTGAAGTCCGTAGAGAGGGAATAAGAGGGCTTGATGCCGAGACATTGCAAGCGGCGAAGGCGGAAGGGAAACCGTTCAAACTCGTCTCACGGGTAAAGGTTGTAGAAAACGACGAGGTCATCGCCACGGTTAGACCAGAACAAGTCTCGGTGTCAGATCCGCTTGGGAGTGTTCGCGGGACTTCGCTGGGCGTGCACTTTGAACTCGATATGATTCCCGGATTGACGATAATTTCTCACCGGCCGAACTTGCAGAGCACTGCCTACGGTCTACTCGCAGATTTTGTTAACGCCGTACGAAGGTAGATTTTGCGAATCATCATGCAGCTGGGAAGGAGCATTTATTTTCCATATATCATTTTTCATTTCTCAGTTTTCATTTGTTGGACCATTTTCATTTTGCTGAGCCTCTGAGCCACCTCTGTGTTTTCTGTGTCTTTGTGGTGGAGTCCTGGGCCATCCTTTCTATCCACCACCGAGTCACAAAGAACACAGAGGTGGCACAGAGGCTCAGCAAATGAAAAATGAGAAATGGAAAATGATATATGGAAACTGAAAGGGGGCCCTCAACTCCAGGTTTAATTGAGTCTTGATTTGCGTAGCTTTGCCACTTCCTGACGGTGGGATTCTATTGAGATGAGTGGGCCAGTTCAGCGACGGCCTCGATTAGGCGATTAATCTCTTGCTCGGTGGTGTACAGAGCACATCCGGCGCGCAAGAGTCCCTCATCCGAAAGACCCAGGCGTTCTACAACTGTCGCGGCGTAAAAGTCTCCATGCGAAAGAAATAGTCCCTTGTAGGCCAATCTCCTCGCAGCTTCGGACGACTCTATGCCAGAAATTGTAAATGCGATCGTTGGTGTCCGAGGTTGATCGGGTGTAGGTCCATATAGTGTGACGCGCGGCATCGCACTCAACGCCTCCCAGAGCGTCACAAAGAACTTCATGTTCCTCGCGTGCGTAGTATGGAAGACATTCTCAAGCCGGTCGCGCATCGAGCTTTCGCCTGCAAGGGAAGCGATAAACTCGACAGCAGCCGCTGCACCAACCATCCCCTCCTGGTTCTGTGTACCCGTTTCACAATTTTCGGGTGCATAGTCCGGAGCCGGCACCAGCTTCGGAAAATCGAGCTCGTCAAAGATCTTTCTCTTAGCGAACAGTACACCAATATGTGGCCCGTAGAATTTGTACGCAGACATTGCGAGGAAATCGCAATCGAGCTCCTGAACGTCAATTAGCGCGTGCGGAGCGTAGTGGACCGCGTCTACAAATGCGAGTGCCCCTGCCTCATGGGCCAGCTCGATCGCGTACTTGATGTCGTTAATTGTGCCGAGCGCATTCGCAGCAGCTCCAATTGCGATTAACCTGGTTTTTGAAGTAACGGACCGTTCCAGGTCGGTCTTGCTTATCGTTCCGCTTACTGTGTCGAACTTAACGCTCTTCACGACCACACCGCATTCCTTAGTTAGCCGTCGCCATGGATCGATATTGGCGTGATGGTCTAACTCAGTTACAACAATTTCGTCAGCGGCAGACAGGTTACGGCTCAAGGCGCGAGATAAATGAAACGTGAGCGTTGTCATATTGGCGCCAAAGGCAATCTCATCGGCCGACGAGTTTAGGAACTCTGCCATTACTTCACGGGCTTTCGCGATAGCGGCGTCTGTTTCAGCGCTGGTTGGGTATTGCCAGTGAGTGTTGGCGTTATGGTGAAACAGGTAATCGCTCATCTGTTCGACCACGAACCTGGGAACCTGGGTGCCGCCTGGTCCATCGAAGTAAGCAACTGGCCACTCGTTGTGAACACGCTCGAGGGCAGGGAAATGGTTTCTAATTTCGGTGATCGAAGCGACGTCGATCTGCTTTTGTGGCGTTGTTGACATAGTTGATATTGTTTCCGAAATCAATGACTTCCCTCGGGGAATTGTCGATTCGCCGATTCTAAATTCTCTGCTTCCCTCGGCTGTCCTCGGCGTCCCTCGGCGATCCTGATCTGATTCGATCACGTTTCAGATAAACGCAGAGAGACGCCGAGAACCGCAGAGGGACGCAGAGATCACGGTTCAGTTTGGCCTGACGTGAGAATCATTTGCAAGTGGCGACTGAGGTCCTGTTTCCACTCCTTTTTGCCTGAGTCTGCTGGTCGCAAGTATGGAAAATGACGAATGGGATAACACATCTATGGTAAACTCACACGCGAGTCACGGCGGCTCCACTCAACCTTTGCTCGCTCACTTGGCTTGAAAAGAAATGGCAGAACGTAGAGAAGAGGACCGCATTGAAGTCTGTTTGGATGCCGTTTGGGACGGCACAATGGGCAAGTACAGCGCCCGCATTACCGACCTCTCTGAGGGTGGCTGTTACATCGATTCTCTTTGCGAGGCCTACGTCGGCGAAGTCATACAATTCAACATGCAACTCCCTACTGGAGAGTGGTTGGAATTGAGTGGGGAAATCGCTCACCATGTTCCCCAGATCGGTTTTGGAGTTCGGTTCGTGAACCTATCAGACTCTAACCGCCAGAAACTCATTAGTATTCTCTCTGGTCCATCAGGACCTCGAGAGGATCTCTCCCCGGGTAAAACCAGTTAAGCCTCCAACATTCGCCTGATTACTGTTAGCACTCCGAGATGATAAGCGTTGTGATCTGCCACCAGCAGTGCCTCACGCAGAATGGTCTGACCCTCACCATGAGGTATGTTGTTAAATAACTCACTGTCGGGGTCTGCTATCAACTGCTCCATGGCTTTTTGATCGGCACGGAATTTTTCAACCGTTTCTTGCCAGCGGCTTTCGTCACCTGTTTCTTTGGGCCAGTATCCCGAGGGGAAGTCTGGTGAAAGATGATCCTTATTTCTCGAGAACTCGAGTATGTCCCATTGAGCAATACGCATATGTTCAAGCACTTGCCATGCGGTGTAAGGCAGACCCTCGACCTTACGCCCGCACAATTCGACTGGAAATTGTTCGATTAGATCATCGAATGACAGGTGCGCGCCGCCCCCGCGTATTAAATAGAGCAAGTGCTCTCGCAGGGATGTGTCGTGAATATCGTTTTCACTCATACTTCATTTCTTTCGCGTAGCTGCTGCCTTTTTGGCTGATTGAGATCTGGAAGCAGCTGAGCGACGCTTCGCAGCGGTTTTGGCGTGGCGTGACAAGGCTGTCTTTGATGCCGCACTGGCGCCCTCTCGTTTGAGTGCTGACGACATTGCCCGCGAACGCTTAGTAGATTTGGCAGCCTTTGAACGTGAACCGGACTTTGCTCGTTTTAGTTCGCTGGTAGCCTGTTTACGAGTGGCTTCTGAGGTCGTTCCCGGCTTAGGTGGCGGTAACTCGACGCCTGCGCGGCGAGCTTTTGAAAGGCCGATGGCAATTGCCTGTTTGGCTGATCTAGCCCCGTGTTTACCTTCACGAATGTGTTCAATCTCTTCATGGACAAACTCGCCTGCCTGTGTGCTTGGAGACTTTCCCTCCCGTTTGTCCTGCGCGGCACGTTTGAGCGTTTGTTTTTCAGGCACTCCATTTCTCCTTTATATACGTGTCGAACCTGAGGGCATCATTCATCTCAAAGTTCAGGGGACAGAACTGGGGAACCAGATTGATCTCGATGCTTGCGAATTGTACCTTAGGTCGGCTCCCTGAAAGTTTTCCTGATCTATATTTTAGAGGAATGTGACAATTTACACGGTCGTCAACGAAAGTTTCTCTGTTGCGGAAGTTGTCGTCAAATGGCCCTCCATTGCCGCACGCAACCTCTTCTGCCGGACCGGTGCGCGTCCTCGCGGGCCAACCTTAAACACAAGGCAACTGAGCCCGCGAGGACGCGCGCGGTCCGGCAGAAGAGGTGGAGCAGTGTTGAGGAGTGCTTCAAGTAAGCGTTGTGAATGGCAATCCTTTTCCGCACTCAACCTCTCGCATTTGGGAATAAGCAATGGATTCTGACTATTAAGTTAATGAAAGAAAAACGAATAGACTATTTTGGCTTAGGTCCCGAATCCCGTTTACATTTGAGACGTAGGGACGTTCATGTTTCTGAACGCTGGTTGTCGAAATGGACTCTTTTGCAAGTCTCTCGACGATGAGCCGACGAACTGAGGCCCTGTAAAACTCCCCCAAATGTACAAATTTATCGTTTCGTGCTACTACTGGCCGGTCGCTAAAAACGGACTTCGGTTGAAAGCCCTAACCGTTGTCGAAGATTGTGAGAAGCCTCGGGCCAACGTCGAAGGTTTACCAGTTGGTAAGCGGCCCCGGCTTTATGAGCTTACTGTGGAGCGCCGGCAAACGCCCCGTTTTCGCGCCAGATGTGAGGCAGAGTTAGCTGCTAACCTCGCAATTCTGGATGCCGATGAGACCGAAACCACGCAGTCGCTTATTTTCTTCGGCGAGACCCTCGATCTATCTGCAGCTGGCATCTCGTTAGTTCTACCCTCAACCCAAATTGATGAGCGATTTTGCGATGGGTCTCAAAGGCTTCTGATTCAACTGTACCTTCCTCGCGCCGTCGTTGAGTTGGAGGTTAGTTTTGTTCGTTGCGTTCCCTTAAATGCCGCGAATCTCAACAAAGGGTTTGTTCTGGGCGGCAAAATAACCCAAATCCAGGCCAATAAATCTGAGTTTGACCGTTACCTCTCCACAAGTTTTGGTCTGTCGAACGTCTGAGTCATCCTTACAGATTAGTTGGCTCTTTTACTCCGCTTGTTTTAGAAAATCTGCTGTTCGTGGGTCTGCTGGCGTTTCCAGAACTTGTTTGGTTGGGCCATGCTCGACTACGAGACCACCCTCCATGTAAAGAAGATTGTCGGAAACCGCGCCGAGAAAACCGATCGAGTGCGAAATGATGATCATCGTATGATCGCGTTCGACAAACTCACGAAGCAGGGCGCGAAGACTCTGAATTCGCCTTGGATCCAACGCGCTTGTGGGTTCGTCAAACAGGACGACCTTGGGACGCATGGCGAGTGCTCGAGCGATGGCTACTCGTTGTTGCTCACCACCTGATAATGATTCCGGATACCGTCGGATGGCATGACTCATTCCTACCGATTCCAACAATTCGCGTGCTTCATCTGAGGCCTTTTTCTTTGAGGTATGGGCCACATGCACCGGCGCTTCGATGACATTTCCTATTACAGAAAGATGGGGGAACAAATAGAAGTGCTGGAAGACTGTGCCCACGTGACTTCGCAGAGCCTTGACCCGCCTGCGATATTCTCCGGCCGTGAGATTTGATTCAAGTTGAACGTCATCGCATTGAATCGTCCCACCATCAATTCTCTCTAACCCATTCAAACAGCGTAAAAGAGTGGTCTTGCCACTACCTGATGCGCCAATGATGCCGAGAACGGTTTGCCGCGGAACTTCGAAGTCGACACCACGAAGTATTTGATTCGAGCCGAAGTGTTTCTTCAATCCGGTGACTTTGATCATGCGACAGCAACCTCCTGTTCGGCAGGTTCCGGTGTTCGCCCGCTCAAACGACGTTCGAGCAGTTGGGCCAGGTGCGCCATAGGTAGACTCATCGCAAGATAAAACGCTGAGACGACCACTCCCAGTAACAGGAATTGACCTGAAGCGTTCGCCAGTTCGCGATATGCGGTGGCTAACTCCCAAACTGAAATTGCAAAAGCTACTGACGTATCTTTGAACAATGAGACAAAGTCGTTTGTCATCGGCGGCAGTGCGAAGCGAAACGCCTGGGGAAAGATGATTCGCCGAAATGCCAGCAGTGGAGTCATACCGAGCAGATAGGCTGCTTCCCACTGACCTTTAGGAATAGCTTCGAGAGATGCCCGGTAAACCTGCGATTCGTAGGCGGCGTAATTTAAACCGAGCCCGACCAACGCTGTGAGCCAACCCGGCATTGCAATACCGATAACTGGAAGCCCAAAGTATAAAAACAGAAGTTGGACCAGGACCGGCGTACCGCGGAAGAACTCTACGTAAGCGGTACATAGAGCACGAAGCCAGAAGGGCCCTTTCCATTGGCCCAATGCGAGGGGCAACCCGAGGACGACAGCAATAACCATCGAGCCGAGAGCAATCAAGACCGTAACCAACGCAGCCCGAGTGAGGCGGAAGATAGCCTCGCGCCAGTTGAACGAACTGGTTGTCATATCAAATTGGGCTGGTTGAGTAGCAGTGCCTGCTCGAATTGGGGCCTCAAATTCGACTTGAGCGTCGTTCCAGAGATTCCACTTCTTGAGAATTCGCTCGAGTGTGCCATCGACGATGATCTTGTCGATGGCAGCGTCGACCTGGGCTTTCAAAGCGTCGTCCCCTTTTCGTAGACCGATGACGTACAGTCCTTTCGTAAAGGGAGGGCCCGCCGGTTTTAACTTTGCATTTCCATGGGCGTAGAAAGCTTCGGCGGGAACATCCATAAGGACAGCGTCGATCCGTTTTAACTCGAGATCCCGGTACGCACCCACAGGATCCTGATAAGTTCGAAAGGGAACATGTTCCTGTTCGAGCAGTCGCGAAGCGGCCGTGTTACCGAGCGTTGCGACAGTCCTGTTCTTACAGTCAGCCAAAGACTTGATTCGGTTATCGTCTTGTCTGACTGTTAGCTGAAGTTGAAATATGTAGTAAGGCTTGCTGAATATGATCTGTTGCGCGCGGTCACCAGTAGGTTCCAATCCGTTGACAATAATATCGAATGAATGTCGCTGGAGTGCCGAGACGAGTGTTTCCCAGTCGCTCGGGACAAACTCTGCTTTACGACCCATCGCCGCAGCGAGCGCGTCGACCATCTCCTTTTCGTAACCGATATAATTGTCAGGTGCTGAAGGATCGGTAAAGACGTAAGGTGCGCCGCCGGATGGATCAGCGCCCCAACGGAGGACATCCTGACCAAAGGCAGTCCCTGAATAAAGAATCAGAGATACGCACAGCATCTGGCGCAGGCTTCGAGCAAGGTTTTTCAACAATTGTGCCTCTCATATTGCCGCTGGCTAGTTCGATTGAGCAAGACGGATAATAGTGCTCTAGCACTGCACTGACAATGATCAGGCAGGGTTAGACTCTGGCCGTACTGGTAATTCTTACAGTTATCAGGAGGGGTTGTTTTAAGTACAATTGCCGCAAACGTTTCTCGCAGGGAACCGATTTCAAAAGCATTTTCAAATCAAGGTTTTTCTATGAGCGGTCCAATCTCAATCAAAGCGAACAGGCATCGAAAAGCACCATTCAAAGAAATGATGTGGATACCAGGTGGAACGTTTACGATGGGATCTGATAAGCATTACCCTGAAGAGGCGCCACCTCATTCCGTTACGGTCGATGGGTTCTG
>DASROI010000003.1:0-4889 GCA_035646955.1 Pyrinomonadaceae bacterium
CCTCGCAAACTGTTCGGCTCGTAACTTGTCTGCCCACGGTTGATCGTCTGTCGCATGTACCCGTCACGTTGGTTGTTGTGCACCGGCGCGATGGGACGATTGATCGGAATCTCGTGAAAGTTTGGACCACCAAGTCTGATGAGCTGCGTGTCGAGATACGAAAACAGCCGCCCCTGCAGTAGCGGATCATTCGTGAAGTCGATGCCCGGCACAATATTAGCCACATGGAAAGCGACTTGTTCAGTTTCAGCAAAGAAATTATCTGTATTTCGATTCAGCGTGAGCTTGCCGATGCGCCGCACCGGCACCAACTCTTCAGGAATAATTTTCGTTGGATCGAGAAGATCAAACTCATATTTATGCTCGTCCTTTTCTTCAACTATCTGAACGCCAAGTTCCCACTCCGGAAAGTTCCCTTCCTCGATCGCTTCCCAAAGATCACGACGGTGAAAGTCAGGATCCTTACCAGAGATTTTTTGTGCTTCATCCCACGCCACAGAATGGACCCCAAGTAATGGCTTCCAGTGAAACTTAACAAAGCGCGCTTTGCCTTGTTCGTTGATGAGTCGGAACGTGTGAACACCGAACCCTTCCATCATCCGCAGACTTCTTGGAATTGCGCGATCCGACATCACCCACATGATCATGTGCATTGATTCCGGCATCAATGAAATAAAATCCCAGAACGTATCGTGGGCAGAGGCAGCTTGCGGTATTTCGTTGTGAGGTTCAGGTTTAACCGCATGAACCAGATCGGGAAACTTTATTGCATCCTGAATAAAAAAGACGGGCATGTTATTCCCGACTAGATCAAAGTTTCCTTCAGCGGTGTAGAACTTCACTGCGAAGCCTCGGACATCTCTGGCGAGATCGGTCGACCCTCGAGAACCAGCGACTGTAGAAAAGCGGACAAACACGGGAGTGGTAACGTTGGGGTCCTGTAGAAATGCCGCCTTGGTGTATTCAGTCATCGGTTCGTATACCCGGAATACACCGTGGGCACCCGAACCTCGCGCGTGGACAACGCGCTCTGGGATACGCTCATGATCGAAGTGTGTGATCTTTTCACGAAGGATAAAGTCTTCGAGTAAGGTTGGACCTCGATCGCCGGCTTTCAAGGAGTTTTGATTGTCGTTGACGCGAACTCCTTGATTTGTGGTCAAAAACTCGCCCGAGGAATCCTCTGTGTGCTCGGCAAGACTGTCAGCTTTTGCATCAAGCCGACCCAATCCGTCATTCCCCTTGGGGTTCTTACTTGCGTCCAACTTTTTGACAGGCTTTTTCGAAGACTTCTCCGGTGATTTTACTTTGCTCACAATCGTTCCCTTTCAATCGTTACTTCTTTGCACGACTAGCGCGCACCCGCTTTTTTGGTTCGTTCCTTTTTAGCTCTGGCTGCTTCCTCAGCATCCTGAACATCTTCGACTTCTTCAGGCGGAGGCAAAACAGCTGGCATGCTCAGATTTTCAATCCAGAGTTCGCGACACCATCCAGTTGAGTGATAGAGATGCTCGTCCTCTTCCTGCTCGACTTGCTCGTACCGAGACTGAAGAATCTCAGCCGCGTCCGGGAAGTTTTTAGAAAGTTCTCCAAGGAGCTCCCAGTTCAGGTGATCCTTGGTTTCAGCCAGGACAACACATTCAGCTGCAACGATTTGAGCGCTCTTTGGATCGGACCCGCGAATCGCCATCTCCATCGCTTTAACTAGTGAAGAGCCGATGTATCGCACAACTTTGCGACCCGGAGTTTCAGCATCGGGATCCAATTCAAGTTGTTTCAGGATGTCAGACAGTATTTGGACGTGTGTCTTGGTTTGTTCGAGATACTTTGTCCATTCTTCCTTTAGATCCTCGTTAATTACGCAGCGAAGTGCTGTTGAATAGACTTGCACGCCACCCTTCTCAGTCTCCAGTGCTTGATAGAGCAAATCCATCGGAACGTTCGACATTAAAGTGTTTGGTTTCATCTTGCCCCCAGTTCGTATCAGTAAAAAAATCAGGTCGCATGACCGCGGCTCAACAATCGGTTTGTTTGTGTTTCGATTAAGGACGACCCGGCTCGCAAAACAGTTGTGATGGAATCAAAGTGATTCAGGTGAACGCCACCTTTGACGTTCAAACTTTGTCACTGCAAGTTAAGTGCCTTGAGAGTGAGGTAGCCTGATGAAGATTTTGAAATTCAGAGGAAGGCTTTTTTGCGATCAAGAAACATCCACTGATTCTCGCCGATTACGCAGATCCTGTCTTTGGTTTGGAGTGTATCTCTCCGTGTAACCTTTGTGTTCTCAGTGTCACCGTGGTAGTTGGCATTACAAATCAGACTCGACCACAGAGCCACAACACCACCGAGGCGGCAGAGATTCGACCCATGATCCTTGGCTTCGCCTTGCAGAGAGGTGAATTGGTGAAATCTGTGGAAATTCAACTGCAGAGGCCTATTTGATTAACCTAGTTTCCTTTGCTGCTACTCACGCGTACCCCAACACGCAAAAGCACTGGCGGCCCGACCGTTAACACAGGAGTCTTACCAACTTCATATCGCACTCCGGTCAAGTTCTGCGCCGCAACAAACAATGATGCGCGCGAAGAGATCTTTCGCGACAATTCCGCATCGATACTGAAAAACTTTTTGAGTGGAAAGAGGTTTTGGTCATCGTCGAACTGCTGTCCAACCAATCGACCTTGAACACCGAGGGTCCACTTCGAATGAATGTAAGTCGCTTGAAGGTTAAACTGATTCCTTGGAATTTGCGGGACAAACAGGCCCTCGAGAGACACGTTAGCCGGAAACCGTAGAACCTTACTCGAGGACAACAAATATTCGCTGGATATTTCCCAATGTTTACTCAAGCGCACTGTTCCGCTAACCTCAACTCCCTGAGCTTTAATCGATCCAAGGTTTTGTCGCTGTCGATTTATCAGTGCTGATGTCGTTGAAAGCGTTACATTGGCTACAGGATCATCAATCACACTCCAGAAAAAATTTGTTCTTATGGTCAAACGATCCGCAAGGCCATGAAAACTTCCACCCACCTCGCCACCGGTAAGTCTCTCGGCACTCAATGAGGCATTTGCGGCGGTTACAACATTTCCTACTCGAAAGCCTCGATACAACTCGTTGAGAGTTGGCGCCCTGAATGCCCTGTAGATTGAACCACCCACTGAAAGACCATTGCCCAACTGACGCCAGATTGAGAGCTTTGGACTCCAGGCATTTTCGGATCGCCCCGAAAAGTCTATGAACGTAGCTGGCCCGGTAGCCGGGATTCGCGTTGAGAATCCGTCCCGATTTGTCCAATGGTCGAAGCGTGTGCCCACACTTACAACCCACGAGCCAAACTGTAGTGTGTCCTGGCCAAACACTCCGAGTAATAACTGGCGTCCACCTGCGTCGATGTGTGCGGTCACTCGTCCAGCGTTGAAAGTATCCTCTGCGCTGTGCCCCCTTACGTCTCGCGCTTCAAGACCTGCCGTGATTAGATTGTGTTTTATCGACGCGAGTCGCCACTGAAACGCACCGCCCAATTGCTGCGACGGGTTGTGTTGGATATTCGTTAATGACTCTGTATTACGATCAAGTGCAACTGCCGAGAAATTCTGATTGAAGATTTCCCCTCCCCCATAAGCTCGAAATGAAAAGTCTCCAACTCGTAACGATGACCAATCCGCTCCGAGGTCAATCGAAGCGTTACGAGTGTTGTTCAATTGAATGGGAGTTCCATTCTCTCTACTTTCGCCGAATAAGTTCATGCGAATAAACGCTCGGCCGGTCTTCCGCAAAGTCCTTGCGAGAGTTACCGAGCCTGAGATGTCCGATGTGCCCGCAGTTGTATCAACTGCTCCACGCTGATCCTTCGCAACAAGTATGTAGCCATCAGTACGCAAGGCCTGGCCAGTCGCGGAGATGGACCAATCACCAATACTTATGCCTGACAGAAACGAGAATGATGGAGTGACTTTATTCCCCATTGACGTCTCCACATCGATGAAGGAGTGGTCAGTTACGCGGCTCTTCAAGTTGATGACACCCCCGAGGGCGCCACTGCCATAGAGATCAGAAGTCGCGCCACTATAGGTCTCAACAGTTTCGATGCTGATTCTCGGCAGACGAGCCCAATAGACCCACCCGCCAAATGCACTGTTGAGAGGAACCCCATCCAGGAGAACAAGCGCTCGACTAGCACCGCTTGCTCCAACTCCTCTCAACGAAACTCCTTGAGAAGTTGGATTGGCAGTCAAACTTCCAGATCGTCGAAACAAAGAAAACCCTGGCACTTGTCGCAACACATCATCGAGTGTTTGAGCCCCAGCGACTTCGAGCTCTCTACTTGAAACAGCAAACTGATTATTAGCAGCGGCCGGAATGCGATCTTGATTCGTGAGCACGTCGAGACGCGCATTGATTGGTGCGGGGATTAGACTCACTTCCAACGGAGATTGGAATGAGTCACGACTGATCGAAACTATGTCTGTAAGAAATCCCGGTGACGACACGCGCAACAACCCGAAATCTCCTGCAACCGTTATTGAAAATGCGCCGCTTTCATCGGATGTTGTATGAGCAGTACCAAAGCTTGAATCAACTGTGATAACGGCCTTGGCGACCGGCGCACCAGCTGAGTCAATCACTACTCCAGAAAGAAGTTTAGCCGCGTGTTGGCTATGGACCAATGTCGCACAGGAAAGCCAAAGCAGAGAGAATGCCAACCGGATTAATGAGGTGCGCAGACGATGCATTGGCTTTACGGTACAACAATTTTCTGGAAGTCTCCTACTGGTGTAGGCGGGCAGAATTTTAGAGAGGATTCCTCGTTGGGTCTGGTCTCCTTGGAGTGCGCCGGCCCGGCGGCGCTTTTTCAGAACTCGTGTTTTTGCTACTTGATTGAATAT
>DASROI010000004.1:0-6829 GCA_035646955.1 Pyrinomonadaceae bacterium
AAAGTGATCTGAAAGGGTTGTTAATAGGACCAATAGGACATATCTCTTCACCTGATCGACGCCCGCCCGCACTGGGCTTTGCACAAAAACTCTAATCTTGGTGAGTGTCGAGCGATCAGTACAGTACCGCGAGCGAAGCGCGGCGGTGGCACACTCGACATTACGCCTAAATTCTGATGGTTGGTTCGTGGAGTGTGCCATCCGGTCGCTGCGCTCGCGGTACTGTACTGTTGGCATGTTACTTTTTGTGCAAAGTCCCCTACTGCATACCAATTAACCACCTGTATATCTTCGTACCATCGAAATTAAGGACTCGCCTTGGGAAAACTCCTTGATTTTTCAATTCGGGATCAAATCGGTGTGTACTTCGTATCCATTCCGACACATCTATCTTGTTGTTATCCATTAGCTGTAAATTGCACTCAGTAAAGACTTTAAGCAACTCTCCGCCCGCTTTGTACGCTACGGCACGATTGTTGATAACAGTTTTGTGAAGGGACGAGAACAAAACGGCAAGATTTAAAGTAAGTCCGTAGTCCCGCAGCGGCAAAACCCCTCCACCGGAGAAGTGAACGACAATGATGAATCTGTTAGCAGCGGCGACCTCTACCCCGAACCATGTCTTCAAAACATCGGACCTGGTTGGAAGCCTGATGCATAAATTCTCACCCGAACTAATCAATACCATTAATTCATTGGGCGTAGAACAGCGTTATTCAGTGCTGGAAAACTATCCAGACTTCCTTTGCGGGAAACCCAAGTTCGCCACCAGTTCAACTACCGAACTTGCTGTCAATGCAACCAGACGCTGTATCCAGGAATGGGGCGGTGATCCTAATCGCATCGGATTACTCGTAGCTGCAACGAATACTCCCGATCAGATGCTTCCGTGTTTGGCCTCCGAAGTCATGGGAAAGACTCACGGATTGCTTTCCCGTTCTCTTCGGACAGTCAGCATGCAGGCCCAGGGCTGTTCAGTGTTACTGAAGTCGATCGAAGTTGCGCAATGGTATCTCGCAGCCAATCGAAGCAAGCTTGCCATCGTAGTAATGGCTGAGTCGCACACACCTTATGTAGCACCGCTGCTCCGTGACGAGTATTCAGGGTTCCGCGAGATTCTGAGATCGAGGCGAGAGCAGAAGTTGCAGCCCGAAGCTTTTGAGCAACAGCGACTGGATACCACTTTCGTGATCCAATCAATGCTCTTTGGCGACGGCGCGGTTGCACTACTGGTTGGAGCTGAAGAAGGCAAGCCCGCGTTTGGTCCAATCTCGCACCTGACCAACGACGAACCAAATGACATGAACTTGTTGACGATGGTGAGCAACAGTTCACATCCTTTTCTCAAAGGCCGTCCACAATATTTTATGCAGCCCAGTGTTCCGTCGCGAGGGGCGCACTACGCAGTAACGACCGTGAAAAACGTGCTAGAGCATCCTGATTCGCCGGTATCAACAATCGGGCAGGTTGACGATTGTCTGATCCATACGGGTAGCAAGAAAATTCTGGATGGCGTTTGTTCGCAGCTGGACCTGGCGCCAGACTCTACCAAGGTTCACAGCTCATACGAGATCTTGCAGCGCTACGGAAATCTATCAAGTGCTTCGACAGGCTTTATGCTGGCCGAGAAGAACCAGTGGAGTGGTCCAACGATTGTAGTTGGTTTTGGAGTTGGATTTACTGCCAGCGCGGGAATAATGAATTTTAATTAATGCACGTGTTGATGCTCTGATGAGGCAGCTGGTTCGGCCAACGCATTGAGAGTCGAGCCTACCTGTGCGAAGTCAAACGGCTTACCGATAACTCCATCGACAAGCTTCTCTTCACCTTCTGGAGGAACGGTGGTTGGTCCATAGCCGGTTACCAGAACGATCTTAACGTCGGGCCTGAACTTCCGAATCGCTCGGGCTGTTTCCCACCCATCCATTTCCGGCATAGCCAGGTCGGTAAAGACGAAATCGAAGTGACCCAATCGCATCTTTTCTACGGCCTCCTGTCCACTCTCTGCCAGCTCGACGTCATGAGCAACTGCTACCAGCATCTCCGCCAGCGTCTCTCGAACCGAAGGTTCATCATCGACTACCAGAATCTTAAGACGCGGTGTAGCTTCGGCGGTATCGACTGGACCGGTTGCCGAAGACTCCACTAAGGCCGCCGGCAAGTCTATGACGAACGTGGTGCCCTTGCCCGTCTCTGAAACGACATTGATTGACCCTTCATGACGCTCAATGATGCTGTGACTTACAGACAAGCCGAGTCCAGTACCATGCGCGCCTTTGGTCGAGAAGAAGGGCTCAAAAATCTTCTGCTGAACGTCTTCAGGCATACCGGTGCCGTTGTCCCTGAATTCAAGCTGCAGCCGATCGCTGTTCCGCTGACAACTGATCAAAAGACGGCCGCCACGAGGCATCGCGTCCACTGCGTTGACAATAAGGTTTACAAAGACCTCGCGAAGTTCTGACGCACTACCGTAGGTGTTATGACAGTCGTCCGCGTCGAGTATTACTTGATACTCCAGGCCTCGCAGCCTTGCTTCATTTTCCCAACGAGTGCGTGTGATCTCGACGGCGTCATGCAATAGGCTCCTGGCATCGAGCATCTCGAACTCTTTTACGGGTGACTTCCTCGCAAACGTTTGAATTCGTCGCACCGTTGCGGCCGCATCTTCGGCAGCTGTTTGGATAATATCGAGGTTACGTACCAGGGTCTGATCACCAATTTGCCGGCGCAACAGTTGTGCTCGACCAAGAATTGCCGCTAGCGAGTTGTTGAAGTCGTGAGCTACACCCGAAGCGAGTTGGCCCAGGGCGCGTAACTTATCGGCGCGAGCCGCACGTTCTCGTTCTTCTTTTTGTTCAGTTATGTCGCGCGCGATTCCCAGTACACCGGTTGTGCGGCCATCTACAACAAGTGGCGAATTATCGACCCTTGCGTATCGCAGCTTTCCATCGTGAGAGAAATAGCGCATCTCATACGTCTGTGGGGACCCGTTGAGGGCCGCATCGAGTTTTTCCTGGACCAGAGCTCTGTCAGCCTCGTAGACCATTTCGAGCAAGTGACGCCCGATAAAATCCGTGCGGTCATAACCGAGACCCGTTAGGGTAGCGCTGTTACACCACTTAAAGCGTCCGTCAGGATTAACCGCATAGATCGACTCGCGCGCACTTTCCAGAATGTTGGTTAGTAACGACTGATGTTCGCGAGCCACGGCTTGAACATTTCGCAGCTCCGATAGATCTCTCGCAGTGCAAACTACGGCTATGGCTTTGTCTGTTTCATCTACAACGGGTTCGACTGAAACGAGCAAGGGGCGATTCAACCGGTCGGGCGTGATCTCAATCGTGATACTGCGACAGGATTCAATCGCGCGTTCGACTACACATGTCTTGTCGTTCTGGCTGGTGCGGAGGATGTCGCAACACTTGTGCCCGAGCAGCAACCTGGGATGTACGGCCTCGAGTGCTGCGCCGGCGCGATTTACTCGCTTCAATTCACCGGTCCGGTCGAAAATGAAAATGCCGTCGGACATCGCATCGAAGGTAGTTTCCCATTCGGTTTTGCCCCGGGCGACCATTTCAAACAATTCCGCCTGGGCGATACCGATCGATAGTCGTTCCGCGAGCGCTTCGACGAGTGACGCTTCGTCTTCAGTCCAGCGTCGGATTCGATTGGTCTGATGAATACACAAAACACCACGAAACTGTCGTTTCACGATCAGCGGATAGTTTATTTGAGATCGTATTTCCAACCGTTGCGCGTGTGACCTGACGTACTCGCTCAAATCGGCAGGTCCATCAGCGTAGTTTAGCGCATCATCGATGATCAAAGGTTGACTCGTCTTCAGCAGCCAGCGACCAATCGGATCTTCATAATTGACTTCCGTATGCTTGATACTAGTTGCGCCCGCCGCCAGGTATTCGTACTCAAGTGGCGCGCTCACACCTTCACTGTCATACAGAAACAAATGGACTCGAGAGGCCTCAAGTGCCTGTCCCAATTCGAACGTTGCCGTACGCAAGACCTCAGATAAACTCAGAGATGCGCGAATGGCCATGGTCAGGCGATTAACGAGCGCTTCCCGCGTCGAACTGGTTTCAGCCTTTTGATAAAGTTCGGCCTGGCGAATCGCAATACCCGTTTGATCGGCTACCGCCTTGGCGAGCGCGATGTCGGATTCACTCCAGGCCCTGATCTTTCGAGTAGTTGATAGAGCAAATGCCGCGGGAACATCGTCGCCGACGCGAATGGCCACGTACATGATCGACTGCACATTGGCTTTCGACAGGATGTTTTTATAAAGGTCGGCAATACGCGGATCCTCTGAAGCGTTGTTGAAGGGAAGCACACCGGTTTCATCAAGAGCTTTAACCAGGACCTGCAAATGACTGAGAGCGAAATCGGAAGCTGCAGGTTCTACGCCGTCCGCATGGTACTCGGCGACGTTGGTCGCACACTGCGCCCGATCATTTCGCATGTACAGTGAACAGCGATCGACATTCAAATAAGATCCTAGTTCCTTGACGGCCGTCTGGAAAATTTCGTGACTGTCGAGCGAGCAACGTATTGCCTGGGAGATACGATGCGACATCGCCTCGCGCTGTGCTTGTTGGGCAAGCGCCTCTTCGGCCATGCGACGATCGCTAATGTCGACTCCGACGCCGGCAACGTATCGACTGCCGGACGAGTCGGTGGTTGGAAACTTAAAGACCAACCATTGATGGGGTGTTCCGTCTTCAGTCGGAACTGTCTCTATAATCTCTTCGGGTTGTCCCTCGCGAAGAATTTTTAGATCGTGTTTGTGAGTGTCCGAAGCAATGATTGGTGGTAACCAGTCGAAACTAGTCCGCCCTCTTAAAAACTGCAGTGGTTGCCCAAATAATCTTTCGAAGGGCTTGTTGACGTACACATACCGTCCTTCAGAATCTTTCATGAACGCTACGGCTGGACTGTTGTCCATAAAGCTATCAAAGAACGCTCGGCTCTCGAGCAGCGCTTCTTCCGACCGCTTTCGTTCAGTTAAGTCGCGTCCAATCCCTTGAACCCCGACTGGCTTGCCGTCTCTAAAAATCAAACGCGTGCTGACTTCGAGACGAACACGTCGTCGATCTTTGGAGATAATGTCCAGCTCATAAACCGTTGATACGGAGTCAGTCTTCTTTTGGGCCAACATTTCCCGGGCGATGTTCAAATACTCGGGGGCAATTACTGCTGCTACGTTCATCGCGCAAGCTTCTTCTCGCGAGTAGCCGGTGATTCGCTCACCGCTGCGGTTGAGTGAAGTGAAGTTGCCGGCGAGATCGTGCGTGTAGATTATGTCGTTGGCATTTTCGAAGAGCTCGCGATAACGCTCCTCGCTCTCCCGTATCGATGCTTCAGCGCGCCGATTCTCCGTGATGTCGGTAGCTACTCCGATGACGCCGAGGATTGAATTGTGTTCATCCGTCAATGGTGAGTAGCGAACTTCGAAAACTAAACCCTGCACCTCGACTGAGGTTGTAAAAGATTCTCCAGCTAAGGCGCGTTTGATATTTTCACCAACGCCAGGCGAGTCGGCGTAAGCTTCAAATACAGATTGACCTACTAGGTCCCCGGGTTTCAAATTAAGACTCTTTAAGCCTTCACCTTCGCAGATGGTGAACACGCCGTCTTTGTCAGTTGCGAAAAGGATGAGCGCCGCACTACTGACCACTGTGCGCAATCTATTCTCAGTTTCCCTGAGCGCTTCTTCAGCGTCTTTCTGTTCGGTGATATCGCGAACGACGGCACGTACTGCGATTGGTTGTGAGTTGAAGTCGCGTTCGACTGTGATCACACCTTCCAACCAACGGAGCTCGCCCTTGGCGTCGTAGGCTTTGGTCGTAGATCGGAGAGGTGTAAGAAGTTCGTTACCCCTGGTTAACTGAATATCGCGTGTCGCCGTTTCAGGATCGATCAGATTACTGAGATGTTTCCCTATTAGCTCAACTGGCTTTCGACCAAAAAACCGGGCGCCCGAGGCGTTGATACTCGTGAGATACCCTTCCATATCACGCGTGTAGATGATGTCGGCGGCTTGCTCAACAATGTCGCGATAATGCTTGTCGATGCGGTGTCTCTCGACCAGGCGAGCCACTTTGACGAGTAGCTCTTCGTTCCGAAACGGAAGGTCGACATAGTCGTCGGCGCCTGCATAAAGGCCTTCCATTCCATGAGCGTCTGCCTTTCGGGTTCCGCTAATCAGTAGTACAGGAATATTTGAGGTGCGCGGGTCTTCTTTTAGCTTGCGACAGAGCTCAAGCCCGCCCATCACCGGCATGACGACATCGCTCAGGACAAGGTCTGGGCCGAAAGTCAGGGCCAGGTCAAAAGCGGTGGCTCCATCGGGCGCTGCCTTGGTGGCGTAGCCCTCGGCAGCCAATAAATCGACCAGCAGATCGAGGATTTTCTGATCGTCATCGACAATCAGGACACGGCCTCGGTCTGAGGGATTTATGGTCATTATTTAACAACCAGGGGAATAAATCAGAGATTTAGTGGACTCTAATCTGAGATTGGCGTGGGAAATGTCTCGCGACGTTCCGACGTGAACGCGGGCGAAAAGCCGCGGCAGTATAACAGGTTTGGCAAGGGTTTGTCACTCCTTTGTTTTCTATAGTTTAGGTGCAAAACCGACGGAGTAGTCGGGGCCCTGATCGACCTCAGCGTCACTCTGCCTGTTCGGTGTTCTTCTGGCGCGGGCTTTCCGAGGCCGCGTGAAGTCTAAGAAAGAGTCTTATAGATGGAAGGAATATTGCCTCGCGCGCGGATGGTGCTCCATAGCCCCCCTCAACCTCTTCTGCCGGACCGCGCG
>DASROI010000005.1:0-10407 GCA_035646955.1 Pyrinomonadaceae bacterium
ATGGAGCCGGCGAAGGGACTTGAACCCCCGACCCTCTGATTACAAATCAGATGCTCTACCAACTGAGCTACGCCGGCCTGCTATAGAGTGTAAATAGCGCATTCCGACAAAATGCGGATACTACCAAGCGGGTTTCAAAAAGGCAAGTCGCACGAAGTGTTACAGATATCGGTGCTTCTCGTCTGGCGTTGTTCTCTGTGTCAGAGCTTGTTAGTGGTTGGTTGCGAAGATTACGCTCATCGTTGCAAACAAAGCAATTGACCTTCTACAAGGCAGCGAAGTAGGATGGATTTGCCTGCTGTGGGTTCGCCCTGCGGATAGTCACCTCACTTGAGTTCAAGATCCAGTCCCAAAGCTCCCTTTCCGAACAGAGCCCAAGACCTAAGGAGACGTAATGGAAAGACACATTGTCAAAGCTGCTTCGTTTTGTTTCGTACTTTTGGCGGCATTCGTTTCTGCTGCCAATGCTCAGGTTGCGCAACCAACTCCCAAGCCTGTGATTCCGCCGATAATGCCGCGCGTTGTTGAAGAACCGCTTAGAGTTACGGGGAAATCCGGCATGTACTGCGCAGGTTATATTCGCTACCAGAAAATACCCAAAAGCCCTGAAATAGTTGGCTCCATACAGGAGCAGGAGCAACGTCTCTATGCTGAAGGCGATATTGTGTACATAAATGCGGGCTCCCAGGAAGGAATTAAAGAGGGTCAGCACTTCCAGGTTATTCGTCCTCGTGGCGACGTCAAAGGCGTATACCGGCAGAAAAAGGGATTTTTGGGCACATATGTCCAGGAAGTTGGTCAACTCGAAGTCTTCAAAGTCAACGAACACACTTCTGCTGCGCAAGTCACGTTGTCGTGTGAAAACCTCTTATTCGGCGACCTGCTGATGCCAATTCCCGACCGTGAAGCTCCGCTCGAAAGGGCTGAGACCGAAGTGGATCAATACGCGGCGCCTAGTGGAAAGGCAACGGGTCGTTTAATGATGGCGAAGAATTACCGCGAAATGCTTTCACGCAGCGATATCGTTTATATCGATCTCGGCGCAGAGGACCACGTCAAATACGGCGATCATCTCACCATATACAGACCATTGGGCACGGGAAACTTTAGAGGCGTCGATAACGAGGAGAGCGCGAGAGGCCGTTCTTCAGGCTTTCAAAGCGACAACTACCGAGGCGGCGGTTTTGGGAATCAAGCGACCCGGGCAAAGGATTCAACTGCGTTCGTCCACACAGAAGGGCGCTATCGCTACAAACCAATTACGACCCGCGAAATAAAACGGCACCGACCTGAAATGCCTCGGAAGATTGTGGGTGAAATGGTGATATTGGATGTCCAGACCAGGACAGCTACTGCAATTATCACGAGGAGTGTGGCCGAGGTTCACACAGGCGACTGGGTCGAAATTCAGTAGCTATTTATTCCGGCGCTACGACAATTGCAGTTTTCTTGGTTTTAGTTTCCGCATCTGCCGCGCGGCCACTACTCACCGCGCGGTAGAAGGAACTGAAATAGCCATACATTGAAGTACAAGCAGAAATAACCACGAGCCACAACATGGCTCGTCCCGCCGTATACAACAAAACCTGCCAGTCGTTACCAGTCGTTGGGTCACTCCCAACCAAATGATGCCATGCAGTTCTGAGTTCAGGAACGGACCAGAATTCGATCGCGGGGAAAGGTCTGCCAAAATTGGCGACCGGTGGCCTGCCCGCAACGCTTGAGCCGATCAAGAAAGCTACTGTTACCACCTGGGCCAACATTTTAAATTTGCCCATTTTTGACGCAGCTATTACGAACCCATCAACTGCGGCGATTGAGCGAAGCCCGGTAACGGCAAACTCTCTACCGATAATGATCACGACTGCCCAGGCCGGTGCCAGCTGATTTTCTACCAGCGATATAAGAGCCGCCGATATCAGAAGCTTGTCGGCAATGGGATCAAGAAGTTGGCCCAATCGCGTTACCTGACCCCGGCTGCGAGCTATGTGACCATCCAGATAATCAGTTAAGGCTGCCGCCAGGAACATAACCACGCCAAGAATGTGCCGAGGCAATCCGAACCAGTTCTCGGAAAAGGGAGTCAAAAGGACAACGACTAATAACGGGACAATGAAGATTCGAAGTAAGGTTAGAGCATTTGGAAGATTCACTTAATTACACCGGAGAAAATGAAACCGACAAGCTAGTGCTTTAATTTGTAATCGAAGTGTAGGGCCCGCTTTCTAAGGGTGTCAAGATAACGAAAACCTTGAAGTGCGGCAGCCCGGCGCCGCTTTGTTATATGGCGGACTACCCAAAGAACTCGCCAAACGCTGCGGCTCCTAGTTCCTCTCTTCCGTCGCTTCAGTCTGCCATATAACAAAGCGGCGCCGGGCCGCCGCACTCCAAAGATCTGGAACTTTCCTGATGCTTCCTGTGAATACTACTGACAATCGATTTGGTCTCGCCTGAAAGGAAGACCGTTTGTAGCCCATTCGTCGTTGAACCTGACGGACACGTCTGACTTCTTCGCACCTCAACGCTCCATCGACTGTCGGTCACAATAATATTTTGGAGGCGCATAAGATATGAAGAGACTCAAAGCTATCTTTTTCATAGTTGGTTTATTTATAGGAATTACACCCGCGGCACTCGCTGACGATCCACATGCGCAGGAAGTATTAAAGCAAGCGCGAACGGCGCTCGGCGGCGACGAGCGTTTGCAGAAGGTAGAGAGTCTTAATATTACGGGCCAGTACAGGCGAATGTTAGGTGAGCGACAACTTGGGGGCGATCGCGAAGTAAGTATCCTGCTCCCAAATAAATACCTTGTCGAAGATGCATTGAACCCGGGCGGACTCAGTACTGCAATGATCAATACACGGGTTTTGAATGGTGATCGAGCGTGGAGCAGCTCAAGTGGCGGCGGGCCTGGAATGATTTTCAGAATTGGTGGGCCAGGCGGACAACAATTGAGTCCAGAACAAATGGAGGCCGCATTTCGCAAAAGTTACCAAGCAGAGTTTACGCGCTATTTACTTGCTCTGGTTCTATCTGCTCCATCGTCCATCCCGGTCGAGTACACCTACGTTGGTGAATCAGATGTCGACGAAACGCCGGCTGATGTTGTCGACGTGATTGGGCCCGACAAATTATGGATCCGTTTGTTCTTTGATAAGAAGACACACATGCCAATGCTCTTAAGTTATCGTGGTCCAAAGCCTCGCATAGTCACGATGACACGCCCGCCTGAAAAGGGCTCGAAACCTGAAGACATGAAGAAACTTCGCGACGAAGCTGAGAAGAAAATCTCAGACGACAATGCAGGCAAGCCGGAAGAAGTCGACTTCTACATTCGCCTTTCCGATTACAAGAAGGTCGACGGACTGATGTTTCCTTACAAATTCACTTTCTTGACCGAGAATGAAGTTTCCGAAGAGTTCGAAATCTCGAAATATCAGGTAAATCCACAGTTCAAAGCAGACAAGTTCGAGAAACACTGAGGAGGCCCTGATGCGAGGCAAGCTCCCTTTTCTTCGAGCGATTGGTGTGCTTTTTTTACTAGCGACTTACATCCCACAGTCGTTCGGACAAACGAAACCTTCCACCCTAGAGGTTGTTATTCATGACCCATCTGGCGCGCTGGTAAGCAGAGCAATCGTTCAACTCTCGAAGAGTGGCAAGCCGGCCGTGACCGCTCAGACCAATCAAAAAGGTGAAGCTCGACTAAAACTAGTAGCAGGTCGCTACGAACTCACTGTTGATGCACCTGGCTTCAAAACCCTAAAAATCGATTCGCTTGAGATAGGAGCAGGAGTCAACAGTCGCGAACTATCGCTTGAAATCGATCCGATCAAAGTGGACGTTGAAGTGGCAGATGAAGCGCGCGTCCGAAATACTGACCCGAACGGACCGGCATTTTCAAATGTACTAACTGCCGATCAGATAGCACAGCTACCCGATGACCCAGACGAGTTCGAGAACGCCATAAATCAGCTGGCTGGACCAGGCGCTCAGATCAGAGTCAACGGTTTTCGAGGAGGAAAATTACCGCCTAAATCTCAGATTCGTGAGATACGGTTTCGGTTAAATCCATATGCTGCTGAAAATCACGATGCGGGCTTTGGCTTAGTTGATATCGTCACAAAGCCCGGCATCAACTCTTGGCACGGTTCATTCAACTTTGGTTTTCGCGATGAGTCATTAAATGGACGGCAGGCATTTGCTCCATTCCGAGGACCTGAACAACAACGCCGGTTCGGACTGTCACTTGATGGTCCGCTCTGGAAGAATCGAACTTCCCTCTTCCTTAATGCCGATGGCTCATTATTCTTTGACGCAAAAACAATCGTCGCGACTCTTCCCAGTGGTCCAATCTCCGATCTGGCGTTTCGCCCGTCTCGGCGGATGAACCTCGACGCGCGGATTGAGCACGCAATCAACAAAACACACACCGGCAGATTTCAGTTTCAACGTAACGCCTCAGCCCAAAATAATTTGGGTGTTGGCGATTTCGACCTGGAGCCTCGGGGATTCTCGCAAAGTCAGGTCGAATACATCACTCGATTAGCTGACTCAGGAGTGATAGGGAAGAAGTTCCTGAACGAAACAAGATTGCAGTTTCGCTGGATCGATAACGAGGCGAGTTCTGCAACCTTCAGCAGAACAACATTGGTACCAGGCGCTTTTAATGATGGCAGTGCTCAACGATTCGGAGGCCGGCGTCAGTTCGATTTCGAACTCGTGGATAACGTCGATTACGCGTTAGAGAAGCACGGGGTCCGTTTTGGGGTGCAGTTGGAAGGCGGCCACTATCGGAGTGATGATTCGACAAATCCTTTTGGCACGTTTCAATTTGCCGATCTCGCAGCCTACGAAGCAGGGTTACCAACGCAATATACGCAACGAATCGGAGATCCAGACGTCACATATCGACAATATCAATTTGGCTGGTACGCTCAAGATGATTTTCGTGTGCGTAAGAACCTGACCTTTAGCTACGGCGTTCGAAGCGAATTCCAAACTCACGTTAACGGTAAGTTCAATCTCGCTCCCCGCCTTGGATTTGTCTGGTCGCCAAAGAAAAATGGTTCCATCACGATCCGAGGTGGGGCAGGCATTTTCTACGACTGGTATGGGGCTTCAACCTACGAGCAAACGCTCCGCGTCGATGGTGAGCGTCAACGCGACCTGGTCATTACCGATCCAGGTTTTCCCAATCCATTCCAAGGTGGTAACCAAACAACATTGCCACCCAGCATCATCCAGAACGATCCAGAGCTCCAGCAACCATACATCTTACAAAGCTCGCTCGGTGTCGAAACCGCTCCCTTTCAGCTGGCCCGCCTGACCGTTAATTATCAATATCAACGTGGGGTTCACCTGCTTCGTGGAAGGAACCTCAATGCTCCTGTGCCGCTGCTTGGGCGGCCCGATCCTTCGGCGGGCAACATCACTAATGTTGAATCGACCGGTTACATGTCAGCTCACCGGCTTATGTTCAATATTGGACCGGCAAAATTCATCAACGGTTTTTTCTGGAGCATGAACTATCTGTTGATGAAAAACACCAATGAAGCCGATGGACCATTCAGCTTGCCATCAAACAACCTGAACCTTCACCTGGACCGTGGACCATCTTCGTCCGACGTTCGCCACTTGGTTTCTGCGTTTGCCAGTCGACGATTGTCCAAGGGTTTTGGGGTATCAGCTATTTTCCAGGCAACATCTGCACTGCCTTACAACATTACCACCGGTTTCGATAACAACGGCGACACGATAATTAACGACCGGCCGCTCGGAATTGGTCGTAATAGTGCTCGCGGACAGGGCCGCTGGGAGATTGGCTCGCGACTCAGCTGGGGTAAAGACTTCGGGCCCGAGCAGCAACAAACTGGAGGGCCTCAAGTGCGAATGGTGCGAATTGGCGGTGGTGACGGAGCCGCTCCTCCATCAATCTCGGCCGGCGCCACCAAAAGGTATCGACTGGAATTTTACCTTCAGGCTTTCAATCTTCTGAATCACACCAACCTCGGAGTCTTCAATGGAGTTGAGACTTCGCCGTACTTCGCCCAGGCCACTTCAGCGCAAGGTCCGCGGCGCATGGAAGTTGGGCTGAGATTTAACTTCTAGAACTTGCAGCACAGAGAAAAACTCAGAAGGACAATCAAATTTTTTCGGTTCGCTTGCCGGAGATCTGCCACTCCGTTAGAATTATCGGTTTCTGCTTAAGCCCAAATTCGTCTCTAAGGGGTAGGAGCAGGACTGGAATAATATGGCAATTGACCGCATCACCGTCAGAGGGGCTCGACAACATAACCTCAAGGATATAAATGTCGATATCCCTCGCGAGAGGTTTACGGTGATCACCGGCCTCTCGGGTTCCGGAAAATCATCGCTCGCGTTTGACACCATCTATGCAGAAGGTCAACGTCGATACGTCGAATCACTGTCAGCATATGCTCGGCAATTCCTGGATCAGCTAGAAAAACCCGACGTAGATTCGGTCGATGGACTCTCACCCGCCATCTCGATCGAACAAAAAACCGTTTCACGCAGCCCGCGCTCAACAGTCGGAACTGTCACTGAAATCTACGACTACATGCGTCTGCTGTTCTCTTCGGTAGGAATTCCACATTGTCATCAGTGTGGCGCCGCAATCACTCGTCAAAGCGTCGACCAGATTGTTCAGAACGTCCTCAATCTTCCTGAAGGTGAGCGTGTCATGGTGCTCGCACCCATAGTGCGCGGCCGCAAAGGGGAGTTTAAAAAGGAATTGGAGAAGCTCGCTAAGGACGGCTTCCTTCGAGCACGCGTCGACAATGAACTGTTGTCGCTTGACGAAGAAATTCGACTAGATAAACGTCGCAATCACACGATCGAAGCTGTGGTTGACCGGTTATTGATTAAATCAGGCATTCGCGAGCGTTTAACCGACTCTATACGCACCGCGTTAAAGTTAACCGGCGGCGCCGTTCTAATTTCAATAGTTGATGGTGAAGAAAAACTCTACTCCGAGCGAATGGCGTGTGTGAATTGCGGTATCAACGTGCCGCCACTCGAACCTCGTTCCTTCTCTTTCAACTCTGCTTATGGGGCATGCAAGAGATGTCATGGGCTCGGGACAGTAATGGAGGTAGATGCCGCAAAACTGATTCCCAACCCTGATACCCCGGCTGACAAACTGGCATTCTTAGGCACAGCTGATAAGCAAGGATCGGCTTATCTTAAGAGCGCGCTCCTTGCCGTAATAAAGCACTTTAATGGCAATGCCAAATCACTGTTTGCGGAGCTACCAAAGGAAGTTCGCGATGGTTTCCTGAACGGAATAAACGCGAAGCTAACCTTCAGCCAGGGACTGTACTCCTATCAAGGTCAATGGCCCGGAGCGCTCGATTGGTTACGCGAGCGCCTTGATGATGCCCCGTCGGAAAAGATTCGAATCGCTCTGGAAGATCTGGTGTCTCCATCCGTCTGTCAGATGTGTGAAGGCCGTCGTCTCCGCTCAGACTCGTTATCGGTAAGAGTTGGAGGCAGGGGCATCGCCGAATACACATCGACTCCGATCGAGGATGCGATCAAAGCTTTCGCGCAGGTAAAACTTAACCCTCGTGAGGAGCAGATCGCTGGAACAATCCTTCGTGAAATTCAAAACCGTTTGACATTTCTTCAGACAGTTGGGCTCGGTTACCTGACACTTGATCGTCCGTCGGCCACGCTATCGGGTGGTGAAGGCCAACGCATTCGATTGGCTACGCAAATTGGATCTCAACTTCGTGGCGTTCTCTACGTACTCGATGAACCTTCGATTGGCCTCCACCCCAGGGACAATCAGAAATTACTCGATACCTTATCGGCGTTGCGTGATCTCGGAAACACCGTACTAGTTGTCGAACACGATGAAGAAACAATTCGTCGTGCAGACTATGTCGTTGACCTTGGACCGGGAGCCGGAGCGCATGGCGGTGAGGTTGTGGCGTACGGTTCCGCGGCCGACGTGGCGAATAATCCAAACTCAATCACTGGCTTGTACATACGCGGCGCCAGAAAAATCGAAGTTCCTACTGAACGACGTTCACCTAACGGTAAGATGCTGGTCATTCGCGGAGCTTACGCAAACAACCTTAAGGAGATTGATGTCACCTTTCCACTTGGGCTACTGACTGTAGTTACAGGCGTGTCGGGATCAGGCAAGTCGACACTGGTGGAAGACATTCTCTATCAAGCTTTGGCGCGGCACCTGTATGGTTCTCACTCTGAACCTGGTCCGTTTCGTGCAATCGAAGGCCTTGAACACATCGATAAGGTGATCGAAATTGATCAGTCTCCGATCGGCCGTACCCCACGATCTAATCCGGCTACGTATACCGGTTTGTTCACACCACTCCGTGAGTTGTATTCGATGATTCCTGAATCTCGGGAGAGAGGTTACAAACCGGGACGATTCTCATTTAACGTGAAAGGCGGTCGGTGCGAAGCGTGCGAGGGCGATGGCATGAAACGCATCGAGATGAACTTCTTGCCGGATGTATATGTACTCTGCGACGTCTGTCGTGGGGCGCGCTACAATCGCGAAACCCTGGCTGTAAAATATAAAGGCAAGTCAATCGCCGATTTGCTGGACACCACGGTTGAGGAAGCCTTACCTCTTTTAGAGAACATTCCGCAGATCAATCAGAAGTTACAAACATTACTCGATGTGGGACTGGGCTACATTAAACTCGGTCAATCCGCGACGACCCTTTCTGGTGGCGAGGCGCAACGTATAAAGCTGGCTAAAGAACTATCAAAACGCGCCACTGGACGGACAATTTATATCCTTGACGAACCAACTACGGGGCTTCATTTCGCCGATGTTCATAAGCTTCTGGACGTTCTCCAGCGTCTTGTGACCCTGGGGAATACAGTCCTCGTAATAGAACACAATCTTGATGTCATTAAGTCTGCCGATTACATAATCGATCTTGGACCAGAGGGCGGCGAGCAGGGAGGTCGTGTTGTTGCAGTGGGGACACCTGAAGAGGTTGCTCGTTCTCGCAAGTCGCATACGGGCCAGGTATTAAAGCCGCTGCTCAACGGCGCGCTCGTGCGAAACGGTAACGACCACTCGCACGAAGGTCCTCCGGATGGTGATATACTTCCGACCTCTTAATAACAATGTCACAATACGAAGACAGCATCCGTCCAATCGATTTAAAGGATGTGAAGACCTATCCGCTCGCGTCACGTAAGAGCAAAGTTGCGCTCAACGACTTTGCCAAACCTTTAAGCGATCAATCAAGCACAGAAGAGTTTTTGCAGTCACTGCCAAACGTTCTAGCCGTTCAGAATCTCCGGCAACTCACCGAGAAAATCAAGAGCGCAAGAGATAATCACAAACCGATCATCTGGGGAATTGGTGGTCATGTTATTAAGACCGGCCTCGCTCCTATTTTGATCGATTTGATCGAAAGAGGTTTCGTCACCGCGATAGCCGCAAACGGTTCGGTGCTGGTCCATGATTTTGAGATCGCAATGATCGGATCGACTTCGGAAGATGTCGATGAAACGCTTTCACAAGGAGTGTTTGGTGGCGCTGAGGAGACGGGACAACTCATCAATAAGGCTGCTGCAGAAGGAGCACGCGACAGTATTGGACTTGGTGAGGCTATGGGTAGACTGCTTACCGGTATCTCGCCACCCCACCAGAACAACTCGCTCATCTGTGCGGCGTACTCGTCGAAGGTTCCGTTCACTGTGCACCTTACCGTAGGTGGAGACATTGCTCATTTTCATCCTGAGAGCGATGGAGCATCTCTCGGCGCAACAACCCATACGGACTTTCGGCTGTTAGCAGAACTTGTAAGGCGAATGAACGACGGCGGTGTTTATTTAAACGTCGGATCGGCGGTGGTACTTCCTGAGGTATTTTTGAAGTGCGTAACGATAGTTCGCAATCTTGGTTACCCTTTCAATGGAATCACTACCGCTAACTTTGATTTCATTCAGTCGTACAGACCATTAACTAATGTCGTGCGCCGTCCGACGGACAATGGCGCAGGTCGCGGCTACTCGATCACTGGTCATCACGAGCTCACCATTCCACTACTGGCAGCAATGCTGGTTACAAGTCCAACTACTGAAGAACAGAAGCCACCAGGGTTACTGAGAGAAAGCTAGAGCAGAAGGCTATCAGATCAGCACGCCTCCTCTGTTGACATAACCCTTCTCCCAATTTATATTCCTCTTTGCCTGTGAAATTGAAATCGGATTTCAATTTCGGGCACTAAAGAAGTTACTGAGAGAGTTTGTGATCTGCGATTAGAAGTGGAGATGGAGTACTCCTCATGACAAAGAAATCCCAAGGCCGTCGAAGGAATCGTCGACGTCCAAGGTACTGGGTTGTAGCGGTTGGATCTATGACCGTGTTCCTCGCCTTTAGCTCCA
>DASROI010000006.1:0-2110 GCA_035646955.1 Pyrinomonadaceae bacterium
AGATCGGCCAATACTTCGTTCATTCCGCCGAACTCGGTGTTTAGCATTTGCTGAGTCTTGGCTTCATCCAATTTCAACAATACTGTCTCAGCCCAACCGGCATATTTCGCTTCTAACTCTAATGCGGTCCGATTGCCCGTATATCGATATGCATCCCGCAATCCGGCAAAAGTTTTATGTAAGGTGTACCAGGGTGACCACAGGCCATTCAGGTCGAAAAAACTGGAGCGAATGTTTCCCGCCGCTACTTCGGCGAATTTCTCGCGCAGCCCTTCCAGAGCGCCAAGGTAGCCGTCACCATTCTTGTCCTGGACTTCCTTCATTTCCTTGACGAGGTAATCTGCCCGTTCCTTAAAACGCACGTCACCGGTAGCCGCAAACATCATGGATACCGCAGACAAGTAATGGCCCGCAATATGACCGGTCAGATTCCGTCCATCACCATCCCAGCCTGAATAGCCTTCAGCCTTTGGTGTTAAGCCGGCACGCTTTCGGTAGTACGCCATCATCCGGTCAGGCTCTAGCTTGAGTAGATATTCTGCGTCGAGATCCTGGGCATGCTTCAGTGGGCCACTGGAGAGTCGCACATCAGATAATGGCAGTGGTCTGGCAACATCGGGCACACGGCGTTTGAACTGTTGGCCCAGCAATGCCGATGGATAACTTAATGTTAGAAGAAGTAAGAGCGGGATGGGTAACGTCGATGTTCTCGCCATTATTGTCAGGCCTTCTGTCATTGATCTCCATAGCCGTTGGGATGAGAACGATGCCAGTTCCAGGCACTTTCTACTATTGACTTGAGATCCGGAAATTGCGGCTTCCACTTCAGCAGACTCTTCGCCAGCCCGGCGTTGGCCACAAGTCGGGAGGGGTCTCCGGCGCGAGCCGGCTCAATTCGAGTCGGTATCTCGTGATTCGTAATCTCGCGCGCCATCTGGATCACTTCCATCACAGAATACCCCTGCCCGTTGCCCAAATTTATAAACTGCGAGTCACCGCCCTTTCTCAAATGCTCGAGCGCGAGGACATGAGCCGAACCGAGATCCGTCACATGAATGTAGTCACGAATCGCAGTTCCGTCAGGAGTTGAATACTTGTCGCCGAAGACTGAAACGAAATCGCGTTTACCTGAAGCAACAGCTAACACATTCGGAATCAGGTGCGACTCCGGCTCATGATCTTCACCACGCGTCCCGGTCGCACCGGCAGCATTGAAGTAGCGAAGCGCGACAAACTTGAGACCGTAAGCGGCGTCATACGCTTTCAGTATTTGCTCCATCATAAGCTTGGAGGTGCCGTAAGGATTTGTCGGATGTTGCGGATGATCTTCATCGATCGGAACGCGAATCGGCTCGCCGTAGGTTGCGCAAGTTGAAGAAAAGACAAACTGACGGACACCAGCATCAAGCAAAACGTCTAAGAGTCCGAGACCACTTTCAACGTTCTTAGCAAAATAGAGTTTGGGTTCAGACACAGATTCGCCGACGTAAGCTAGCGCCGCGAAATGAATACAAGCATCAATTCTGTGTACGCTACAAATCTGCTGGACCAACGCTCGATCGCCGGTGTTGCCTTGATAGAACGGAACCTTAGGATCGACTGCATTGCGGTGACCACGAAAGAGATCGTCAAGTACGACAACGTCTTCGTTCTGGTCGCACAAGAGTTCTACCATCACACTGCCGATGTAACCGGCGCCACCTGTAACAAGTACGGCCATGACATAACTCCCTGCCCAAAATATTCTGGAATAGAACTGGACTTTAGCATCAGGATATTCGGCTGACCAGTCGACGGGTTAGCGTGACAAGAAACAGAAGAAGCATTAGTCGTATTAAGTCGGGGTAGAAACTCTAAGCTGATTGTTTCCGAGTCAATTCCTGGAGAAGTAAGAAGTTCATTCAGTTCGGCATATTGGATGATGTGCGGAAGGGTGCCCTCGCCCGGCTTTAATCGCCAAGCCTACTAAAACACCGTAGAGACAAGCTCAAAAGACCGATGGTCTGATCAATGATCTTGACGTGGCTCTCGATAAATCGGTAAAGAGAGTCATCGTCTTTATACTTCTCTACTGAGGAACACATGCCGACACCAAGGACACGCCTTTCTC
>DASROI010000007.1:0-2614 GCA_035646955.1 Pyrinomonadaceae bacterium
CCCACAGACCGTCACGAGCGAGAACACACTCTGGTCCAATGTTCTTGGAGGTGTAGCAGCGCAATGAACCAGGCGTTTCGCTAAGTTATCGTATTATTGAGTTAATACTGGAGGCGGCGATCGGAATCGAACCGATGAATAAAGGTTTTGCAGACCTCTGCCTTACCACTTGGCTACGCCGCCTTACCGGTGAGCGTAAAGCATGAAGGCGAGAAGATGAAGCAGCTGCTCGAAAACCCGCAGGGCTTTCGTCCTTCATCCGCCCGCCTTCATCTGATTTCGTGGAGCGGGAGACGAGATTTGAACTCGCGACCCTCGCCTTGGCAAGGCGATGCTCTACCACTGAGCTACTCCCGCTTTGAGCAGCGTCGATTCTAATGATTCGCCCGATCTTGTCAAGCGAGCGTTCGGGATTAGTATTGTCCCGCTGGAGCGGGTCAGTACCGATTCGCGGTAGCGTCGGGTGGCCTCGGCGTATACTCAAGCAGCGAAATACTGAGGCTTACCCGGCGCTACCGCGAATCGGTACTGACTGTTTCCAAATCGAACCAGCAGACACACGAAACGGTGCAATGCGAGAGGGGATAGCCCAATAACATTGCACCGCTCTTTTAACCCGATGTCCCACGCCGGTACCTGCGCGTAACGGTTGGGTCTATGTCGCGCAGTCTATCTACCGGCACTCGACCCGTCAATCACTCCAACCCAAAATAAAACACTTCCATCCTTACGCCCGAACTCTATTACAACCACTGTCTGACTATTGACATAAGCGCCTAACTCTAATAGTTTGCGGACGCTCCGGTTCTCAATATATAAATTCCACGCCACCTAACTCGTTGTTTCTTGCGGAGGAAACATTATGAACTCGCCTGCGAAATTTCTGAGAGCTACCATACTTCTTGTCTCATTCACTCTAATCCCAAACATTTGTTACTCGCAGCAGGGTTATAAACATCCCCCGAAAGAAGTGCTCGACATTCTCAACGCGCCCGTTACACCAACTGCCCTCGTTAGCCCGACCCGCGACAATGTTCTTCTAGCAACCGGCCTTCGCTATCCACCTTTAGCCGATCTGTCACAACCAATGCTGCGTCTCGCTGGTCGCAGGATCAATCCCGCCTCAAATTCTCCGCACCGTTTGCAGTATTCCGTAGCGCTGACTTTAAAGAGAATTTCTGATGGCAGCGAGATCAAGATCGATCTGCCAACCGGCGCCAAAATTACCTCGATTGATTGGAGCGAAGACGGCAAACACTTTTCGTTTCTAAACACGACTGCCAATCGAGTCGAACTGTGGGTTGGCGATGTAGCTAACGGAAAAACTCATACCTTCAAAAGCTTTGCGGTCAACTCTGCTTACGGCGATCCGGTGAGTTGGATGCCGGACAGCAAATCACTACTTGTGAGTTTGATCCCAACGAGGCCTGCCGCACCACCAACTCCAAAGATTCCCAATGAACCGAATACACAGGAGAGTGCCGGACGGCCTGGTCCAGTTGTAACTTATGAAGATCTCCTGAAGACACCGCACGACGAAGACCTGTTTGAATATTACGCGACGTCGCAGTTGGCCATTGTCGATTCTTCAAGCGGCAAAATTAGTACTATAGGAAAACCGGCCATCATTCAGTCGGCTGACGCGGCGCCGGACGGCCAGCATCTCCTCGTCGCGACTGTTCATCGACCGTTCTCCTACTTATACACAGACTCGTCTTTTCCGCGTAATGTTGAGGTTTGGGATACGAAAGGGAGAGTCGTCTACAAGCTGGCGAGTTTGCCGCTCGCCGATCAAGTCCCGATTGACGGTGTAATTACTGGTCCAAGATTCTATCGCTGGCGCCCGACCGAACCCGCGACTCTGACGTGGGTGAAAGCGCTCGATGACGGCAACCCAAAAAAGAAAGCAGATTTTCGAGACAGCATTCTCGCGCTGAAAGCGCCATTTACCAGCTCACCCGTAGAACTGTTCAAAACTGAGCAGCGATTCGCGGGAATGAGCTGGGGTGAGAAGGATGGTTTACTCCTGGTCTCGGATTACGACCGCGACAAACGCTGGGTTAGAACGTTCATGCTAACGGCCGACAAACCCGGCGCAGCGCCGAAAGTCATCTGGAGTCGGAACCAGCAAGATCGTTACAACGATCCCGGAACGCCACTGACGAAAACCAATGCGAGTGGCCAGCGGGTAATTCTACAGACTGGAAATGATATCTATCTCACTGGTAACGGATCGTCGCCCCAGGGAGATCGTCCATTCCTCGACCGCTTCAATCTCGAGACCCTAAAATCGGAGAGACTGTTTCGGAGCGACGATAAATCATACGAGTCTTTTGTAGCGTTGCTTTCCGACGATGCGAAAGAGTTCCTGACCCGGCGCGAGTCGCCCACCGAAGCGCCGAATTACATCATCCACGGTTCAACGACTCGTCAGTTCACTCAGTTTGCCGATCCCACTCCGCAGTTGCGAGGCATTACTAAAAAGTTAGTAACTTACAAGCGGGCAGACGGCGTGCAATGCTCGTTTACTCTTTATTTGCCGCCGAACTACAAAGAGGGAACTCGTTTGCCAACCGTCGTGTGGGCCTATCCCCTCGAATTCAATGACGCCGGC
>DASROI010000008.1:0-7221 GCA_035646955.1 Pyrinomonadaceae bacterium
GCCGACGTCTCCTCGGCAACCGAAGAGGGACCTGAGAAATGGAAAGAGTTCCGCTCCGAACGAGAACGCACCAAACTTGAAACCGGCGACAACATGAACCAGGTCGCCTTCGTTTGGACCAGAAATGGCAAGCTGGTCGCAGCCAATATGATGCTGACCAGTCCTTCCGGCGATTGGGCACATCTAATTAATTATTATTACCGAGATGACGGAACGCTCGCAAAAATCCGGGCCCAACTCAATACCTTCTATGGCGATATGAGCATTGTGCGCGAACAATTCTTCCAGTCGAACGGAAAGCGCCTGCGCTCAACGACACGTTATCTGGATCTACAGACCAAGAAACCCAAGAAAAAATCGGGAGACTTATTCGACCAGGAAGTGCCCGTCTATAAAACGGTTTCAGAACTTCCCTTCGCAAAACTCTTGTGAGCGCTAATTCACTCCAGCTCATTAAACATGCATTCGCGACGCGGCGACGTAGGCTGATTTACTTATGCGTCATCACGTTCTCAGTTTTACTTATCGCGGCTGGAGACGCGACTCCCAACTCTCAACGTGGCGACCCTCAAGCTGAAGCAAGCGCCTCTCCATCACCATCTCCTTCGCCATCGCCTTCTCCGTCACCGACCCCCATCACAGGGTTGCACCAGTGGGGGGCGGTAACGCTATTTCATGGATTACCGTCGGACAGGGTTCGGGCCATCGCTCAAACTACCGACGGCGCAATGTGGTTTGGAACTGAAGCTGGACTCGCGAAATTCGATGGTCGCCGAACACAAACAGTTAATGATCCCGGCTTACCGGGAGGTCGGGTCCTGGCGCTACAAACAGACCAGAGTGGGGCACTCTGGATCGGAACGGAGACAGGTGCGTCCCGATACATGGCTGGTGTATTTCAACCGTTGAAAGAAACCTCCAACCAGACCATCTCCTCGATAATTGCTCCCGAACGTAATCGCGTTCTGCTGGCAAGCGAACAAGGACAAGTTTTTGAGTGTCGCGTTTCAACAACGTCAGTTGCGGGTGTGGCAGGCGATTCAATTACCGGCCGACCGCCTGAACCGGCAACCACTCAAACAGTTCTGCAAACTCGACCTCTCCTGACCCAACCGCTGGAAAGCGCCGACAGAGATCGACCAGGCAAGCTGGTAATTACGAGTCTTCTTTGGACCAATAATCATCTTTTCGCCGGCACCCTAAGCCGTGGAGTCCTGGAAATTGTTGGAGACGCAGCTAAAGAAACTCAAATGCGGCCCATCGCATACTTTGTCAACGCACTTGAACAGGACAAGAGCGGCCACCTTTGGGTTGGCGTTCGCAGCCGGAAGGAAGAGGCCGGGGCCCTAAATGGGTCAGAACCTTCTGAACTCGAGCGTGATGATGCCGCGACAGGTCCCGTAATCTCACTTAAAACAATTGGAGATGACGTTTGGGCGGGCACTGATGGACGCGGCGTTTTCAGAATATCTCGCGAAAAGACCCAGCGCTTTACCTTTGACGGCACAGCTGGCGGACTCCGCTCAGATCATGTCCTGGCAATCTATGCCGATCGCGAGGGTGTGATCTGGTTTGGAACGGATCGGGGTGTTTGCCGATTCGATCCTCAAGCGCCCCGGGTGGAGGCTGTTGGCGACAACAGCGACAGCAACTTCGTCCGAGCTCTTTACCAGACTTCAAACGGGAAGATACTGGCCGGCACTAATCGCGGCTTGTTTGTCTATAGCGATGTCACCTCAACCTGGAAACTGGTAACCGATCTGGGTCGGAACATCGTTTACGCTCTGTCTGAAGACAAAGCCGGACGACTGATGATTGCCTCGGCCAGCGGTTTTTACATCTCCACACGCGCTGCCGATAATTCCGAAAGTCAAACCTTTAGCCGCGTTGAAGCAGGATCCGGCAACGCGGATGCGCCTGGTAGCGTGCGCGCAGTGACTCAGTTTCGCGGCGCTACTTATTTCGCGATCTATGGTCGCGGCGTTGAAAAATTGGACGGTAGCCGTACCAGCCTGAATTGGCCCAACGGCTCCAGTCGCGAAGTCATCAGCCTTTTACCGGATGGCGATGAGCGTTTATTAATCGGCACAGCTAATGACGGTGTGCTTTCGTCGGATGGCTCTAACATTCGGACTGAAGAGAAATTCGCTGCGTTAAAAGGCCCAGCCGTTCGAGCGATGGCGAGGACCGCCGACGGTTCACTTTGGTTCGGTACATCGAGCGGAGTCTTTCTGTGCAGTCCGGGCCAGGAGTGCTCGCTCATCGTTCAAAACATTGATGCTCGATTTCTAATCAGCGGGAACAACGACAAGCGAAACGAAGTGTGGTGCGGCACCCGCGGTAATGGGATGTTGCGCATCATGTTGGATCCAGTGGTTGGTCCAGTCTACTCAGAACTCGACTCAGAACAGGGACTGCCATCGCAAAATGTTTTTACGATTCTTCCGCTGCTTTCTCCGCGAAGCGTTTTAATTGGCACAAACCGCGGAGTAGCCAGATATGAACCCGGCACGCTGGAGCCAACGCTATATGCCACACGAATTCTCAGCAAACGAGTCCACTCTCCTTCAGAGTTACCGGGCGGGCTCAATCTCGAGTATCCACAAAACAGTCTCTTACTGGATGTTACGGCAATCAGTAGTCGCACATTCCCGGAACAGTTTCAGTATGCATTCACGCTTACGGACTCCGGTGGTAAGACAGTAAGACAAAAACTATCGCGCGAATCTCAGTTCACAATGGAAGGATTGAAGCCCGGCAAGTACACCGTAATAGCTCGGGCATTTACCAAAGACTTAACTCCTTCGGCCCCGCTCAGTTTCTCATTTATCATTGCCAGGGCGCCTTTCCCGTGGACTTCAACTGCGCTTGCAATCTTGCTCGCACTTGCTCTGCTGGCGTTATTGTGGGCCATTCTTGAGCGTCGCCGAATAGTTGCTACCAGTGCCGCGCTGGTCGAAGCCAACACCGAACTGGCAGGCGCTCGTTTGAGTCTTGCAAACGAAGCTGAACGTGAGCGTCGAAGGATAGCAAGAGACCTTCACGATCAGACGCTCGCAGATCTAAGACACCTGGCTCTGCTTACCGATCAACTTGATACGAATGGCGAAAATCCAAGAGCACTGCGAGGAGAGATCGAGTCTATCTCTCAAGAAGTACGACGAATCTGCGAAGATCTGAGTCCATCCGTATTGCAAAATGTGGGGTTCGCCGCAGCACTCGAATTTGCTCTCTCTCACACAGTTCAGGATGCTCCTCCCGAGAAACAATTTGAATACGAGTTCCACTGCGACGAGTCGCTTGAGGAGCAAAGCGATCTTGCACCAAGTGTGCAGATGCAAATCTATAGAATCGTTCAAGAGGCAGTGAGCAATATCTGGCGACACGCAGGAGCTAAACACGTGAAGATGCTCGTCATGTCACCGGCCGAGGGCGATTTTGAACTCCAAATCGAAGATGATGGACGCTTGTTTGAACTCCCGGGTCGAAATAGCGACGGGCGGGGTCTTGCTAACATGCGGGCTCGTGCGGGACTGATTGATGCAGAGATAAGATGGCAAAAGCGAGATGGTGGTGGAACGATTTTCACCTTGAAGAAAACCGCTGCGAAAGAATTAGCAGGTTAAGTAAGTCTCGTTAACGGACTAACTCAGAGGCTTTGATGAATCAACATTTCAGGGTAGCGCCAGAGATAGCCACGGCGTTGAGTGCAAATGGACCAGTAGTCGCTCTTGAATCCACTGTCATTTCTCACGGTTTGCCTGCTCCGATAAATCTCGCGACCGCCAACAAGCTCGAAGAGATAGTTGAGTCAGCGGGTGCTTCGCCTGCGACCGTCGCAATCATCGGCGGCCGACTACGCGTCGGGCTGACCCAGGACGAACTAGAACTACTCGCAAAGGGCAGCAACATTAGAAAAGTTAGTACGAGGGATCTTCCAATAGCAGTCACTCAGAAATGGAACGGCGCAACCACCGTAGCTTCGACCAGCTGGATCGCGCAACGTGCCGGTATACGAGTATTCGCCACTGGAGGAATTGGCGGTGTGCATCGAGGCTCATTGCCTGACATTTCCGCCGACTTACCCGAATTGGCTCGCACACCAATCGTGGTAGTGTGTTCAGGCGCCAAAATCGTATTAGATTTGCCGGCGACGCGAGAGTGGCTCGAGACTCACGGGGTCACGGTTATCGGTTATGGCTGTGACGAAATGCCGGCCTTCTATTCGCGCACCAACGGGCTGCCTGTGGATGTTCGCGTGAACTCACCCGGAGAAGTCTCTCAACTTTTCCTGACGCAACAGCAACTCAAACTCACCTCTGCATTGCTGGTCTGCGTACCCGTCCCGGAGGAATTTGAAGTGCCGTCAAAACAACTACAGGAAATATTGGACCACGCACTTGCGGCGGCTGACAGAAATTTAATTCACGGTCGAGATCTAACTCCATATCTCCTGGCCCAGATGTCAGAACATAGCGCAGGCGCCACGCTCCGAGCCAACGTCGCCCTCCTTGAAAATAACGCCCGCGTCGCCGCCAACATCGCCCAGGCAATGCACCAACAACCCTAGTTCCTCCGCGTATCCGCCTCTGCGGGAGAACTCTGCCCGCCCAATCAGACAATCCTTAAACTGTCACAACCACAAACCACACCACGATCCAGAATGCATACATTCGGGCTTATGAAACTCATCTCCCAACTCTTTCGCCTTATACTTGTTTCGGCAATGGTCCTTTCCGCTACTGTAGTTGCCGCTACAAGCAAGAACAGTCACGCCGCATTTCTTCAGAAACAAGATGAGGCACCAAATCCAAACACAATTTTACGAAGAGCGAAATTCATCTACGTAAAATCGTCGTCACTCCTCGTTGGCGTTTCAGTGATCGAAGATAAATTGCGCAAGCGTCCGGAATTTCAACAAGCAGGACTTTTGATCACTCGCGATGTAAACGAGGCAGACATCATCCTCGAAGTACATCATGACCTGTTTACGATGTATGTCTTCACAGCTGTTAGCGCTGCGACAAATGTAGTTGTTGCAAGTGGAAAGCTCAGCTCGTTAGGAGGAACCGTCGCCGGAAAGGTTGCGAAGAGATTTATGAAACAACTGATGCGCGCGCGAAGTTAAGTCTTTCCAGGTGAGAATCACTAATTGAGATTCGGTAATTAGTAATTAAGAGAGCTGTCTGCCTAACAACCTATCAAAGCTCAATTCATAATTATCCAATAGTACTGCTTCAGCAGAGCTAAGAGCGTCTCCTCTCCTCGCCTAATCTGATTCACACAATTGTTCAGATACATTTTTTTGTAGCCGCGCGACAACGCTGTGCAGGACCGCTTGCATCTGAGCGTTGTAAGTTCAATGTGGAGCGCCTCCCCAGGGCCCACAACCAGACCAAAATTTAGGCAGTAGTAGACCAGGGTAAAGAAAAATACCTTCTTTCCGGCTGTCGAAGTCTGTTCATTTGACCGAAGCCGGACTGTGCTCGGAGGCTAACAATGAGCCGGCGATGGCTTCTCTCTCTGTTGTGCCTGTCTCTAGGTGCGCTCTTTTTCGTCCAGTCCACGCGAGCGCGCTACGACCTTCGCGTCGACGAGGCTAAGACCAAACTAAAATTTCTCTCACCGTCAAGAAGGGAGGCTCCGCCCCCAAACAACTTCTGTCCACCCCACGCATCCGCGGTTTCTTCCCGGAAACCCTACTCTGGCAACCGGAACTCACCACCGATAAGCAAGGTCGAGCGCAACTCGACTTCAAACTCGCCGATAACATCACGACCTGGAAAATGGCAGTCATAGGCTCAACTGAAGATGGAGAAATTGGTACAGCCGAGACTGAAATCCGGGCCTTCCAGCCGTTCTTTGCCGAACTCGATCCACCTCGAGTTTTGACGCAAGGCGACCGGATCTCACTGCCGGTCGTCTTGCGAAATTACCTGGATAGAAATCAGACCGTTAACCTCGAACTAAAACCAGAGTCATGGTTCACAATTGATGGTCCAAACCAAACTAAGACGCAGATTGCCGCGGGTGATTCGGCCATTAAGACGTTCAATTTTCAAGCGCAAAGCTCGATTAGAGACGGTAAACAACGCGTCACGGCACTTGGTTCAGAATATAGTGACGCGATCGAAAAACCTGTCAGTGTCCATCCGTGGTCTTTGGTCTTTGGTCTTTGATCTTAGTCTTTGATCCTAGGCTTACACCGAAGGTGTTGGCCAATTTCAGCCCAGGGTTGAGCTTTGGCAACCCTGGGACGAACAAAGTCTTTGCTGGGAATTGCAACCCTGAAAGGGTTGCGACCTTGCACGAAGCAATGAAGTAAAGGAGTTAACCAAATGTCCACGCAACGCTCTCTTGATCCTCCTCAAATCAACTCACCGTGTACAGCCGATTGGGATTCCATGATTGGCACAGCTCAGGTTCGCTTCTGCCAGCATTGTCAACTGAATGTTCACGAGATTTCACAATTCAATGAGAAACAATTCAATCGCTTGCTCAGAAAGTCAGGTGATCGACTCTGCGTCAGATACACAGCACCAAAACCCATTCCAGCTCCACCAAGCCTTCTTCATCAGATTGCACGACGCACTTCGGTTCTAACTGGAACCGCCTTCAGTGCCGGCCTAACCCTCTCAAACGGCAATCGGCGCTCCGATGAGAATTGCCAATCCACAAGCTGTGCCGATAACTACCATCTCAAGGGAATCGGCGACGAGCAGGCACTCTAACGGGACGGGAATTATCCGTGGTGTCATTTTCGATCCAAACTCAGCGACTATCGGTGGCGCCACCGTCAAACTTGCTGGTAACGAATCTGGAAAATACGCACTATCCATTACTAACAATGCCGGAGAATACGTTTTTACAGGTCTCGACGTAGGCAGCTACAACCTCAGAGTCGAAGCTCGCGGTTTTGCAGCCGCAGAGATTCCAAACATCGTCCTGCGCGAGAACGACGACAATCGGATTGACCAAACTCTCAGCATTCAAACCATCAATGAAACCATCGAAGGAGTAAGTGAAGTCTTCGAACTCCAGGGCGGGGCCTCCATCAGGTTTGCTACCGAACCCCTGGTTCGAGCCGCTCAAGAGGACGATCTGGACGAGTTGAATTCCCTACTACTAAGTCATAAGAACGTTAACGTTCGCGATTCAGCAACCGGGAACACAGCGATCGAATTTGCCGTCCAGAATGGAAACCGCGAGGTGGTCCAGGCG
>DASROI010000009.1:0-4971 GCA_035646955.1 Pyrinomonadaceae bacterium
TTGTAGATGGTGAATCCAAAACTGATCAGTGCGGTAGCTGTGCGCACCCAGGCCATCAAAGTTCGGTCATGGGCCATCCTCGTGCGGTCGACTGCTAGTTCCGTAGACGTTGGGGCAGAATCGCTCAAGGCCACTACTTCCTTACGTCAGGTATTCCTGAAATCCATACTAAGGTCTCACTATCCGATAAATTACGATTACGAAATGTGGCCCATCCGCACCGGGCCGAATCCCGGGTGAAATGAGATACCAAAGACAGTCTGAACCACTACACCCCGGGCAAGAGATTGCGAAACTCATCGTGAGAATCTGCAGCTTCCCGGTTCTTTCAGATGCGAGTCACTGGTGAGGTTTGCGCCATTTCGTGGTCCTTTGATTACGGGATTTGAGTATCCGAATTCTCCGTTCCACGGTGGCTCGCAATTCTGCCTTTGAAGAACCTACTGCGTGCTCGTGATGTTCGGCCCACCGAAAGAAGCAGGCCTCCCAGGTTTGGCCGATCCGGTAAAAAAGAATTTCCCAGCCGTCCGCGGTATGCGTGGACCAGACCAACTCTTTCGTAGCTGGTTTAGCAGGCCTCGGTATTGAAGCAATTCTCAACATTTATTTCAGAATCCCCAGCTTCAGCCTTATTCCCGTAGTAAGCAAAAGATCATTCTGTTTGAGACCCGGCGGCGGATTAGACAAGTAGCGGTCACTCAGGGTCAGTTGCCACGCAATTCGCTTAGTAACATCCGTAACCAACGAAGTATCAAAATTGACGCGGTACTCACCCGTGTCCGACAGGTCGAGTACCCAGCGCAAGTTCAGATCCTGCAGTCCGTTTCTTTCCAGATCTGTAAAGCCGTAACCAAACCATCGCTTGTTAAAATTGCGATCGTACCTGACTCCAAAACGGATTGTGTTGGCAAAGGTTCGCGATACACCATTCGTATTGTCGCGGTTGTAGATCGAAGCTCCGTACACGTTGGTCTCATCATTCAAAGTTTCTCGAGTCAGCGCCAAACCCAAGGCTAGATTCGTCGTATCAGAATTACCTTTAGTCAGCGCTACCCCGAAGTCTGCGCCTCCAGTCCATTGCTCGAGCAACCCCGGCTTCAAAGTAGCCTTGATTACTGTTCCCGATACTTTGTCGCCATTCTTCAATGTCACCTGGTCCGCCCTGGTATTCACCTGGACCACAAAGAAAATAGTCAACAACAATAGCGCTCGAGATCTATTCATTTGATATGTTCTCCGGGATAGCTCAGGACCTAACGCGGAACCAGCTCCTGGCACGAGCACTCTTCCGAATTGCTTCTTCTTAGAGCTCGGTACAATTGTCTCCAGGACATCTGCCCCTTTAGCGTCAAGGAGTGGGGGCTGATTCCGCGTTCACAAGGTTTCAGTTGTGAAAACTGAGACACCTTGGACACTGAAGCTGTCTATCGGCTGTTCTGTCGATAAAGCGTTGAAGCCTGCAGTGCAAGCCCGGTCTAAGTCGGGCCATCCTTTGCCGGCCACCAGAACCAGTAACTACAGCGTAAGAAACCTGAGATTGATAAATAATCGGGTGGACTTTGTATTTTGGGGTAGGAATGTCAGGTAGAGTGGGTTCAGGCGACGACCTGTTTTTTCTCAGCCGCTGTCCGAGCGTCTTTTCCCTTAATCCAATTTAGATACGGAGCTGCAAGAATGGTGCTCAAAAGCAGATAAAGAAGGACGGCTGGAGCAGCGAGTTTTTGATCGGGAAAATTCGCATTAGCAATCGCAAGAGCGATTGCGGGATGACGTGTAGAAGTTGCCAGCGCTAACACCGGCCTGTCTTCTGATTCTGGTCCGCCTAGAAGATGACCAACCAGGATCCCTATCAAAGCGAACGCAGCCAGGCTAACCACAGTGCCATCACCGATCAAAGACCAGATTGCGCGCAGTGAACCAAAAAGTACTGGAAGAAAACCCAAAAGCAGTAGCACTGCACCAATGAGGCTTAAAGGTCTGGCGACGCGCTCGGCAATTTTCGGAAGAAAAGCGCGAATCAGAATGCCAAGCAAAAGCGGAACTACGATCGTTGCCAACACTCGACTTGCAATCGAATTAATGGTGATACCCAGCGGTATCAGAGTAACTCGTTCAAATACTTCCAGGATAATTGGGATGAAAACAATAGCCAGCAGCGCAGTAGCCACCAGCAACCCGATCGTATAATTTGTTTTTCCACCGGCCTTGAACGCTCTATTGGGAAGGATAGGAGGTATTGGCGAAACCGATAGCACCACCAGAGCAATCTTAACTGCCGGATGGAGGTTGAACGAATACGCGATCACGAGCGCGACGATCGGCATGATCACGTACATCGCCAGAATCGCGCGGGCCAAATGTCCTGGTGCGCGAAACAGAAAGGTCGCGTCAGCAAAGGTCTCTTTCAACCCGATCGCTAGTACGCTGAGTATTATGCTTATCTTGAGAACAAGCAGAATAAGAGCTACGAGGGTCACGAGATTTGTCCTTCCGTTTCTTTGGCTCGGCCCTCAACTGCTGGAAGTCGTGGTACCTCTGATAACTCGGTACGCCGCGAGCAGAAGCACTGCTCCAGTGATGGCCATCGCAAAGCTGGGAAACCATCCGGTAGCGATCGGTATGTAGCTTGCGATGAAAGCTCCGACGAAGGCTCCTGCAATTCCCAAAAGTATTGTTACGACAAAGCCGCCGGGATCTTTACCCGGCATCAACAACTTACCAGCCATGCCCACGAGAAGGCCTAGCAGGATCAGACTTATTATCGGCATCGGGGTTTCCTTTCGCTGACGAAAGTGGCCGTTTGTAGTCTTTACCGTCTTTCGATTTGGACCAGGTTCAGTCGCCCTGGAAATGGCGGGCCGTCGATTTGGACCGCCGAATTTCGTTTATCAGCCAATCCTTTAGGTATGAATTTGTATCCCGGTCGAGCTCGTTGACCCGACAACTTAGCCGCCACCTCTTCGGCTTTACGGAACATTGCCAGATAGACGTGGCAGTACGGATCCTTTTCGAACATCGTACCACTGAATGTAAAAGTGCGTACCGGACAGCCGCCATGACAGAGAGATAAATATTCGCACTCAATGCAATCCTGTGGAATAACCATCGCTGGACGCTCGACAAATTTCCGCCGCGCACGACTTTCAGCCAGCATCCTGGTCAAATTATCTGTTTCGTAAATATTCCCAAAAAAGTATTCAGGATAACTGGTCACCCAACAATCACATTGGGCCACGAAGCCGCGCGCATCAATCGAGATAAATTCATCGGCGCAGTTTGACTGCCAGATGCACGGCAAACTACCGCTCGCGTCCGTGAATGTTTTGATTAGCTCATCGATTGGCCCCAGCGCAACTGTTCCATAACCTCGCTCGAGCCAGACATCTGTCAGGTCAGCAAAAAATTGGCCGAGTTGGTCCACATCCAGGCCTAACGACCGTTTGGTGTCGTTCTGTTCTCCTCCCGGAAAGGGCGTATTGACTTGAAAGCTATTGATCCCGACTTCATCAACAAAGTATGAGTAGAATTTTTCGGCGCCAGTGTCGAGTGTCGCCTGATTCGGAACGGCGATTACCCCTATCCTAATACCGGCATCGAGTGCGGTTTGTACGTTGTAGTTCCAGATCCGTGTGTAATCGGTTGAAGAGCCGTTGAAAAGTTTCCGGTGAACATTCGGAAAATCCATCGAAGTGCCGACACTATTATCAAACATGCGCTCGATGATGGGATTCCAACGAGAGTTATATCCGATCATGTTTGACTGCAAACCGTGGTCAATTAATTTGCCACGGCTGGCGGCGGCATTCTGGATCAGATCGTATGCGCGCTCGAACCATTCGACCGGCATCGTCATTATTTCACCGCCCTGCCAGTGAATCGTGAGCGCTGCGATATTGGCCCTTTCCATGTGGTCGAGGGCCTTATTGATAACATCAGACAACTGAACGAGACTCATCCGATCATCAGTCTTATCTTCAAAACAATACTCGCAGTTGACGTTACATTTATTGGTGGGAAGCAGAATGATCGAAAAGTGATTACCCATCATGATTGCATCTGTACCTCCATCTCGTGAAACGCCGCGAGATCCTGTTGCAACTCTTTCGCTGACGACTCGAGGGTCGCAAAGATTTGCTTTACGCCTGCGCAGTCGTATTCAATGTCGGGCCATTTAAAGTAACCACGACACCGACCATAAAAGGCGCAACCGGAACACTCGACTGAGCTGGATGCTTGTTGTTGGAAAAGCTCCGCGTATCGAATGGGCTGCAATTCTTTCTGATCGATAAAGCGCTCGGAGATCGTCTCTTCGCCACCCTCGGTAACAAAGCAGACTTGAGATGGATCCTCTTCAGCAATTTGCCAGAGAGAGACTGGCTCGTCGCGACAAAACGAAAGTAACAGGCTGTGAAATGGTTCAATTGGTTGCCGGACGTTTCCTCGATGGAGATATAGATCCAGCACAGACCCCAACTCTGCGATCAGTTCCGCGTCAGGATGGTCCAGCTCTAACTTGACCGGAAAATTTAGCGAAACTGCGAGTTTGACTGCCTTACTAAAGCCTGGTGCGAGTTTAAGTGATACTCGGATTGGATGAGAGTCCAAAAGATTTGCGTAATCGTAGAGCCTTGTGTATTGGTTCGCCGGATCGCTTAGATGAATCTCAAGCGGCAATGAATAAAACGAGCCTTCGAGTGCGCTAGTATCTGCCGGCGTGGCAAGCAACTGAATAAAGCGCACCTTCGACGGATCACAACGTAAAAGAGCAGCCGCCAGCTCGGTTACATCATCTGACCGTACGACGATGTCACAGCCGCGATAGAGATCGACCTTGCTGGCCGGAACGTTATAGACGAGCGAGCCCATCCACGAACCCTTCATTCCGAAATTAGTTTCGTCGTTGATTGGTTACGAGAATCGTCGAATCACCAGCCACGACGATTGACCCAGGCACCACCTCCACCACCAGCA
>DASROI010000010.1:0-3066 GCA_035646955.1 Pyrinomonadaceae bacterium
AATCGGGGGTCACCAAACATGCTTCCATGAGCGGTACTCGTTCCCGAGGCGGCGGAGGCTGTCCATCGATCGTAAAAGATGTTTGCCAGCCGTTGTTGCCCAGCGGCAATCCTGAGGCGGCAGCGACAGTTTCCACACCAGGCAAGGATCTCATGTTCTCGAATAGACGATCATAAAATGCGGCTTTCTGCTCTGATGATGAATACTTTTTTTCCGGCAATGAAATGTTGAAGGTCGTCAGGTGTTCATAAGAGAAACCGGGGTTAACTTTGTAGAGCAGATAGAAACTTCGAATCATCAGACCAGCGCCGATCAGCAGCACGATTGTCGTAGCAACTTCAACCACTACTAGCGAGCTGCGCAACAAATTACGCCCGCTGGCGCCACGTCCGGTTTCCTTTAAAGTTTCCTGCACATCGACTTGTCCCGCCTGAAGCGCGGGCACGATGCCAAACAGAATTCCGGTAACCGCCGACACGGCCAGTGTAAATACCAGCACTTGCCAGTTGAGACCAATTTCTCGCGAACGAGGAATAGCGTCCGGACTTATATACAAGATGAGTTGCACACCCCACCTCGCCAATAACAATCCGATTGAACCCCCAACAATTGAAAGCAACACGCTCTCCGTCAATAATTGTCGGGCGATACGCCAACGTCCGGCTCCCATCGCTGAACGTATAGCCATCTCTTTCCGACGAGCGGTTGCGCGTGCGAGCAAAAGGTTTGCAATGTTGGCGCAGGCAATTAAGAGCACAAAGCCAACGGCTGCAAATATCACCCAGAGTGCGCGACGAACATCAACAACGTACACCTCCATCATTGAGCGTAGGCGAACTCGATTACCCGTGTTCGAATCTGGATACTGTTTTTCGAGATTAAGGGCAACCCGCTCCATATCAGCTTCAGCTTGTGCGAGGGTAGCGCCCGGCTTTAGTCGGGCAAGACCGTACAAACCAGGGTGATTGCCCCGATTTTGCCATCCTGGTTGATCCGAAAGTTGACCAACGGGCACCCACATCTCGGCGCGACTTGGATAGAAGTAATCGGCAGGCATCACCCCGATAACCGTATAGCTTTTGCCGTTTAGAGTAATTGGCTGATTCAAAATGCTGGCTTGGCCGCCAAAACGACGCTGCCATAATGCGTGACTCAGCACGACTACGGGTGGACCACCGGGCTTATCTTCCTCATTTGTAAACACTCGTCCCAGCGCAGCGTTTACTCTAAGTATTGGAAACAGATCTGCAGATGCTTGCGCGGCAACAATACGTTCCGCTTCTCCCAAACCTGTTAGGTTGTAGCTGCCACGATTGAATACCGCGATCCGTTCAAACGTGGTGTTCTGTGAACGCCAATCCAGAAAATTAGGATAGGAGATCGACATCTCGTCGAGTACAGCGCTTTTTTCGTTCAAAAATACAAGTTGGTCTGAGTCTTGATAAGGGAGCGGACGAAGCAGAACTGCGTTAACGACGCTGAAGATAGCAGTATTCGCTCCGATACCCAGAGCTAGCGCAAGTATCACAATCGACGTGACGCCTGGATTCTTCAACAACATCCTTATGCCATATCGCACGTCTTGCCATATTGTCTGCATCATCGTTCTCCCAGGTTAGACTTCTGGTGGGCCCAACACGAGCTATTCGTAGCGGAGGGCGATTAAGGGATCGACTCGGGTGGCCCGGCGTGCAGGGAAATAGCACGCGAGCAATGCTATAGACGTCAGGATACCGACTACTGCAACGAAGATAGTCGCGTCGGTAGGAGTAACCCCAAAGAGTAGCGTTTGGATAAATCGAGTTAGCGCAAAGGCTCCGATCAAACCCAGTGCCTCGCCAATTAGAGCGAGGGTCATTCCCTGTTTGAGGATTAGACCTAATACATCATTGCCCTGGGCTCCCAGCGCCATTCTTATTCCCAATTCCTGGGTGCGCTGGGTCACGGCATACGATAGCAATCCATAAATTCCTACGGCAGCCAGAACCAGGGCAAGCGCGCCGAACAAACCCATCAGCAACATGTTTAGTCGTGGTTGGGCTATGCTGGTCGACACAATATTGTCGAGGGTGTTGATGTTTGAAATCGGTTGATTCGGATCGATCTCGAGAACAGCACGTCTCACTGCCGAAATTAGCGAAGTGGGCTCTGATTCGGTATGGACCAGCACAACCATATCGCCCAACGGAGCTTGAGCCGCTGGAAGGTAGTAAGCCGGGTCTGTGTCGGCTTTTAACCCGGCGGATTTAACATCGCGCACTATGCCTACTATCTCGAACGACGTCAGGCGCTCCCGTTTCCAGATTCTTGCCGGAGGACTTGGTTTGATTATTCGACCGAGCGCTTGCTCATTCGGAAAGTATTGGCGGACAAAAGCCTGGTTGACGATAGCTACGCCCGGATGGTCCTGATCGTCCTGCGCCGTAAACTCCCGACCACCAATTATCTTGGCGCCCACTGTCTGAAAATAGTCAGGGCTTACCGGATTGAAATTCGCCGACATCGAGTCAATTTCAGGAGCCTTCACTCTACCTTCGATCTCAAAAGAATCAACCCAGCTCGCCTCGAGAGGTTGATCGTAAGCTATGCTCACATCCTTGACGCCTGGTAACGTCGAGACGTTTTGAATTAGCCGATTGAAGAAGTCATTGACTTTGGCCGGTTCGGAATATTTTGCCGGCAGCGTGACGCCTACCGAGAGAATACTGTCAGGCTTGAATCCCGGATCAACCTTTTGCAATAACCAAAAACTCTTGATAAGCAATCCTGCGCCTATCACGAGCATCACCGCCATACTGACCTGGAAAACAACCAGCGCCTGGCGGAGGCGTGTGCGGGCCGCTCCCGGTCCAGAGGTGCGTCCGCTCTGTTCGAGTGCCCGGTTCAAATCTGGTTTCGACGCATGAAGGGCTGGCACCAGGCCGAACACGAGACATGTGATGACTGACAGAACAAAAGTAAATGCCAACACCCTATAATCGAGTCGAACTTGATCGAGCCGGGGCAAGTTCGGAATAACCGTCAGCATCAACTTCATTCCGAGCCATGCAAGACCAAGTCCGACCA
>DASROI010000011.1:0-3638 GCA_035646955.1 Pyrinomonadaceae bacterium
CTGATGGCTCCGGGAGAAGGAGTCGAACCTTCATCTTTGGATTCAAAGTCCAACGTGCTGCCCGCTTACACCATCCCGGAATTTCGGGGTACTGGGACTCGAACCCAGAGCCTTGCGCTTATCTGGCGCTAACACCGCTTATAAGGCGGCTGCTCTGCCAATTGAGCTATACCCCGGATAAAGCCCTGCTCTATGTTCTGATCATGTTGGCCACTCTTACGGTACCGCGAGCGAAGCGACCGGATGATGAAGTCAACGCGCACGATCATCTGAATTCAGGTCCAAAATCGAATGTGCCATCGGGTCGCTTCGCTCGCGGAACCGTATTGCAGGGCATTTACTCTTGGACACCGCGGTGAGGAACCATGGTTCGTAAACTAGTTGGTTGACCCGACGGGACTTAAACCCGCACCTTACGGCTTAAAAGGCCGCCGCTCTGTCACTCGAGCTCCGGGTCAGCAGGTTGGTGATTGATCAATCTCAAATGACCAATGACCAATGATCTGGCTGTGGCGGAAGGACTCGAACCTTCGATGACCGGATTAACAGTCCGGCGCTTTACCAACTTAGCTACGCCACAATTTGTGATTTGTGCTTTGTGCTCTGGCCTTCGTCACTCTCAGCAAGTTTGGACGGGGCGTGAGGCCGGCATGCCTCTTGGAACTCCACGGTCCCAAACAGTCGGACATTCTGTTGGGATGAGTCACGCCCCGATAAAGAAGTTATTTCTCATTGGTCATTGATCATTTTCAATCTTCATTTCCGATTCACCGCTTGTAATTGACTCTCTCTGTCTCTGCGTCACTGTGCGTTGCATAAGCCGAGCTTGTATAGGCACGACTAGAGATCGCAGAGAGACGCCGAGACGAGAGAGCATCACCCTTTCTTTTGTTCGCGCACGACTTTCTCCCTAATATCGCGATCGTCGTGCATGTCCATGAAAAGGTACTTGCGCCACTCGGAGCGCGCTTCGGCATAGTGGCAAAGCACCACACGCTCGAGCTTTACCCGTAGCGCAGTTTGCGTGGTAAGCAATGGCATTCGTGCCTCGTCGGGTGTGCGATTGCCCTTCCGGTTGTTGCAGGGCACGCAAGCCGTAACAATATTCACGGGTGAGTTATCGCCACCTCGCGAACGCGGCAGAATGTGATCGAGTGTTAGATCGTTGACACTCTTTCGCGCTGCGCAATACTGGCACCGGTATTTGTCACGCATGTAGATCCGCATGCGCTTCATGCCCGACGCCTCACGACGACGGCGAATGTTGATGTAAGTGCGACGCCGAATCACCGACGGTATCGGAAACTCTGCATGCGCTGAGCGCAGCACTCGAGCACCGTCATTCTCTTCGACCGTCACTGTGTTCTTCAACGTCATGATCACCGCTCGTGCAACACTGACGGTGCCGAGCGGTTCGTAGGTTTGATTGAGTAGTAACACTCGTCCATCAAGTGCCATTCGGCACCTCCTTTCTGAGGGGAGTTGGTGTTTGGTTTATTGGGAGTAATAGGACCTATAGGACGTATAGGACCTATTTGATTTGTTAAATGAGGGATCTAAGTGAGGAGTTTGAATTTAGTAGCCCCAAAAAGCGCCGCCTGGCCGGCGCACTCCAAGGCTATCCCTTCACGCAGACTACTTGCTTGAGTTCAGCGACGACTTCAACCAGATCTTCCTGGTTCTTCATCACTTGCTCAATTGATTTGTAAGCGCCCGGAATTTCGTCCAAAACGCCTACGTCCTTGCGACACTCAACGCCAGCTGTCTGACGCTCGAGATCTTCCTTCGTAAACGCTCGCTTAGCCGCACCGCGGGAAAGTTTGCGTCCTGCCCCGTGGGAACAAGAGTTGAAACTTTCAGCCAATCCGCGTCCCTTTACGATGAACGACTTTGCGCCCATCGAACCAGGAATGATTCCATACGAGCCTATTGCCGCATTGATCGCGCCCTTGCGGGTGACGAAAACATCTTCACCGTAATGCTTTTCGAGCGCGACATAGTTGTGATGACAGTTAACTGCCAGCTCCGGTTTGAACGCCTGACGATGATTGAACATCTTGTTGAATACCTTCAACAGACGAGTCATCATTATCTCGCGGTTCTTCATCGCGTAGCCCTGGGCCCACTTCAAATCTTTCCAGTAAGCCTCAAATTCCGGCGTACCATAAATGAAGTAGGCAAGGTCTGGGGCCGGCAATTCGTTCAAACGCCACAAACTCTTGGCTGTAGAAATGTGACGCTCCGCCAGTTCCTTCCCGATGTTGCGAGATCCGGAGTGCAGCATCAACCACACGTGCATCTCCGTATCCAGACAGACTTCAATGAAGTGATTACCACCACCGAGAGTTCCCAGTTGCTTCATCGCCTTTGCCTTGCGATCGCGGACGCCTTCATGCAGGTCTTTGAAGTCGTTCCAGCCATCCCAGTAGGACGATTCATCTACCGACTCCTGGTAAGCGCTGAAGCCGGTAGGAATTGTTTCCTCGATCTGCAAGCGAAGTTCTTTCAACTTACCGTCGAGAATTCCGCTCTTGAATGGCGTTTTGACTGCCATCATTCCGCAGCCAATGTCGACGCCCACCGTGGCCGGAATAACCGCTTCTTTGGTAGCAACCACCGAACCCACCATGCTGCCTTTGCCCAGGTGAGCGTCAGGCATCAAGGCGACGTGCTTGAACAAACACGGCAGACGCGAAACATTGCGAAGCATTGATTGCTCTTCAAGACTGAATTCGTGGTTGGCCCATGAAAGAATATCTTTTTGAGCATCACCTAGTTGTAGCTTTTCGTAAGGCATGAATCACCTCCTTTCTAGTTTATTGCATTTTGATCTTTGAACTTTGGTTTTTGATCTTGTGGTGCGCCAAGTGAGACTCGAACTCACAGTCCCCTGCTTAAGGGGCAGGTGCTTTAACCAGTTTAGCTACTGACGCATGGGAAAGTTGGCGGGACTGACGAGATTTGAACTCGCGGTCTCTGCATCGACAGTGCAGCGCTTTGGATCCAACTAAGCTACAGTCCCTTACTGAATTTTGGGGGCTTTGCACAAAAACTCTAATCTTGGTGAATGTAGAGCGATCAGTACAGTATGTCGAGCGAAGCGACCGAATGGCACACTCGACATTACACCTAAGCTCTCACTACTGTCCCAACGTTAGTCGAACTGACTCAGTGACTTAGCAACAGTACTCCGTTGGTGTTTGTAGATCGCGGTTGCAAAGCTTAGAAAGATTCAGGGTTTTCAACATAAGATCAGAACTGCCACGGACCGCAATGTGTAGACTACCGCCGCCGTAATTGCACATCGTGTCCGAGTTTTGGCGAATAAATGACCTGTAACTCATTTTAAGGTTTTGCCAGTAAGAAAACCCGGCTGGCTTGGTCGCACTAAATTGAAATCGATCCCGACCTGATTTGGAGTTAACTCGATCAGATCCAACAAGATACAGACAAAGAGTCGATCAACGTTGGGGCAGTAGTGCTAAATTCTGATGTTTGGTTCGTTGAGTGTGCCATCCGGTCGCTTCGCTCGCGGTACTGTACTGTTGGCATGTTACTTTTTGTGCAAAGCCAATTTTGGGCTTTGGTTTTTGAGATTTGGGGCACCGAGAGATCTGTTGACCCTCACGGACGCAAAT
>DASROI010000012.1:0-11114 GCA_035646955.1 Pyrinomonadaceae bacterium
ACTTTTGGACCAGCAAACTTGTAAACAACAAACACCACGACGCCCAGGAGAAGAATCGCCGGTATTACCGCCATCGCAAACTTTCGAAAATTGGTTTCCTTACTGATCTTACTGGCCGACGTAACTGTCGCTGGGCCGCTCGTCAGATCTTGTTTTAGAGCCTTTAAGTCAGACTGCAGCTCTTTTGCCGCCTGGTAACGCTCATCAAGATTTTTCCTTAGCGCTTTTTTTATGATCCTTTGCAATTCTAATGGTGCGGAGTCAATAACCTCGCTGATGGGGGGTGGTTCGCGTTCGAGTACGGACGCCACGACATCACTCGGTGTCGCGCCACTGAAAGCGGCCTTACCGGTCACCATCTCATACAACACTGCACCCAGACTCCAAATATCTGTTCGAGCATCAGTCTTCAACCCTCGAGTTTGTTCCGGCGACATAAATGGGGTCGTACCCATGATGACACCGGTTGCGGTCTTGACTAGTGCGAGAGTGGGTTCGTCAGGACTGGATGTGCGATCAGTGAGTTTTGCGAGGCCAAAATCGAGAACCTTCACGTATCCGTCTGGTCGCAGCATGATGTTTTCGGGTTTGATATCACGGTGAACGATCCCGTTATCATGCGCCGCACTTAGAGCCGAGGCAATTTGCTCGCCGATATTCAAGGTGTCCATCACAGACAGTGCGCCACTGCGTAATCGTGTTCTTAAATTTTCACCTTCGATGAACTCCGTCGCTATGAAACGACGGCCGTCTACTTCTCCTATTTCGTGGATTGTTAGGATGTTGGGATGGTTTAAAGCAGAAGCTGAGCGAGCCTCTTGTTCGAAGCGATTGACGCGATCGGAGTTCTTCTTGAATTCCGGGGACAAGAACTTGAGTGCCACACGGCGTCCCAGATTTACGTCGCGAGCAAGATAAACCTCGCCCATACCGCCCTTTCCCAGAAGCGACAAGATTTCATAATGCCCGATCACGTCTCCTTCATTTAACTGCTCGATATTTTCAAATAGTTGTGCCGCCTCTCTGAACACTGGTGAGTCGATAAAGCTTCCGTCTCGTTGGTGCGCCTTAATCAGAGAAACTATCTCCCGCTTAAGTTCTTGATCGTCGCCACATGCAACAGCAAGGAACCCGGATAGATCGTTTGGTGGAACTTCAAGTGCCGATCTGAAGATCTCTTTGACCTGTTGCCATCGGTCCGGCGACATAACGGTGGGTTCTGAAGTGTTTTGCTGTTCGTCCATTAAAGTTTCAACTAAGCAAAAACGCCATGCGATTCTACGTCGTTTGTTGCCTTGAGATATTAAGTGCAAAAGGTCGGTAGCGGAAAGCCATTAAAACTTCATAGTGGCTGAACGGGGCGCAATTACGAATGAAAAAGGAATTTTAGCGAAGAACAAAGGAATACTCAGACAGGAAATTCAAGTGCTACAATCCCTGGCATGACCTCTAGTCGCTGGGTGGTCCTCATCGTCTCGTTGATTGGTAGCGCCGTGATGGGTATCGTACTTCTTTTTCTGGCTGCGATGGCCGACGGAATGTCTCACAATTCTAAGTCGATGTACACTCTGTTCCCTTATGGTATCCAGGATGGCATTGAAGAGTTCGGATCAACCCCTCAAATGTCCGACATGCTTTAGCTTGTCGGTCCTGAACAAACTAAGCACATTTACGAAGTGATCCGACAAGCTAAAGCTTATCGGACATTCAACGTCGTCAGCTCAACACCAAATTTCAACTTGACGTAGTCAACTGCTTTCGCCTTAACTACTCCCCCATATGCGTACACGCCTGAGCGTTTTTCTCATCACTCTATCTGGACTTGTACTGGAAGTTGGTCTAACTCGTATTTATTCAGCCAGCGTCTGGTATCACTTTGCCTTCGTCGCCGTGTCGGTCGCCTTGCTTGGATGGGGACTTGGTGGATTTACTGTTCACCTGTTAAAGCGAAGAATGGCGCTCACAATAAACTCGGCGGCACTCGTAACCGCACTTTATGCAATCGCGATCCCGTCTTGTTTATGGTTGTTGGGTCGATTTCCTTTTGAGATCGACAGACTGCCACTCTATTTCCTGGCTCCGCTCGTTCCGTTCTTTCTTGCTGGAATGGCGCTTTCAATTGTCTTCGCACTTCATCGAGCAGAAGCAGGTTCGCTTTATTTTGCTGATCTGATCGGCGCAGCAATCGGCGCCGTCCTGGTGACTTTGCTGTTGCACTGGCTCGGTGGAGAATCAGCGTTATTAACGGGCGCTGTTTTTCCCGCCCTCGCCGCATTTTTACTGGCGACAGATCAGGCAAACAAGGCCAGTTCTGCGGCGGCTATCCGTGCGGTGGCTGTCGTTGCGCTATTGCTGACAGTTAGCTCCGCAATCGCAGCATATCAGTTTGGTGTCTTACGAGTTGTACCGGGCACAACCAAAGCGATGCGTCGTCAGATGGACGCGGCACCCGGTGCGAGAATCACGCAAACTGGTTGGAACGCCTACTCGCGAATTGACGCGGTTGAAGGTATCGATCGCAGTGAGCTCGCTCGTCTCTTTATTGATTCAGACGCATGGACCGGGGTGCGTGAATGGGATGGCAAGATTGAGAACGCGAAAGATCTGAAAGACTCATATCGAGCGCTTCCATTCCGACTTGTCCCGAATGCCGATACCTTGATTATTGGTCCCGGAGGAGGTCCAGACGTAGTGGCGGCGTTAGCCTCGGGGGCTCGAAAAGTGACCGCGGTCGAGATGAACCCTTTGATGTTGAAGTTCGTCAGGAACTATGGACCACGCGCGGCGAACCTTTACGATCGACCTGATGTCGAGGCTATTCAAAGCGAAGGTCGCAACTTTATTAGCCGCACGGATCGAAAGTTTGACGTTATTCTAATGGGCTTCGTCGATTCATGGGCATCTGTCGCTTCGGGAGGTTTGTCGCTTTCTGAAAACTACCTTTACACGGCGGAAGCATTTCGCGACTACTACAATCATCTTACCGACAATGGCATGCTGGTGATTCTTCGCTGGGATTCCGACGTTCCTCGCCTGGTGTCTAATTCGGTTTCAAACCTTGGGGCCGAGGCGGCAGCTCAGCGAATCGTCACGCTTATGGAAAGAAGAGCGAGCACCGATAATCCCGCGCAGATGTTGTTCATGCTGCGGAAACGACCATTTACGAGCGACGAGATATCTGAGATCAAGAGTAAATGGACCGATGCAGAACCGCTTATTATGCCCGGTGGTCCAGCACCACAATTAATTGGCGACGTGTTGTCAGGAAAAACTACCCTGGTCCAATACGAACAGCAATCACCGCGGTTCGTTGGTCCGGTTAAGGATGACAGCCCGTTCTATTTTGCGATCGAGCGACCTTTCGGAATGCCCAAGGCGATCGCCGATTCACTGCTGGTATGGTTACTCCTGCCGAGTCTCCTGTTGTTGGCAGTGTTTGCCATCTTTGGCAAGCCGGCCGGGTCAGGTATCGGTCCATATGCCAATTCGGTGGTTTATTTTGCGGCGTTAGGTTTTGGCTTCATTGCAGTCGAGCTCGCTTTATTACAGAACCTGATCTTGCTGGTGGGCCATCCAATTTTCACTCTTTCTGTTTTACTGTTCACTCTCCTTGCGATGGGCGGTATCGGCAGCGCGATCAATCAACGTCTCCCGCTGTGGGTTGCGTGCATTGCTGTGGCGATCATCGGCGGCATCGAGTCGTTAGTCTTGCCAAAGCTCGTGCCTTCGCTTTTGTGGTTGCCACTTTGGGCCAGAATAGTTTGCGCTATGATCTTGATCGCGCCGCTGGGCCTGGTGATGGGTATGCCATTTCCTGGAGGGCTACGACGGACGGGTGGCTCATTGCCTGAGCCTCCATTCTACTGGGGACTCAACGGCATCATGTCGGTGGTGGGATCGATTGTCACCGTATTTGTCGCATTGATGGCCGGCTTCCAGGCCGCCATGTTAATGGGCAGCGCTTGTTATGTCCTGGCCGCGCTCGCGTCCAAACCAGCATTCCAACAGTCGTAGATGGGAGTCGGGCGGCGGCTTTATCAGAAGAGTGTTAGCCGTGAGCCAACAGTGCAGTCCCGCGTCGCGACGCGCCCGGATGCCGCACTCAATTTCCCGACGTGGTTGTCAAACTATCAGCTTTGTTGAGTGTGTCATCCAGTCGCTTTCGCTCGCGGTACTGTAAGGTTGCGGCTACGAGGCCAGGGGCTCTGGTTGGCGGAACTGAGTGTTATAAAGTTCGGAGTATAGACCACCGCTCGTGATCAACTGCTCGTGCGCTCCTTGCTGGATGATCGTGCCGTGGTCCACGACAAAAATCACGTCCGCGCTCTGTATGGTCGCAAGCCGGTGAGCTATCACTATCGCCGTCTTGTCTTTCATCAATCGCTGCAGCGCCTCGAAGACCAATTCCTCCGACGCTGCATCCAGGCCCGAAGTCGGTTCATCGAGTATCAAGATAGGGCTGTTCCGAACAATGGCGCGCGCAATAGCAATTCTCTGACGCTGTCCTCCTGACAACGTAATCCCACGCTCTCCTACCATAGTGTCGTAGCCTTCAGACATCTGCACAATAAACTCGTCAGCATTCGCCAGCCTGGCTGCTTCAATTATTTCCGCACGTGAAGCTTCGGGACGTCCGTATGCGATGTTCTGCCAAACTGGAGCGTGGAAAAGAAGACTCTCCTGTAATACGAAACTTATTTGCCGGCGCAACGACTTCAGTTTGTAATTTCGAACGTTGCTGCCGTCGATCATAACTTCACCGCCGGTCGGTTCATAGAAGCGAGCGATCAAGCTGGCAATGGTTGTTTTGCCGGCCCCTGTTGGACCAACAAATGCACCAATCTGACCCTGTTCCAATTTGAAGTTGACGTCTTTTAAGGTGAGAGGTCGATCAGCATAACCAAAATCAACGTGCCTGAACTCGATCTCACCTTTGAACCTGGGTGCACGACGCGCCCCTGGAAGATTCTTGACTTCCCGATCAGTGTCTACGATCTCGCGAATCCGTTCGTAACCGACCTGGGTTTTAGAAATAGTGTCGGTCATCTTCGAAAGATCGCGCATCGGCTTGTACATCTTTCCGAGATAGAGCAGAAAGACCAGCAAAGACCCGGTGGTAATAGTTCCGGCGAGCACGAGTCGTACGCCATACCACAGCACCAAACACGTGCCGACGGCAACAATCACTTCAACAAACGGTATCAGCTTGGCTTTCAAACTTCGTGCAGCCAGCGCACTCTCAACAGTCTCCAAACTTTGCTTTTCGAATCGTTGTTGTTCGTAGTCTTCGCGAGTAAAGGCTTTAACGACATGGATTGACGACAGTACTTCGCTGGCAATTGAGGCAATCTCTCCCTCTTTCTTTCTGACGTCGCGCGAGGCTTTCTTTATGCGCCAGGTGAAACTGTAGACCACGATAAAGAGCAGGGGAGCGACTGATAACGCGATTAAAGTAAAACTCCAGTTGAGGTAAAACATAACCGCCAGCATGCCGGCCAGCGTCAGCACGTTTACGATCAAGCCGAGCAACACCTGGGAAATGAAATCCTGGACCGTATCAATATCGCTGGTGATTCGGCTGATTAGATCACCCGTCTTCTTGTTGTCGTGGTACGAGAGCGAGAGTTTTTGAATGTGGTTGTATAAGGTCCGGCGCAGGTCGTGCGATACCCATTGCGCAACAGAGGTGGTTAGATATTTTTCAAAGTATGAGCTGATGGCGCCAATCATGGCGATCGCAAGAACGCTCGCTGCTGCAAAACTGAGGATGGCCAACTTGTCAGTACCTGCGACTGAATGGACCATCGTGGCCAGCCAATCAGGCATTCGTTTCGACCCAAGCACATTGTCAAAGACGATTTTTAACGGCCATGGCTCAAGTAGAGCCGTAACGCTCTCTCCGAGCACCGCGATAAACGCCAGTGTCAGTTGAGGCCAGTGCGGTTTCAGTAGATAGCTAAGCTTGGTCATCAGTATCGAGTGCGCCGGGAAATAACGTCGCAAACGACATTCCCGAAGGAAGAGCCGGTTAACATTCAAAACGGTTCGAGTTTTGCTCCGAAACGATGCTATTCGTGTATCAATTTCGTGCTCCAAAGAATTGCTCCCGCATTAATCACCTCCCGACACCACGCCGCTGAAGAGACTGTGTGAAAACTCAGCGAGATAAAATGATCATCCACAGATTGCGCCGAGCCCACAGCGCAGCAGAGCCGCAACCAATGATCGGAGTGCCAGTCCCGGTCAGTACCGATTCGCGCGGTAGCATCGGGTGAGCCTCGACACACATCAACTGACTATGACACGGGGGCTCACCCGACGCTACCGCGAATCGGTACTGACCGCACCTCGCACTGAGCGATACGGCAAGGTGTTGTCCGAAGCTGGTGGTGTCGGGAGATTTAGAGGAATGAGTAATGTAGTCGGCAGGCAAGCCTTTACCCATCAAAATTTTGACGATACGCTGAGATGTAATTATGGCATTTCAACAACAGCCCCCAGCGCTTGGTAATCAATACCATGATGATCAAGTACTCAAATCATACTTGAAGAACGTCTTGCCTCCAGATGTATTGAGCGCCATTGAGCCGGAGCTCGTTGAAATGGGCCAGCTCGCCGGTAACGAGCTTTATCAATTACAACTCGCCGACAGATTGAATGAGCCCGTGCTCACCCAGTGGGATGCATGGGGAAATCGAATCGACCACATTGAACTTACACCTTTATGGCGCAAGGCGGAGAGGCTCGCCGCACAGTTCGGCCTGGTCGCGAGTGCGTACGAACAAAAACATGGACCATACTCGAGAATTCACCAGTTGACCCTGGCTTATCTCTTTACACCTTCAACAGATATTTACAGTTGTCCGCTGGCAATGACTGACGGCGCTGCTCGTACCTTACTGAACTCGGGAAATCAAACGCTTATTGATCGCGCAGTCCCTCATCTGACGACGCGCAATCCAGCAGACTTTTGGACCAGTGGCCAATGGATGACTGAGTTAACTGGCGGCTCGGATGTCGGTATCTCCGAAACCGTCGCACGACCCGAAAATGCGCAGATCGAAAACTCCAACTGGAAACTCTTTGGCCGGAAGTGGTTTACGTCGGCCGCAACTTCGCAAATGGCTTTGACACTCGCTCGTCCCGAGGGGAATCCTCCAGGGGGACCTGGTCTCGCCCTGTTTTACCTCGAGCCGAGGGATACCAGTGGTCGCTTACGGAATATTCGAGTCGAACGACTTAAGGACAAACTTGGCACTCGTAAGGTACCAACTGCTGAACTCACGCTCGAAGGATCACCCGCGCAACTCGTGATGGGGACTACCGATGGCACTAAGAATATAGCGCCACTACTCAACATCACCCGACTGTGGAACGGGATCAGCGCGGCCGCTTTGATGCGTCGCAGCATCGCGTTAGCACTTGATTACGCTCACAAACGGGTTGCATTTGGTGGTCCATTAATTCAGAAGCCTTTGCATATGGATACGCTTGCATCTCTTCAAGCTGAAAGTGAAGCGGCATTTCACCTGGCGTTCTACGTTGCCGAGCTGACAGGTCGCGCGGAGACCAATTCGATCAATGCGGATGAGAAGGCGCTCTTACGCTTCTTGACACCTTTGATGAAACTCACCACTGCTCGCCAAGCTGTTGAAGTTACGAGTGAAGCTCTCGAAGCGTTCGGTGGAGCCGGTTATATAGAAGACACAGGCTTGCCGGTCTTACTACGCGACGCGCAGGTATTAACAATCTGGGAGGGCACGACAAATGTGCTTTCGTTGGATGCCTTGCGAGCGTTAGGCTCGGATGAGCGGGCCCTCGAATGCTTGAAGAACGAAGCGAAATACTGCGTCAGCAATGTGGATCCGGGTCTCGCCGCTGTAGTGAACGATTCGTTGGTCCACGCGGAAAGCTGGCTACGTGCCGCGCGAGGTACCGAGGCTTTGGAGATCGGAGCACGTCGCTTTGCCCTCACTCTCGGACGGACAATGGAACTTGCTCTAATGTGTAAACACCGCTCCAGTGCTGCCACCCGATTTGCCTTCGAAGGCGTGGATAGACTTGGACCAAGATTGTAGGGGCGGCCCTCCGTGGCCGCCCCATCTCAAAATCTCTCAATGTCCCCCAAGCAAACTTACTTTACGGTCGCTGATTCGGAAGCGGGACTCTCTGTAGTTGAACCGTCGGAACACGTACCAGCCGTGGTCGCCCTTGTTCATCAACCTGGGTTTCGCTTGTCTGCCCGATTTTAGTTGGCGGTGCCGCGCTCGAATCTGGGGTCTCGTCGCCCGAGGTGTCGTCAACTTCTACAGGCGATGGAACAGCAACGTCGTCGCTTGTACTTGCTTCCGCAGAAGCATTCTCTGTCTCTTCAAGATCCGAAGCCGACAGATCCTCACTTTCAATATAGTCAGGCGAGTGCTTGTAACAGTCCCCTAGCGGTGCGAATTGCGACGCGACATTGACTGTTATTGAATAAGGACAGTCTGGACCAGCCAGATAACCCGTTTCAGGATCGATTTTTACACTTACTATTCCTGCCGGTTTTTGAAAAGCAGATCCTCCGAGACTTGGTCGAACCGCGATCGCTTCCTTCATGAAATCTGTCCATGCCGGTAGCGCCGCTTCAGCACCCGTCAAGCCCAGTTGTTCGTTGTTGTCAAAACCGATCCATACTGCGCAAACTAGATTTGGCGTGTAGCCCACAAACCATCCGTCCCGTGATGTTCCCGTTTTGCCGGCGATCGCTGTATTGCCCAAAGCGCCCTTGGCTCGTCGCGCTGTACCGCGCGTGATCACGTCTGAGAGCATGTCTGTGATCATGTAGGCCGTGGTTGGTCTAATAACATGTGTCTCGCTTGATTGAGCGCGGAACAATGGCCCACCGTTATTGTCAACAGCTCCTTCAAACACCGTTGGTTCGTAGACCGTGCCACCATTAGCGAAAGCAGCATAGGCCGCGGCAATCTTTAATGGGGTCACCTCGGTGGTCCCCAGCGCCAGCGACGGATATGCGACAGGTGGACTCTCGATGCCAAAACGAGCCGCGGTTGAAGCTACCCGAACAAGTCCCGTCCGAATTGCGAGATCTACTGTCACAACATTCAGTGAGCGGACCAGACCCTCGCGCAACAACACATCGTGCATTGAATATGACTTACCAAAATTCGCCGGAGAATAAGTTGCTCCACCATATTGAAAAGTCTGGGGCGCATCCCGGTAGATTGAAAGTGGTGATATGCCAGCTTCTAATGCAGTTGCGTAAACGAAAGGTTTGAACACTGACCCGGGCTGTCGTTTTGCATCTGTGGCTCGGTTGAGCTGCGACTCAGCGTAATTACGTCCTCCGACCATTGCGAGTACACGACCGGTGTGAACATCCAGGGCTACGAGCGCACCCTGCGGCGAGCCCTTCTTCGATTTGCCCAGTAGATCCAATTGGTGACGGAGGGCGTTCTCGGCCGCAGCCTGCAAGTCGGGATCAATTGAAGTCTGGACCCGCATTGTCTGTTCGACTTCGGTATCTGACCCGTTTTGTGCTGTGTCTAACGCACGATTGACGGCATCGATATAATAAGGAGCCAGTTCGTTGGCGCCAGATTCGAATGGCGCGACCAAAACCGGACTACTGGCCGCGTCCTGGGCAATCGAGTCGCCAATGAATCCTTCGGCCTTCATCGCGCCAATCACTTTATCTCGCCGATTCTTAGCAGCCTCTGGATGACGATCAGGAGCGTAGCGCGCTGGACTCTGTATCATGCCTGCGAGCGTGGCAGCTTCTTCAACATTGATATCCTTCAACTCTTTGCCGAAAAAAACTCTCGCCGCTTGAGCTACGCCGCGAACGCCGACCCCGTTGCGTTGGCCAAGATAAATCTCGTTGCAGTAGAGGGCGAAAATATCCTGTTTAGAGAGCCTTCGTTCCAGCGCGATTGCAAGCATCGCTTCATTAAATTTTCGCTGGAGCGTTTTCTCGGGAGTTAAGTAAGTGTTTTTGACGAGCTGTTGGGTGATGGTTGAACCGCCCTGGCGATACTTGATCGAACCGCTACTGGCCCAACTTAGAAATGCGCGACCGATACCTCGCACATCCACACCCTGATGTTGAAAAAATCGGCGGTCTTCGATGGCAGTAATTGCTTGAACCAGAACGGGAGGAATGTCCTTAAAGGTGAGGGTTTCTTGTTGGCCTGTCTTGAGACCCGCGTCGGCAGTCAGTAACTCAGGTTCCAATGAATAGGAATTGATTGCGGTTCCATCACTGGTTGCAAACGCATCGACGCGGTTTTGTTTATCAAACTTGATATCGATCCATTCATGGGATTCAGTACCTTGTCGCGGTGAAATCCTCACTGCATGGTCCATCGTCTTGAAGCTGCCACTCCAGATATTGCTGACCTCACCTGATGTGTAACCGGCCCTTTGCAGATCCAAAACGAGTTTTTCGGGTGAGACACGCGCACCTTTTTCGATAACTCTTGGAGCGGCGTAAAGGCCAGCATGTCCACGCAGAAAGCCACCGGCGATCTGTTGATCGATCTGCTCAGCAAACTGTGAATAAGCGTTGTAAGTTAGGAAGCTGAGTATCGAGAGTGCAATAACTAAAACTACAGCACATACCTGAAAACAAAAGACGACTCGCCTTAACGCCGTACCCTTTGACTCGCCACGATATACCTTTATCGCTTCTCGCGAGCGTGGTTGGTTACGCGGTAAAGTGAGTTCTGCGGCCATGAAATACGTATTGGCAACGTACGTGCCGGATCAAAATCCTCGGAAATCTGAAGTGGTCGTCCCATTACAGTCCAGTTGAGATCTTTGTCCTTGGCGCCCGCAGCATCGAATTCGGTCACCTTGGAGTGCGCCGGCCTGGCGGCGCTTTTAAGGCGGTTAGCTAAAACTTGAGCCTTTATTTTAAATTGAGGCCCGAGTTAAGAAGGGGCATGAAAGGCGCCATCGGGCCGGCGCACTCCAAGGTGATATCCTTTTGAAGTATGCTTTTAACCATCACAAGTACAGCGACTCCAGCGACTGACCTGGGTTATCTCCTTCATAAGAACCCGGCGAAGTTACAGTCTTTTCCGCTCTCTTTCGGAGAGGCGCATGTTTTCTAT
>DASROI010000013.1:0-8461 GCA_035646955.1 Pyrinomonadaceae bacterium
GAAGTCAGTTGCCGAGAACTAGATCTGATGGTCTCGCTCGCGCACGACATCACCGGAGTTTATGGAGCGCGAATGACTGGTGGCGGATTCGGCGGCTGCACGATTAACCTTGTAGACAGCGATAAGATTCAGAATTTCAAAACCGTCATAGCAGATGGTTATTACAAGGCCACCAGGTTAATACCCGAGATCTATGTCACCAGTCATTCGCGCTCCATAAACTCCGGTGATGTCGTGCGCGAGCGAGACCATCAGATCTAGTTCTCGGCAACTGACTTCATAATCATCCCGCAGACTGCGGTGCGATTCGTTCATCAGCAAACCAAAGCTCGGCAAATTGAGAGCTTCGAGGGCGCCCGCAGCAGCCAGAACCCGGGCGTTCTCGGTAATAACATGCCGGCATCTCCGGTAGATTACTTCCGGTAAAGCCTCGTGATGCTCTTCGAGCTGTACTGCAGAAACATCACGTAGCGCGGAGATTCCCGGTAAAAGCTCCGAGAGTTTCCGGACGCCCTCCTCGCATTCAGCGCGGCGCACATTGTACTCACTTGCGGCCAACTCATGTTTGACCATTGTGTTGCAAATAACCAAACGAATCGATTCCGGCAATTCAAACAATTTAAAATCGAGTGAACGACAATCGAGCAGCAGCGCACTATTTACGCGACCATTGAGCGACACAAATTGGTCCATGATACCCACGCGCGCGCCAACAAACTCGTTCTCAGATTGCTGGCACAGCTTCGCGAGTTCGACTCGATCGATGTTTAGCCGCGAATGTTTTACGAGAGCATAAGCAGTGACAACTTCAATGGCAGCAGAGGAGCTAAGTCCGGCACCCAGTGGAATTTCACTCCGAATGCGTATCCGCGCACCTTTTAGGCGATGTCCGGCCTTCTCGAGGACAACCGCAACACCGATCACGTAGTCGCTCCAGTGTCCGGTCGGCCGGGGAAATTCGGCGTCGAGGTTCAACTCGACGTACTCGTCGAACTCTTCGGAATAGATTTCCAGCTTTCTTTCTTTGAGGGGTTGTAGTTCGGCTCGCGTGGAAAAATCTATGGCGGCGGGCAAGACAAAGCCTTCGTTGTAATCAGTGTGTTCACCGATTAAATTGACGCGACCTGGTGCTCGAAAGACACGAGCTGGCGGAAGGTTTATTGGGTTTAGGGAATTATGAAGGTTCTCCGGCGCCACTGGTTCTCCCATCGAAGCGAGCCGTAACCCTCGGGCTCACGGATCAACTTTACGGAACCGGATTGGTAACGTCCAGAACTATTCGCCATTCGCCGCCCTGTTTTTGCCAGATTCGTAGATAATTGCCCAATTCGGTTACTTTTCCAGAAGCGTCATTTGCTTCAACTGCTTCATAAGTTCCGACCGTATAACCAAGATCGCCGGCACGAGAAACGCCGCTCTGGGTGGGCTTCCAAACGTAGTGTTGTTTAACCGCGTCCAAATAACTCAACGCCGAATCTCGGCCAACAAAAGGAAGACGGTCGTTCCGGTAAAGTCTGACGTCGGGTGCAGCAAATGAGGTAAACGCCTTATTCAAACCAGACTTGGATCCGTGATCTGAAAACGTCCGATCCAGCGCTGATAGCTTTTTCTGCTCTTCTTCAACATTAACGACCTTTGAGGATTTCGAACGAGGATCATCGGAGACTTGCCAGAGTTTGAGTGGACCTCCCGATTCGGGATGAGATATTCCGAGATCGACCGCAAACTTCCATGCTCCATCACGCTGTTTCTTCCAAATAGTAACGAAATGTCCGTAGCCAGCTGGCTTTGAGTCAGACTTGTCGCCCCTGAATTCCCACGGACCAGTTGTAAATCCAAGATCACCCGAAGCTGCCATTTTTGCGAATACCGGCTGCCACGCGAGGAGTGGATGTTTGTCAGAAGGTGGCGCCGGATGATCGTGCATCCACTTTTTGCCATTCACGGCATTCGGTCGAAACAACAGTCCGTCGTCGGCGATGAACGCCAGAAAAGCATCGCGCGTGTCCGTCTCTTCTGCCCTCTTAGAAAATGCCTGCTCTGTTTCAACCATCTGTTTGAGCGGCGAAGTATCGGTTTGCGCATGACTTATCGATGAAACCTGCAGCACCGTCAGGAGTGCTATTGAGACATACTTCATGAGCCTGTCCTTTACTAGCGCAACATGGAATCCCAATACGAGTGTGTCGCGCAAAAAATACCAGCCAACATTACAGTACCGCGAGCGAAGCGACCGGATGGTACACTCAAGAAACAATCATCAGGATTTAGGCGTAAAGTTGAGTGTGCCCTCCGGTCGCTTCGCTCGCGGTACTGTAATCATCGCTCGACAGTCATCAAGGTTAGAGTTCTTGTGAAAGGCCTATACGACGCTATTTTTCTTCAGATCCAATCGCAGTTTGCAAAACGCTCTCGGGTGTCCATTCTTCGATGGGTTTCACGGTGGAAAGTTTCCCACGACTCATCACAGCAAGACGATCGCACATACCAAAGAGTTCCGGCAGATACGAGCTGACTATTACGACAGCTTTTTGCTGAGCTGCACATTCGGCTATCGTTTCATACACCTGGGCCTTACTGCCGATGTCGATGCCGCGCGTCGGTTCATCAAGCAAAAGAATGTCGGCATCCTGATGGACCAGACGGGCCAACGCAACTTTCTGTTGATTACCCCCCGACAACGATTGAACGGGTTGTTGAGCGCCGCGCGCCTTAATCTTCAGAACCTCGATCAGTCGCTTCGTCTGCTTCTGTTGCTTTGCGAGATTGATCCAACCCCACCGAGAACATGTTGAGAACTTTGTTTGAGTCGTGTTATCAGCAACAGAAAGATTAAGCGTGAGTCCTTCACCTTTTCGATCCTCGCTGAGGTAACCCAAACCCTGAATTAGACGCACTGCCGGAGAGTTATGTCCGCCGCCTCGACTTTTATTTTTCACTACGACTGTTCCAGTTTCGGAACGCTGCAACCCGAAAATTGCACGAAGCAAAGGAGTGCGACCCGACCCCATCAGACCAGCAATACCCAGAATTTCTCCCCTTCTGAGTTCAAAACTCGCATTTTTCAGGAGGGGTGGTGAACTGAGATTGGAAACCTCTAAGGCAACATCGGAGTCAGGTGCTGGTCTAATGCGTACGGGAAAAAGTGTTTTCTGTGTTCGCCCAACCATCTTTGCGATCAGTTCGTCGTCACTGATCGTCGATATTTCTCCGGTTGCCACACTGCGTCCGTCGCGCAAGACGGTGAAGCGATCTGCAATCTGTCGTACTTCTTCCAAAAAATGGCTGATATAGACCACTGCGATGCCTTCGGAACTAAGCCTGCGAATGAGTGAAAATAGTTGAACGACATCTTCACGTTGAAGACTGCTGGTCGGTTCGTCCATCAAGATGATTCGCGCACGCGCGGCAAGTGCTCGGGATATCTCGACGATTTGTCGCGCCGCCACTGAGAGATTTCCCACGCGGGTGTCAGGTTTGATGTCGGCATGATGAAAAGTTTGCAGAACCTCGCTGGTGCGTCTCGCCATCTGATCTCTATCGATCCAGCCGGCGCGCGCAGGCTCCAGCCCCATCAGAATGTTTTCGGCAACTGTCAGGTGCGAACACAAGGACAGCTCTTGATGGATGAGGGCGACTCCATTCAAACGAGCTTCAAGCGTGCTGGCGGGAGAATACTTCTTCTCATCGATCAACATTTCACCTTTGTCTGGTTGAAGAGCACCGGCAATCAGGTTCATCAAAGTGCTTTTTCCGGCGCCATTTTCACCAATCAATGCGTGCACCTCACCCGCACGCACATCAAAACTAACTCCGTCGAGCGCGACCGTTGGTCCAAATGACTTGTGAATATCAGTGAGCTTCAGTTTCGACATGATTAGTCCGGTAAAGGTATGACTAGTTGTAAAGCTCGCGAGCCGGCGCGGCAGGGAGATCCTTCTCAGATGCTCGTTTTACTTTCACGTGCCGGCCAACTGATTCCTGAGGCAGTATTACAACAGTCCCTTCCATGGTGTTTCCATTTATCGTGTATTTCCAGATGCCGTGCGTATTTCCTCGCCTGAATTCCGACGAAAGGGTTTTATTAGCTTCATCGTATTGAAAATCGAGCTGGTACATTGGAACTCGTTCGTTATCGATTATCTTGTCGGCTAGAAGCCTGAAGACCCCTTGTTTGTCTGGAGTTGTTTCAAATCGATAGACCACCTTCTCGTCCTTGCAGGCCCCGCGAGGACCGACGCACACTGACTCACCACTCCACGTTCCTGCGACCGATGGCTTATCGGTGGGTGCAACCTGAGATTGAGGCAAACTCGATGAGCCCGACAACCCAGGTGCAGATGGAGATATCACGATCAAGCTTGCGCACCAGACAAATAATGTTACGCACCTCATAAAGATACTCCTCTCTATTGCGCGCCAATAACATCACCACTGAAGCTCTTCAGCCGGTGTGAATGAGACAGTCAAAGCTTCAAAACTCACCACGCCCCCCGAGACTAATCTTGACTTGATCTCAGACTCTCACTACGATGCTCAACTCTATTCTGCGACACAGGAACAGGAGAAAGTTCATAAGATGCCTGTCTCTTTTGAAGACCGCGTGAAGCTTCCGGACGATGTCTTGATTTCAAGCTTACAGGAAGAATCCGTAATTCTAAACCTTGACACTGAACGGTATTTTGGCCTCGACGACGTCGGATCTCGAATGCTCACGGTTCTGACCACCTCCACTTCCATCGAAGCAGCTTATAACTCTCTCCGGGAAGAATATGAAGTGGATGACGAGGTTCTAAAACAGGATCTACTCGCTCTCGTCGACCAACTCGTCGAACAAGGTTTGATCGAGATCTCAAACCAATAATCCCATTTCGACCACGCCTGTGTGTTTACCGTCATCGCCAATCGACGAACATTGGATCTCATTCACTCCTCCAACGAATAACTGAGTATGGGCGTGAGCTTCGGTTTAATTAAGGCTAAGGTGTTAAAGGCCAGGGAACGGCTGCCTTATTTCTATCGCGGTCTCGGCCTGGTCTGGAATGTCGCTCGCCCATGGACCATTGCCTGGTTAGTCCTTCTTATACTTCAAGGTCTATTACCCGCGGCCACCGTCTATCTCACCAAGCTTCTCGTGGATAGTGTTGTTGACGCTGTTTCAGGCAGGCCTGCTCGCGTTCTATGGTTCGTCTTAATGCTGGCAGCAGTAATGGTGCTTATTGAAATTGTGCGAGCTTCGATTAATTGGGTGCGAGCCGTTCAGGGTGAATTGCTCCAGGATCACGTAGTCGGTCTGATTCATGAAAAGTCGGTGGCAGTCGATCTCGCGTTCTATGAACTACCAGATTACTACGATCACTTGCATCGAGCTCGGGCGGAGTCAATGTCGCGCCCAATAGCGGTTCTCGAAAATTTCGGGTCGCTCTTGCAAAACTCCATTACTCTTCTTGCCATGGGCGCCATCCTGATTCCGCTTGGCCCATGGCTCGCGTTTGTTCTGTTATTAAGCACGCTGCCGGCGCTCTACATCGTTCTTCGATTCGCGTTTATACACTACGACTTGCGTCAAAGAATGACGCCAATTGAACGCAAAACCTGGTATTACGACTGGCTACTCACGGGCGCTGATTCAGCCGCTGAGATTCGCTTATTCGACCTTGGGCGGTTCTTCCAACGTGCTTACCAGGGATTTCGAAACAAGCTCCGCACCGAACGTCTGCGGCTGGTGTTCAGACAGAACGTCGCAGAACTACTGGCGAGTGGCTTCGCCCTTGCGGTCACTGGTTTGGCACTGGGATGGATGGCGTGGCGCGCTTCAAAGGGTTTAATTACGCTCGGCGAGTTGGCATTGATCTATGTTGCGTTCAACCAGGGGCAGCGGCTGATGCGAACTCTACTCGAAAACGTAGGTCAGCTTTATGCTAACGGACTGTTCCTAACTAATTTGTTTGAATTCCTTGATCTTCGACCGATGGTCCAGGTCGCCGACAGTAAGAACGAGTTAATCGGTTGTGACGTCGGAATAGAATTTCAGAATGTTTCGTTCCGGTATCCAAACAGTCAGATAAAAACGCTTGATGATTTTAGTATCCAAATTCCAGCCGGAAAAATTGCAGCGATTGTGGGTCCAAATGGCGCCGGCAAGAGTACTCTTGTAAAACTGTTATGTCGTTTCTACGATCCCGACCAGGGAAAAATAACGATTGATGGCCTGGATCTTAAGACTGTTTCTACATCAAACCTGCACCGCCAGCTCACCGCCCTCTTCCAACAACCGTTCCACTACAACACCACCGTAAAAGAGAATGTTGCCTATGGCGATCTACAACATCAGCCTAACGATCGAGAAATAGAAGAGGCGATACATGCCGCGGGCGCCACCGACTCACTGGCCAGATTGCCCGAGGGACTTGCAACTCTGCTAGGCAAATCATTTGAAATGGGAACTGAGTTGAGTGTAGGCGAATGGCAACGGATCGCTCTTGCTCGCGCATTCTTACGTAAGGCGCCAATTATTCTACTGGACGAGCCAACCAGCGCGCTCGATCCATGGGCTGAATCGGATTGGCTGGAACGTTTCAGATTGCTTGCGTCCAGCCGTACGGCAGTCATAATCACTCATAGATTGACTACCGCGATGCACGCCGATGTAATTTATGTGATGCGAGATGGACGTGTCGTCGAATCTGGTAGCCACGAGACCCTGATCAAGATTGCAGGTCTGTATGCTGAGTCATGGAAACATCAATCAGTTCCGCAGGAGACGCGATGAGCTACTCACTGGAAAATGATTTGCTCATCTTAATTGCGCGGAGTGAGCTCAACCAGAACTTGCGGGACCGTGTTTCAGCACTGCTTAACAAACCTCTCGATTGGAATTATGTAATCCAGACAGCAGAACATCATGGCCTAATTCCTCTTCTGCACAAGCACTTATCATCACTTCCGGAAACGACCAACAAGAGTTATTCGCGAGCTATTGAGGACGATGCGTTTAGAAATACTCAGGAGTCTCTTTATCTAACCGGTCAACTGGTCAGACTAAATCGTCAGTTTCGCGCCGCCGGAATTCGCGTGCTTGCTTTCAAAGGACCGCTCCTTTCACAAATACTGTACGGCGATGGTTCCCTGCGCCGGGCGGGAGACTTAGATCTTTTGATTGAGCCTGACGACTTTAAACGTGCGAAAGAGTTGCTCGAATCGCTGGGTTATAGGATGACGCCGCAGCTATCTAAGGCTGCTGAGGCCTCGCACTTCAGGTCTCATTGCGAAATCCAATTTGTAAAAGACCAGGGATTCTCGGTCGTGGACCTGCACTGGGAACTCACACCAAAAACGTTTAAGTTCAATTTGCCGGCTGCCGACGTTATAAAGGATAGCCAGGTAATCGACTTTTCGGGTGAGTCGTTTGAAACCTTTAGCAACGAGGACTTAGTCCTATATCAGTGCATGCACGCGGCCAAGCACTTATGGGGGCGCTATGAGTGGATTTGTGCGATTGCCGAGTTGCTTCGTAAAAACGAGTTTGTAAATTGGGACCAAGTTGTTGCGAAAGCTACTAAGAGTCGAGGAGAACGGATTCTGGCCCTGGGTCTGCGTCTGGTCCAACAGTTTTACGATGTGCCTGTGCCGCAATCAGTCTTTGAAAGAATTGACGCTGAGGGCCGGATGCTGAGCATGGCTATCGATCTCACTCCAACCATTTTTGGAAGGCGAATCGCTCATCCGGAATCGAGCGAGCTCGGTATCTACAACTTCAAGATCATGGATCGGAAACGCGATGCGTTTTTATCTTTAACACGAGCTGTCTTTTTGCCAACCCTGGCAGACTGGGAAAGTATCAAGCTGCCGCCGGCACTCCATTCGCTCTATTACGTTTACCGGCCGCTCAGATTGTTGAAAATTTATCTCTCGATTTTTCCGCAAAAACTACGGACTCACCGGTTGGGCCAACCAAATTCTCAAGTTGTGCATTCGGATGGAGCATGAGCTTGGGATCCAATGGTGCAACTGCTACTAATGGTAGACATAGACCACCTTTAAAGTGGGCGGGCGGAAAGCGCTGGCTCGTGTCTCAGTTGGAGCCCATCTGGGCAAAACATGCCCGGCGACGGTATGTCGAGCCTTTTTGTGGGGGCCTCGCTGCCGTCTTAGGGCTCGAACCCGGTAAAGCCATTCTTAATGATGCTAATCCGCATCTGATCAATTTTTACAAGCACCTGCAAAAGGGCTTGACTGTAGAGATCGAGATGCAAAATGACGAAAAGCTCTTCTACTCGCATCGACAGCGTTTTAATGAGCTAATCCTGGCCGGAAAGGGAAAGACTTCCGAAGCGGCTCAACTCTTTTACTACCTGAACAGAACTTGCTTCAATGGCCTGTGTCGTTTTAACCAGAGCGGCGAGTTCAATGTGCCGTTTGGCAGTTTCAAACGAATTAAGTACGCGCCGAATTTTTTGTC
>DASROI010000014.1:0-36179 GCA_035646955.1 Pyrinomonadaceae bacterium
ACCCGATTCACTTTCCTGATCTCCTGGCCCAGCGTCCTTTAATTCTCTTTGGAAAATGGCGTGGGCCGGTATCGGGCACAATCGAACTGACCGGAAAGACCGGACGCGGAGATTTTGTCTCCCGGCTCGACGTTGCGGGAACACAACCGAACGAAGACAACCGCGCGTTGCGTTACTTGTGGGCTCGCAATCGAATTGCGGAATTATCCGACTACGGCGCGGAAAGCGTAGGTGACGAAAGAGTTGGTCAGATTACAGCGCTCGGACTGAAATACAATCTGCTCACTCAATACACGTCCTTTATTGCGGTTCGTGAAGTTGTCACAAACACGCTGGAACCGGCAAAAGATGTCAACCAACCTTTACCGCTGCCAATGCGAGTGAGCGACATGGCAGTCGGCGGTGGGACGCAAAACGGAAGTGAGCCTGAATTGATGTGGTTACTGATCATCTGTTCGATGATCGGGGTGATCATTTTCTTCAACAGGCGTCGGAGTCTTGTATGAGCCGGCTGCGAATGAAGCAGAGCGCACAGCTAAGTGTGGTAGTGCTGTGCGCTCTGGCGCTGAAGCTACATTATTCAACGGCCAGTGCGGATCAATTGCGTTGGATACTCGCTCCGACGACCGTATTAGTCGAACTGTTCAGCGGCACTTCGTTTGAGTTTGAATCTTATGCAGGCTACATGTCGGGCGATCATAGGTTTTTGATAACAGCATCATGCGCAGGAGTGAACTTCCTGATCACTGCGTTTCTAATGCTATCATTCCGGACGCTCGTACAAGATCGCTCAAAGGAGGTAAGTTGGCGATTTATTCCCCTATATGCTGGGCTGGCGTATGTCACGACGGTCGTTGCAAATACGGTGCGAATTTGTGGGGCGCTCTGGCTGCGGCATCTTCCGGATGAAGTCAGTTTGTTGAGTGGCAGTCAACTTCACCGCGTCGAAGGAATAGTCATCTATTTTGGTTTTCTGCTTTTGCTTTTTCTTTTGACTGAAGAGATTAGTTCAACGCACATGTCAGGATTTCGCCGTAAAATTCTCTTTGTCCTGGCAGTCTACTATTCGACGACGATAATCATTCCGGTGATTAACCGTGGATATCGTTATCAAGAGTTCTTCGAACACTTCGTTATTGTACTGTTACTGCCTTTGATAATAAGTGGATTAATTATCGGATTGCGATCATTCAGCACAAGAATGAGGTCCGTAATGCGGTAGCGTTGATTACTCTCGTCGTACAGGGCCAAGAGTCTCATCAAGGAATCCATTGGCGGTGGTGGCAAAAAGCTCGATGTTGGGCACGTGACTCCCGTCGTATAACATTAAACGCTTTGGTTCACGCATTATTTTGAAGAGTGGCTCACCCCGTGTCTTCAATGGCGTGTCTTCGTCATAACGTCCGTGGACCATCAGTTTTTTGGCCCGAATGTGAGGTGCAAAATTGATTGGGTTCGCCTCTGGAATATCATTCATGTCATCCGGAATGACTCCGGCACCTTGCAGCAAAACTGCTGCGTAGCGATCCTCTACGGCAGCCAGTATCAGCCCGATTCGCGCTCCAGCGCTTGGACCATAAAGCGCTATCCGATGAACATCCAAGTCATCCCTTGTGCTTAGATAGTCGAGGCCTCGACGCACATCGGTTATACGATTAACGATCATTTCACGATATTCGGCCGTACGCGGGTCCGGAGGAACATAACCTGCAGGTCGAAGCCTTTCAATGTAGCCTTCCAAAACGACTCCAAAAACGGCTCTGCCCGATTTGATTAACGGGACTAACCTGTCCTCGATAGAAGCTGAGAGTGAACGCAACCCATTGGCAACATCTCCGGCCGGGATTACGTTGATAACCTGAGACGGCCTGGGATAGTTCTTCGGCAGGTATAGATATGCGATCGCGCGCTGGTTGTTAGCCCCATTGAATGTGATCTTTTCTCGGCGCCACTCATCAGTCTCCTTAACTTCGATAACCTTTGAATCAAGTGGGGTGTTTTCGTAACGATAACTCTGGGCCCACTTGTTAAAACTTTCATCGGTGGAAACGGGATAGACCGGAATTTCGTGATTAATCTCGATCCGAGCAGAACCTTGGTCCCGGGTCGCGCCCGGGGCATTGAGGCTACAGCGAAAGCCCCGTTTGTTAGAACTGTAAAATCCGGGAAAGGTCCCATATTGAGCGAAGGTGTACGATGGATCACCCCACGCGCCACCGGTGGCTATAAAGCCTTCGGAAGAATCGTTGATGGTCCATTCGGAAACATTCCCAGCCATGTTGTAGGCTCCAAAAGGGCTCATCCCGAACGGAAGGTTATTAACCGGTATCGCTCCCTTACTGTCAAAATTAGCTCGTCCTTCGATCGCATCACCCGGGTAAAACAACCCCCAGGGCATGTAATTACCAAGTGGGGAGACGCTTCCATTACGCGCTGCTTTCTCCCATTGGAAAATTGTCGGTAGTTGTTTTCCTCTAAATTCGGCGTATGCAGCTGCCTCGTACCATGTTATGTCCGTAACTGGATAATCGTCCTGATTCTCCGGAGAGTTTTGATTGGTCCAACTGCGTGGCGCAGGTAAGCCGGTGCGATCCTTGAACTGACCTATTGCTTCTTCCCAAGAAAGAGTCTTGCCGTCTTTAATAAATGGGTATTTCCAATACTGTCTCTTTAGGTAACCGCCGGCATTAATAAATTCCCGATACTCGCGATTGCTGACCTCGTATCTATCAATGAAAAAGTCATCGAGCGGAACGCGCGAATCAGTCGGCCGGGCCCACGCGACTAGGCGGTATTCACCACCAGGCACGAAAACCATCTGGTTTGGCATCACGTTCGAAGTGAACAATTTCTGTTCGATTCTGATCGGCGGCGGCACTACCATCAGATTCCCTGTATGCAGAATGGCGCCTGAAATTGAACGCTCGGACTTTATGTATCCGTCCTTCTCAATTTCAAGGATGTAATCGCCGCGCCCGATGCGAAGGTTCGATATCGGCGAAGTCCCGATTAAACGGCGCTCACCGGGTTTATCCAGTTGGTCAGCAGCAAATCGGGTTAGATAGAGCTTCGCGCCGGCTGGATCCGTCGTCACGGAAACTACGTCCGATATTGTCGGCATCAACCGGCTGATTGTCTCGTTGTCGGGGATATACTTTTGCACGATCAGTGCCTGATCGTAAGCCTCGAAGTATTTGCCTGCCTGGGCGAGACTCTCGATATTCGGAACCTGTCGCCTGGCCCATCTAATGTTGGCGTTACGCCAAATGAACCAACCCGCCACTCCAACAAGACCAACTAAAGCGATTCCGATCAACCAGGGCCATCTGCTTCTCCGCAGCAACCCGTCATTCCCGGTTAAGCTCGAAGCATAGGTTGGTAAACCGGCCGCATTAGCCGTAACCGGTGCGGTCGCTGTGTCTTTGCTTACAAGGCCAGGCTTAAAACCCACCGACTCCGCCGACGACGACCGTTCGAGGCGATGCTGAAACTCTAATTCGTTTTTAAGACTAGTTAGATCGATTAGCAGATCTTTAATCGTTTGATAACGCTCTTCCGGATCCTTGCGGATGGCTTTGCTTACTATTCTTTCAAGTTCAGCTGGAACTTCGTTGGAAAATCTGGCGAGAGGTGGCGGGTCTAACGTCAGAATAGCCGATGCAGTTTCGGCAGCACTCTTGCCCACAAAAGGCTGATGCCCGCTTAAGAGTTCGTACAACACTACGCCGAAGCTAAAAATGTCACTACGCCCGTCAAGCGATTCCGCCCGTACCTGTTCAGGCGACATGTAAGGCAAAGTGCCAATGATTGTTCCCTGAACACTGACTAATTGTACGGTTTCCGCTTCGCTCTGAGCGGCCGCCGTGTCAATAACCTTCGCGAGTCCAAAATCCATGACCTTCACGGAACCTCGTGGAGTAATCATGATGTTGGCAGGCTTAATGTCGCGGTGGATTATCCCTCGACTATGCGCCTCGGCTAATGCATCAGCGATCTGGATCGAGATACTAAGAATCTGCGAAAGCTCGAGCGACTTGTGCCGAACAAAAGCGTCAAGCGTCTCACCGCTGACGTATTGCATGCAGATAAATGTATGGCCGTCGCTCTCACCAACTTCATAAATTGCACAGATATTAGGATGGTCTAGTGCGGCTGCTGACTGAGCCTCACGAACTAATCGCAACTTGGCTCGATCGTCAGCTATTGAATTGGCTGATAAGACCTTGATGGCTATTTTCCGGCGGAGACTGGTGTCCTCTGCGAGGAAGACTTCTCCCATGCCACCTTCTCCAAGCTTCGAGAGGATTTGATGGCGATTCAGTTGTGATCCAGGCTGCAGTGACATTAGACGGCAGGACTTCTTCGAGCCAGATTTTTCTCGACTCAGGACTCTAACACTAATGCCAGAGAATTTGGAGTACTTTGGGCTGCGCGGGCCCGCTCGCGCTTTGTTAATCGTCCAGGAGCCAGCGTTCGCACTTCAAATCAAGAAGTTAATCGTTCACCCAACCAGAAACAAAGCCCATCTGGTGCAACTACAAAGAAGACTTTCCAATTAACACCGTTGCGCTGTTCTGAGCTGAAGCCCGAGAGTTCTTTTTCCAGGCCATTGGACTTGAATTCGGTCAATGCAGCTTCGGCGTTATCAACTTCAAAAGCACAACCATCTTGCGTCGGATCACCACCGTTTTCGGCGAGTCCTATTTGAATACCATCACGACCTAGAATTGCCGATTTATATGGAGAGTCACTGCGCGACACGACCCGGAACCCCATTACTCTCTCGTAGAACGATATCGAGGCCTCAAGGTCGGGTACGGGCAAGTTGAGGTTGTCGCCTTTGTAACCCCACGCGGTTTTGAATTCGGCGGTCATAGTACTTCCCTTTCTGATTCCTCTGTAACGTGAAATTGAGGAACCCTTAACATGGTATTAGCAGCAACGCTGTAAAAGCTCTCTAGTGTTCCTTTGCGATCTAGTCGTCTATGAGTCTCTTGCAAGGCATCATTGACTCTGCAACTGGAACATCCCACCAGCAACGTATGCCCTAACGAGCCCCGGTTCCCCAAAACCGGGGCATTTATTAATCCGCTGCCACCACTTGCGGCTGACTATATCCCACGGACTCGGAAGCAAAAAACATTCGAGTGATATCAGGATGTGCCTTTTGCACTGTCTGCTGTAGTCGATTCACCGCCTCTCGGACCTCAACTGCTGACAGCTCGTCGCGAAACTTCACCTGGAGAGTGAGCATCACTTCGTGGGGTCCAAAATACATCGTGAGCAAACAACTGCTGTGTTCAACTGAAGGATCTGCATCAACCAGCTTCTGAATATTTCTAAGTACGTCAGGTTCAACGCCTTCACCAATCAATAAGCCTTTACTCTTGTAGGCCAGAAAGAATGAGACTAGCCCAAGAACGAGTCCTATTAATATTGAAGCCAGGCCATCTGCATAAATGTTTCTAAACTGGTGACCAATAAGAACTCCAACAAACGCAATGATCAACCCGAGCATCGCAGCTGAATCTTCAAAGAGGACCATAAAGCTTGCCGGATCCTTACTTCGGCGAATACCTTCCAATAACCCCCACTTACCTTTGGCCTTCTGAAATGCTTTCCAGCCAAATAACCATGAGCTCCCTTCGAATATCATGGCAAAGCTTAAAACTGCGTAGTTCCAAATTGGATGTTCTATCTGCCGCGGATAAAGCAGGTGACGCAGTCCCTCATAAACAGAGGTGCCACAACCGACCGCAAAGATTGCAAGGGCAACAATCAACGACCAAAAATAGAGCTCTTTACCATGCCCAAACGGGTGTTCGAAATCAGGCGGCTGCCGGCTCTTGCGGATTCCAAGAAGGATTAAACCACCGTTGCCGGTGTCTACTACCGAATGAATACCCTCTGAAATCATTGCAGAGCTGCCAGTGAAGGCGGCCGCAATAAACTTGGTGACAGCAATTGCGATGTTCCCAAGGATTGCTGCAATTAACGCGGTTTTTGACTCTGCTCCGACGCTTTTCGGCATTAGACTTTTCCCAAAGATGGTCGTGTTTTGAGATTAGATCATTGCCGAGCCTTTTGACGATACGTTGTCGAAGGGCTTCACATTTCGTGCTTGTCCCTGCTGACATGGGGTTTAAACTCTCTCTCGATAGAGACCTGGGTCAAGGGACAAGTAGTCAAAGTGCCGCTCCAGTTGCGGCCTTAGTGAGGACATTCTCGACTGTAGCGTCAAGTTCTCTAGCTACTTCCGTAGCCGCTGATTCTCCATAAGGAGCTAAAAAACTGGTCATCCGATCGTACGAGATATGAACTCCATCGGTACGCTCGTCAATCAAGATCGTAACCGGTGCGTATGAACGCGCATCATGGACGTGCTTAGTCATCTTCCTCATTGTTAAAGGGATTCCAATCAGAAGTCGCAACATCTGTGGTCCAGTCTCGCCGGTCTCTTTCCGTAACACTTCCCCTTGATCAAAGCGTGCGAATTCCAGCAGGTTAGTTGGACCAGCTGCAGCGACGACCGTTCTCTTTAGCTCGTCCTCATCGATCGCAGAGCTGACCTCACCCAGAGACTTCCGAATGTCGGGGTGGCCGACCTGCCCTTCGATTGAACTTACGACGTCGCCAGATTGTTTGGTTGAGATGACGCTAAATCGCTCGACATTGATTTGCCTTACAGCCATTTCTGTTGCTTCGAACGTAAGTTCGGAACCTTTCTAAAAATCACACTGAAAAGAAGCATAGAAAGGTAGCAGCGAGATTACCTTCTAACTTTTGCGAGAATATTATTCGTTTTGCGTTGGAAAATTATCTGGAGGAAATGCCGGAGAGTATCCCTTTGTCTTCACCGCGCAGAAGGATGCTAAGTCGGGTGCGCCTCGGAATCTATCGACTGCAGTTCATCGCTTACAACTTTGTCTCCGAAAGAAAATCTTCTCTGATAGGAGAGAAAATATCCACTAGCACCACTTCTTCGTCGAGCATCGAAGCGCCATGCCATGCGCCCGGAGGAAAATGCAACACATCGCCTGCCTGCGCAAGTTTCTGTTCCTTTTCGATAGTAAACAGAACGCGTCCCCTTTCTACGATAGTCATCTGTTCGTGCGGATGATCGTGAGCCGGCGTTACCGTGTGCGGCGCAAAACGAAGTCGACAGATCATTAGATTCTCACCAACTACCATCTGGCGCTCAATGCCGTCTTCGAGATGTTCTACCGGGATCTTGGCCCAATCGGTATGAAGCGGTTGTCCATTCTTGCCTTGACTGCTTTTCATTAGTGCGATTCTCGAAACTCTCTGGACCGTAAAAATATTAAGTCGACTGCTAATCCTGGAGATGCAGTCCTTGGATAATTAGATCAGGAAAGATCGGTAGCTCTCGAGAAGCGCAATTTGTGATTAACACACAACGCACTCTCGAGAGCTGAATGCCGGTCAAAGAGATACTTAAAAGGTGAGGCGCAATCCAAACTGCATTTTCCGCATCGGGAGTGCGGAAGTAATCACGCCAAAAGTTGTAGAAGTTGCGCCTGAAGGAACGGCCGCACCTGGCTGTCCAAGACTGACCATATTGAATACGTTCGTAGCTTCGGCTCTGAATCGGAGCTTGAACCGCTCGTTCAGATTGAAGTCGCGCGAGATGGCCAGGTCTACATTTCGATAACCTGGAGCATCCAGCAAGTTGCGCGGGGAGTTGCCATCGGTGGCAACACCGGTAACAACCTTGTTCTGGACGAATGCCGCGGTGTTGAACCACATTGCAGCCGTCGGATTATCGATGTTTGGATCACCAATTAACCGAGCACGGTCATTCGTCTGGCCGTCCAGATTAGCGTCGACGTTGCCATTCGTAATAGTGAACGGAAGGCCACTGCGCAACTTGATGATCGGCGCAATGCTCCAGCCATTCAACAAGGCCCGGACAACCGGGTGACTGTTATTGAAGTAATCCGGTTGGAAGTTCAGGCTCATAGCGAAGACATGTCGCTGGTCGGTATCAGCCCGTCCAAAGTCTTCAGCAAGATTGCTGTAGTTCTGGGCCAACCCCTGCGTGGTGTTGTTGTTCAGTTGTACGCTGGTGTTGGTATGGCTGAAGGTGTAGAAGGCGTTGAAGCTCACGTGATTACTCATCCGCATGTTGGTGGTGAGTTGCAATCCGTTGTAGGTTGCGAACTGGTCTGAGTCCAACTCGAGGATGGCACCAAAAGCCGGGTTCGGTCTTCGCGCAAGAATGTTCGCACCTGCACTGGTGGCGGTGGGCGTTAAGATCGGGTAGTTGATGTCGCGAGCGAATGGAAGATTATGACCACGAGTGCCGACAAAAGCTGCACCCACGGTTAGATTCTGAGTCAACTGCCGCTGGACCGATGCATTCATCTGGAAGGAATACGGCCAGTTGAAGTTTTCGGAAACCGGAAACAGACCGCCGCCGGTGGTGAACGTTCCTTTGTATGGGAAGGGATTGCCGCCTACAAACGCGTTATATGGATTGCTCAGGGTTGCGCCAAGGGGAACGCCCGCAGCATTCGTTTTCTGATTGATGTTCGAGAATGTCAGGCGAGTCGAAAAGGGTTGAAAGTTAGTCATCGTGTTCCACTCATTACCGGAAATGCTGCCGTAGAACACTCCAATTGCTGCGCGGATCGAAGTCTTGCCATCGCCAAATGGATCCCATGCACCGCCAATACGTGGTGAAAAGTGTGTGAAATCAGTCGGAATTCCAGCCCGTTCCACACCTGGATCGCCGAAGAACAGAGCGCCGATTGGTGCAATTGGATTAACGGTCGACTTCACACCGCGCTCATAGTTTACGACCCGGTTTAAAGGATCGGTTGGAGCCGTCTGTACGTCCCAACGCAAACCAATATTCAAGGTTAATCTCGGATGGATGCGGAAATCATCCTGAACGAACGCTGCCGAATACCAGCTGTTAGTGTAGCCGGTGACGGGTGCGTCTTGTGTTACGGCACTTGGGATGCCGATCAAAAAGTCGGCGAGCGCGTTTTTGGTCGCACCGTTATTGAAAGTAAAGACTCCGTAGTTATTGAGTAGCGTCTGTTGAATGTCCTTGTTGAGAGAAATCTCTCCACCAAGCTTCAACGCATGACGACCCTTGACCCAACTGAAGACATCGCGGATTGAGTAGAAGTTGGTGCCTGCGGTTGGTCCGCCGATGGAATTGGTCAACGTAAAGAACCCACTGACCGTGATTTGCGGCAGCGATGGCGTTCCCTGAATGGTAAACGCGGAACCAAGATCAGAGAGCGAAGTTGCGGGTAAGTTCAACCGGCCGCCGAAGTTTCGCGTATAGGTGTCCCACAGTTGATTAATCTTGGTCGAATCAATGATCCAGACATCGCTGGCGTTGAAGTTGTGCTGTCGCCAGGTAAATTCCTGACTGGCCCAGGGCAGGTTTCCACCGCCGGCCCTTACGGTATTTGATCCGGAAGTTTCAAAGTAACTGAATGAGAGGCGGTGAGCGCCATTGAGCTGGTGATCGAGCTTAACCAGGAAATCGTCTGAATCGTACGGACTCGGAATATTTCCTTGCCAGCGACTGCCGGCAACGTTCGAGGCCGGAATGAAGTCGTTGATAATTTTTACTGCGACTGGATCCAGTCGATTCGGACAAATTACGTTGGTTACGCCATTGCAAACAAAGTTGGTCCCGGTGGCGGGATCGATGGGTTTGGTTCCTGAAGCAGTGAAATTTCCGGTGCGCTCAAGCGCAGTCGGTACAATAGCACCATTCAAGAACGTGCTCGTCGTCTGCCGCAGGCCGGAATATGAAAAGAAGAAGAAAGTCTTGTCGCGCTTGATTGGACCACCAATCGCTCCTCCAAATTGGTTGCGATGAAAAGGCGCCTTATCGAGCGTCGAGCCCCAGTCGTTGGCGTTGAAGACCGTATTGCGCAAGTACTCAAATGCCGAACCGTGAAACTCGTTAGTGCCTGACTTGGTCAGCACGTTGATAACGCCGCTCGCGAATCGTCCGTACTCAGCATTGTAGCTGTTAGTTTGAACACGAAACTCCTGGATGGCATCCGGGTTAGGCAGAATGTTTCCCGTATTCCGTAGACCGGTCATGTTAACGCCACCGTCCAGGTAGTAATTCACTGACCCGGTTCCGCCATCTGTGCCGCCATTGATCAAGGTGCGCTGTTCAGGAAAACCGAGAATGAGAGAGCTCGTACCAGTTGACGCCGCAGCCACACCATTATTGTTTGACTGCACACCTGGTGTCAGATCAAGCAGTGTGTAAACGTTGCGTTCGACTAACGGGAGCGTGGCAATCTCGGCGGATTGGATAGTGCGTCCGATTTCGGCAGTACTCGTGTTTACTTCAGGCGGTGCGGTTTCAGTAACAGTAACAGTTTCGTTAACCTGGCCGACAGTAAGAGCGACATCAACCCTGATGGTGTCGTTAACCTGAAGAACGATCCCGCTCAGATAAGCTTTCTTAAAGCCAGAGGTGGTCACTTCAACTGCGTAGTTTCCGACCGGAAGAAATTCGAGACGATAACTACCATCTTCGGCAGAGGTAACGGTACGAGTAAGTCCGGTATCGATATTTCGCGCCGTGACCTGGGCTCCACTTACATTGGCGCCGCTTGGGTCCGTGACGGTGCCAACGATCGTTGCGCTGGTGACCTGTGCAACGACGGAGAGGGGAATAGCGAACAACAGTGCGACTAGGGCAAACTGGATCGCGCGGAAACCAATTCTTCTTAGGCTTAACATCTTAGTGACCTCCAAATGACGAACTAACCTGAAGCATGAGTTCATGGGGATTCGATAGCTCATTAGACGTTGGGATGGTTCTAATCAACGACTTTACAAGTAGCCGCCGGACACGAACCGGTCAGCAGCGTAACTTTTATTGGGCCTCACGTTTGCTTTTGGACGGAGTTAGGACAAATTCCCTATAACCAACGTGAAAGATATAGACTTCTACCTGTGTGCGAATCGCATTTAACGGACCGGGTTCGCGGTCTCAAGGCTAGGATTGCACTTCGGCTGAAGCTATTAGCCTGTTTTAAACTCGCGGGGTAAAGTTTGAAAATCTTGATTTGTCGTGCGTCCGGCACCCAGAACGATATTGTTCCAAGTGGGAACATATTCACGGATGGCCTATCTGTCAAGTCTTTTTTGCTAGAAGGAATATTTTATTTGGAAAGAACCAGCACCACCGCGGAATTGAAACTCGGTTCACGAATCTATTTTGCATCGGGACCTGGTTGGTGTTATTTCGTGTACCTTGGTGGTCCGCTTTCCAGCGGCGTAACAGGGGTACTCCCCGAAATCACACGAAGAAGTAACAAACGGTTATCTCTGCGTCAGTAGGGCACCGTCAAATTAGATGCGCATACTTTTGGTAGAAGATGAGCCACGCATGGCTAACGTAATCGCGAAGGGTCTACGTGAACACGCTTACGCCGTAGATGTTTCTGGAGACGGCGATGCGGCTCTCTATCAAACTTCTATTAATGACTACGATTTAATAATCCTGGACGTTCTCTTGCCAAAACGGAACGGATTTGAAGTTTGTCGAGATCTCAGAATGAGTGGAAATTCAACACCTGTTCTCATGTTGACTGCGAGAGCAACTGTTGACGATCGAGTGGAAGGTCTTGAAGCCGGCGCCGACGATTATTTGACCAAACCTTTCTCGTTTCGCGAGCTACTTGCCCGGGTAAAAGCATTACTGCGACGTGAAACAAAACTTCGTCCCGACATCTTTCAGATCGGCGACTTGATTATCGATTCCGCAAGCCATCGGGTGTCACGGGCCAACCAGGAAGTAGTATTGACTGCAAAGGAATATGCACTGCTTGAATATTTGGCCCAACGTAAGGGCCAACTGGTTTCGCGAGCCGACATTGCGACGCACGTCTGGGACGAATCATTCGATCCATTTTCCAACGCCATCGAGGTATATATGAATCGGCTCCGAAAAAAAATCGACGAACGCCATTCAAGCAAACTCCTGCACACTCGGCGCGGTGAAGGTTATATCCTCGAGTTTCGTAACTAATTCGCGACTGTCTATTAATCTCCCATTAAGGTGACACCGCGTATACTCGCATTTCTCAAAAAGTATGCGCATCCGAGTAACACCGAAGGTAATCCCCCTTGCGGTCCTGTTCGGATTGATGTGTCTTCGGACAGCGCAGGCCCAAACGGTCCAACAATCGCCCCTCACCCAACCAACTCCCGTTGCGACGCAAACTCAACTCACGCTCGATGAAGCGCTGCGTCTTGCTAACGCACAGGCCTCCAGTTTCCAAACTGCCATTCTGAATGAGGGCATAGCCAGGGAAGATCTCAAACAAGCTCAAGCTGCGTTTCTGCCTAAAGTTAGTGCACCTTTGAGTTACATCTACAACACGCCGGCAATCGGTTTGCCGCCTGGTAAACCTCGAGCACCCAGTTTTATTGCTAGCGATGCAATCAGTGCTTATGAAGGCCTGGTCAATGTTTCGGGTGATTTTGATATCGTTGGAAAACTCCGAGCAACAGTCACGAGGAATAAAGCGTTACTCGCAGCAGCACATGCTGGTACCGAGGTGGCGAGGCGTGCGTTGGCCCAGGCAGTGATTGAAGGATACTACGGACTCGCGCTCGCTTCAGCTGAGCGCCAGGCGGCGGAAGGAAACCTCGCCTCGGCTGAAGATTTTGAGCACATAACTTCGCTCTTGTTAAGCGGCGGCGAAGTAGCTTCGGTTGATCTCACGCGCGCCCAACTGCAAACACTTTCACGCCGCGATGAGTTGGAACGGGCCAGAGCGAACGAAGAGGCAGCAGCAGGCTCTCTGCGAGTGCTGGTAGGTTTTGAATTCACCCATCCCATTACGACCACCGATCTAACACTCGCAATTCCGACTGCAGGCGAGGGTCAACAATTCAGAGCAAGCGAAATTTCCAACCGGCCGGAGTTTCTTCAGTTTGACCAGCAACTTCGCGCCGCCGAACAGGACATAAAGATCGCCAAAGCGGAACGATTACCTTCGCTTTCTTATTCGATTAACGGCGGCTTCGATTCTGACTCATTAAGAGGCCCTCGCTTGAAAGAACACACCGGAGTCTCGGCTGCGATCAGCTTAACCGTTCCAATCTTTGACTGGGGTACAAGTCAAAGCAAGGAAGCGCAGGCAAGGTTAAGGGCTGAGCTGGCTCAAAACGAGCGCGCAATTGCTCTTCGTGGTTTCACTGAGCAGTTCCATGCAGCACGAACTCAAACATCCAGCGCGGCCACTCGAATCGACATCGCGCGTCAAGGTGTGAGTAAGGCGCAGAGTAATCTCGCCTCATCAATAGCTCGTTACCGGGCCGGTGAAGCGCAAATTGTTGAAGTCATAGAAGCACAAACCACGCTAATTGAACAACGCACAGCCCTTTATCAAGCCATCTTCGATTATCAAGTGGCACTGGCACGTTTGAAACAGTCAACCGGTCGTTGAACAAAATATATGAGCCAGGACCAGAGCGACATTCGCCCTGAAGAGTCATCGAATTCGTCTTTTGAGGACGAACTCCAAAAAGCTCGCCGCGCGCGAATAGCACGTCAGCGAAATATTGTTCTGGTTACCGTCGCGATCCTGGCACTAGTCCTCATAACGTTTCTCATCTGGCGGTGGAGAAGTTCTGCTAAAGAGAGCGAGACAGAAGTGATGCCGACTGTCGGAGTCAAAGTAGTAAAAGCTGAGAAAGCTCCGATAGCCGCTGAGATCACCGCCATAGGAACTATTTGGCCACGCGAAAAAGCTGACGTCGCTGCCAAAATCAGCGCCCCGATCAAGCAGATGGCACTCTTGAAAAATAAGGTGGTCCGCGCGGGTGAAGTAATCGCCGTCCTCGAGTCACGAGACCTTCAGGCACAACGCGCAGAAGCTTTCGCCGCACTCAACGAAGCGCGCGCCAACGAGCGCAGTCTGGTCAGCGGAACAATTCCAAAAACGAATGCCGAAGATCAGAAAGCACTACTCGATGCTCGCGCCAAGGTGAACAACACGAGGGCAACTTATGAGCGACGCCGCGCCCTATATGACAAGGGCGGCATATCGAAGAAAGATCTGGAAGCCGCGCAACTCGAGTTAACAACAGCTGAAGACGAGTTGCGGTTGCAGGAGCAGACTGTTTCGTTGCGCGCTCGAAACCTGAACCCGAATGATCGAGCCCTCGCTGCTGCCCGGACCACTCAAGCGGAACAGCGTCTCGCAACTCTTGACGCTCAGCTCAGTTACGCGGTCGTCCGCGCGCCAATCACCGGAATCGTCACCGATCAATTTCAATACGAAGGTGAATTCGCATCCGCGGGAGGAAAGCTGCTCACAATTGCCGACTCCAGCTCGGTGATCATCAAGGCTCCTTTCTCAGACACGGCCGTTGCTCAACTTAAGGCTGGCGATGCGGCAACCGTACTTCCCACCGATACCTCTTCCGAGGAACGCAAAGGCCAGATCACATTGCTAAGTCGATCGACCGATCCTTCAAGCCGAACGGTTGAGGTCTGGGTAACACTTGGAAATGAAGATGGCAAATTAAGACCAAACGGAGCTGCGCAGGTAACTGTGTTCGCAAATTCAAAAGACGACGCGATCGTTATTCCGTTGTCAGCCGTCACGTTTGAATCGAGTAATGCGAACGAAGGAACTGTCATGGTGGTCGATGCGCAAAACTTGGCGCATGAAACGAAAGTAACGGCGGGTATTCGGACCGCAGACAAAGTTGAGATCGTCGAAGGACTAAATGGTGGAGAGACGGTGGTGGTCGAGGGCAATTATTCGTTGCCCGATAAAACAAAAGTGGAGATCGCAACCGATGTGAAGGAGAACAGCGAGGAGAAGGACAAACCGGAATGATCCGCCTTTGTTGATAAGAGTGTGCCGATGGGACTCGCTCGAGTAGTTTCAAATCAATCTCGTGCAATAGTAGTGATCGTGGGCCTACTTTGCGCTGCCGGCCTCTATGCCGCGTGGCAACTTCCCATTGCTGTTTTTCCGCAAACCGATTTTCCACGCATCGTCATCATTGTTGATAACGGCGAGGCTCCAGCCTCACAAACCCTGGTTTCTGTTACACGCCCGATTGAAGAGGCGATGAACGGAATTCCCGGAATCGCAAGAATCAAGTCGAAGACAGCGCGCGGGTCGTCTGAGATCAATCTCTACTTTGATTGGAATGGCAACATTATCCAGGAGTTGCAGCTGGTCCAGGCCCGGATGTCGCAACTGCTGCCGACATTGCCACAGGGAGCTCAAATTCGAAATATAGAACGGCTCACCTTTGCGGTATTTCCAGTAACCGGGTACAGCTTAACTTCTGACAAACGTGATGCTTCCACGTTGCGGGATCTCGCCACTTATATCGTGCGGCCGCAACTCGCCCGGCTTCCCGGAGTGGCAGTCGTAGGAATTGCAGGCGGTAAAACCAGGGAGTTCCACGTTACGATCGATCCCGATCGCTTAACTGCGCACAACGTTTCTTCCCAGCAGGTAGTTGATGCCATTCGTAATGCCAACATCATTGTTTCGCCCGGTCTGATTGAGGAGAACCATCAACTCGAACTCGCTTTGATCAGCGGGCAGGCGAGAAGGTCTGATGAACTAAACAATATCGTTGTCGCCACTATCAACAACGCACCGGTCCGGGTCGCGGATATCGCCACGGTCGCCGCGGGTGTCGAGCCCGAATACACAATTGTGACTGCGGACGGGCATCCGGCAGCGCTCGTTAACATCAATCGCCAGCCTGATGCGAACACGGTGGCTGTGGTCGATGAAGTAAAGGCCGCTCTCTCGGCAATGCAGGGCCAACTTCCAAAGGATGTGCGAGTCGCAGCTTATTACGATCAGTCTTTGCTCGTTCGCGAGTCGATCAATTCTGTACGAGACTCGATTCTTATCGGACTACTGCTGTCGGTCGTGATCCTCTTTGCGTTCCTGCGCAACTGGGGAACAACGTTCGTGGCGATTCTCGTTATTCCGGTTACGGTGCTTGTTACCTTTCTTGCCATGTGGTTGGCGCGACTTAGTTTTGATTTGATGACACTCGGCGGGGTAGCCGCGGCGATTGGTCTGGTCATCGATGACGCAATAGTCGTAGTCGAGAACATCTACACACACATCGCCAGTGGACAATCTAGACGCGCCGCAGTCCAAAGCGCGGTAGCTGAAATCACGGTTCCCATTATCGGATCGACGGTCACGCCTGTAGTTGTGTTTCTGCCTTTAACTTTATTAACCGGGGTTACAGGCGTTTTTTTTCGCTCGCTGGCCTTGACCATGACGGTGGCTCTGTTGACCTCGCTGGTCCTGGCACTGTGTTTTACCCCAGTCCTTGCTGAACGATTTGTAAAAGCTAAATCGGAGAGTCCGAATGAAGAGACTCATGGCAGGCTCCTTGAAGGTATTATCTCGAAGTACGAGTCATTACTCAGCTTCGCGCTCGACAATAGATGGGTCGTGGTTCTGACAATTGCGATTGTGCTTGCTGGTTCCTATGCAATTTATCGAACCCTCGGCTCCGAGTTTTTGCCGGAGTTTGATGAAAGCGCATTCGTGCTCGACTACCTCGCTCCGGCCGGGTCTTCCCTGGCCGAAACTGACCGGATGCTTAAACACGTCGAAGATCTAATGATGCGGACGCCTGAGATCGAGAGTTACTCCAGAAGAACAGGGCTTGAGATGGGCCTATTTGTTACGGAGCCCAACACAGGAGACTTTGCGGTCAAACTTAGGCCGGGCCATGAACGCAGCACCGAAGATGTTATTGCTGAATTGCGCAAGCAAATTAAGAAATCGGAACCTTCGTTGGATGTTGAGTTCGTAGGTATCCTTCCTGATGTAATTGGAGATCTCCAGGGGAATCCCGAACCCATCGAAGTGAAATTGTTCAGCGAGGACGCGAACGCTCTGCAAGCGCAGGCAGATCAGGTTGAGGCGTCAATCAAAAAGGTCGAGGGAGTTGTAGATACACTCGACGGCGTCGTCATCAGTGGACCAGCAGTAACCTTTAAAGTCGATCCGCTACGGGCCGCTCAATTCGGAGTAACTTCGAGTGACGTTGCAAATGCGATCACAACTGCAATGTCCGGGGAGGCGGCTTCTTCAATTCTCCAACAGGATCGTTTGATTACAGTTCGCGTAATTTTTCCTGCAGATGTCGGCACCTCGCTGGACAAGGTTCGAGCTCTATCGCTTCGCTCTTCGGCGGGGCAACTCTTTCGCCTGGATCAGGTTGCTGACATCGAGTACGACCAGGGGCAAGCTGAAATCGAGCGAGAAAACCTGCGGCAAATGATCGCCGTAACTGGACGGCTCGAAGGAAGAGACCTCGGTACGGCAGTGCGTGAAATCCAGAGTCAGCTGGCTAAAGACATAAAACTGCCTCCCGGCATGACCGTCGAATATGGAGGTTTGTATCAGGAACAACAAGCCAGTTTTCGTGAGCTCGCAACGGCGCTGGTGTTGGCGGTGGTACTTGTATTTATCACGCTCTTAATTGAATTTCGTTCATTTGCGCATCCCATCGCCATTGTCACTGGCGCGGTGTTGGCGCTCAGCGGAGTGTTACTGGCACTGTTCATCACTCGTTCGACGCTAAATGTAGTTTCGTTGATGGGGATGATCATGATTGTTGGAATCGTTGCCAAGAACGGAATCCTAATGCTCGACGCGGTTGAGGAACATCTGGACGCCGGCGATAGCTTGCGACAAGCACTGTTGCGATCAGGGCGCCGCAGATTTAGACCAGTGTTGATGACCTCCCTTGCCGCAATGCTCGGAATGTTGCCGTTAGCTCTTGCAATAGGAGCCGCCTCCGAGTTGCTACAACCGCTGGCTATCGCAGTTATCGGAGGTCTCACCGTGGCCCTCGGATTGTCGTTGATAGTTACTCCTACGGTATACGCCATGCTGCGAACAAGCCGTGATGGTGTCGGAATCGCGAATCGCTGAATCAGAAAGCTAATTATCATGAAGCCAACCATGCTCGCCGTATTAATCGCCGTGATTTGGCTGCAAAATACACCGGTTTACAAATTGGAAACTCGCTATTCAGTTCCTGGTAATGGAGGTTTTGACTACGTCACGATTGATAGTCCTACGCGCCGGCTCTATCTCTCGCATGGCACACAAGTCGACGTAGTCGATGCAGATAGCGGAAAACTAATCGGGACAATCACTGACACTCCCGGTGTCCATGGCGTTGCCATCGCTGCGGATTCAAAACACGGTTTCACAAGTAATGGCCGCGAGAATAAAGTCTCGATGTTTGATCCAGGGACGTTGCAGCTAATAAAGAAGATCGGTGTCGGGAAGGGACCGGATGGCATCTATTACGATCCCAGAACAAAACGTGTCTTCACGAATAATCATGGCTCTCATGACGTTACCGCACTCGATGCGGAGAGTGGCCAGGTTGTCGGTACAGTACCTTTAGCCGGAGATGGCGAAGAAGCAGTCGTCGCTGATGGTCTAATCTACGTCAACAGTGAAGACACAAATGAAGTAGTTGCGTTTGATCCAAAGTCACTTGAGGTCAAGAAACGCTTTCCAATCGGAGTCGCCAAAACGCCTACCGGTTTGGCCTACGATGCAAAAACAAAACGATTATTCATAGGGTGTCGCAATGAACCGAAGCTGGTCGTGATGGATGCTCTTTCGGGCAAAGTAATCAACAGCGCGCCGATCGGTCGGGGTGTTGATTACGCGTCCTTCGATCCGCAGTCGAATCTCATTTTCTTTTCCTGCGGCGAAGGAATCCTGAGCATCTTTCACGAAAAATCTCCGGACACGTTTGAAGCTCTTGATGCGGTCAAAACACAGCCTGGGGCAAAGACAATGGCATTCGATCCGAAAACAAAAAAGATATTTCTAACCGCAGCCGAATATGTGGAGACACCTTCAACAACTCCCAATGGCCGGCCGCAGCGGGCAATCAAGCCAGGTTCGTTTGTAGTCCTGGTGGTCAGTAAATAGGTCAGCTCAAGGCATAAATAAGGGGCACTACCATGAGAAGTAACAGTAGTTTGACTTGCCACTTCGGCATTGCAATTCTTGCTCTCATTTTTTCAACAAACAGTAGAGTTAGTGCGCAAGCGCTCTTTCCAACCCCTTCACCTACGCCGCTCGTTTCGAAGGCACCAAGCCTTGAACAGGATTTCTTCAAGAATATCTTCCGCGATCAAAAAGCGATTTGGACGGCGCCGTTTCACCTCGGTCGAGCTGATACGAAGTGGCTGGCGCCGGTAGGTTTAGGCACCATGGCCCTAATTACCACCGATCGGATCACCGGAGATGAGATGGGTGAGTTTCATTCCCAATTGAACACGAGCCGTATCGTGAGTTATGGCGGTTCCCTTTATGCTGCAGGAGCCGCGGCCGCCGGTTTTTATCTCACAGGAAGGGCAACACATAACTCACGAGCACAAGAAACGGGTGTACTTATCGCTGAGGCATCGATCGATAGCCTTATCGTCGACTCAACTTTGAAGGCAGTTACACAACGAGGACGACCCTTGACAGGACAGGACCGCAGCGAATTTTTTGATGGTGGAAGCTCATTTCCATCCGGACACAGCATTCAGGCGTGGACTATGGCAGCTATCATCGCGGATGAGTACCACGACCACCGAACCGTTCAATTCGCGGCTTACGGTTTTGCCAGTGCGGTAAGCGTCGCGAGATTCACCGGGCGCAACCATTACCTGTCCGACGTCCTGGTTGGCGGTTTGTTGGGCTACGGTATCGGTCACTATGTCTACCATGCGCACCATCGTGAACCCGGTGACTCTCTCGATCAGGAAGACAAGCACGAGAGTCGTTGGCCTCTTATCGACCCACAATACAATCGTCTAGAACACGAATACGGTGTCGCGCTGACGTGGAAGTTTTGAGTGTTGTGCGGCTAGCATTCACGTCAAGTCCTGACTTCGTATGATTTAGTGGATCGCCTGTTACGTTCCGAGAAAGGGAGCCACCAAATCACACGAATAACTACAACGAAGTCACGAGGCGAATTTCCAAGTGGCTGCGCGGAGAGATTTACAATTGACAATATTGTAGCCTTGGTTGACCGTGTTCTTGTTATGTTCGATTCCGTGCGCACAAGACTGATGTTCTGGTACGCGGGTGTACTTGCGCTTTCGTTAATTGCCTTTGCGGTCCTCCTTTATTACGTCGCGGCCAACATCTTCAGGGAACGACTCGACGAGTCGTTACACTCAACAGCTCAAACGGTCGCGAGTGCTTATTTAGAAGAGTTGGCTGAACAACGATCAGCAGGGAAAGCAAGCCAGGTCGTTTTAGCCGAATTGCTGTTTCCGGATCGATACGTCGAAATTACTGACAAGAACGGACACGCCACCGGATGGTCACGCAACTTTGAGGGCCATCTGATTTCAATTCCTGCTTCCGCATTGAATAATGCCCGACGTGATGGCCGCAGCTTTGCGGTTGTTAACAACATGAGGGTCGCCGTAGTTCCACTCGCCTCGAATCAAGACTCCGGTTTTGCAACGGTTGCAGAGCCACTTACAGTCATAGAAGGATCGCTGACCCGCTTACGACGTAATTTGTATGCAGGCGTTCCCCTTGTATTACTGCTGACTTCTGCAGGTGGTTATTTTCTCGCGCGCAAAAGTCTTTCTTCGATTGCTTCGATGAACCAGCAGACTCAAGTCATTACGGCTCAGAATCTGTCATCACGTCTGAATGTCCCGAATCCGCGAGATGAACTCGGCGGATTGGCCACGACCATAAACGAGCTTCTGACTCGGCTGGAAGTATCATTTCGACAGCAACAACAATTCATTGCCGATGCTTCTCACGAACTTCGAACGCCGCTAGCAGTGTTGCGAAGTGAAACCGAAGTAGCACTGGCCCAGAAGCGATCTGCTGATGAATACGAAGAATCCTTACTGCTGATCGAGGATGAAGCTGAGCGCCTCTCGCGCATCGTAGAGGATCTATTTATTTTGGCGAATCAACCTGCGCAGATGCCGGCCGTCTTGATGAAAGAGCCGGTTGTTTTAAATGACCTCGTGCAAGATTGCGTCCGAGCTGCCAGAGTGTTGGGCGCTCGTAAAGATTTGAATCTCAAACTCGAAAATACCGGTACCGCTTTGAGTCTGAATGGCGATGACGAGCTACTCAGAAGGATGCTTTTAAACCTGCTAGACAATGCGATTAAGTACACTCCTGACGGTGGTGAAATCTTCGTCGAGCTGCAACGTCAAAATGGAAATGCTCGCCTGATTGTACGCGACACAGGAATCGGGATTTCAGCGACAGAGCAGTCTCATGTCTTTGATCGCTTCTATCGAGTTGATAAGGCGCGTTCGCGTTCGCTCGGTGGTGCTGGCTTGGGTTTGTCGATAGTAAATTGGATTGTGGAAGCGCACGAGGGAAAGATAACTCTGGAAAGCACACTGGACCATGGTAGCAAGTTCACAGTGGTACTTCCGTTGGAAAGAGGGACTTCGCCAGAAACCTGATCGGGATATTGCGCATCCAAGTCATCTACCGTGTGACCATTACATATTAGGGGGTGATTGTTATGGCTGACAAAACTGGCTTCGTGCAACTTCGTTGGGTGCAATTCACGATAGTGGTGATGTTGGGATTGGGCGCGGCGGTCAGTGCTTCGTTCGCTGGGAGTCGGAGCGAGTCAGTTCCGCTGACCCAGCAAGATGTCATCCGACTCGAAACACGCCTGAATCAGATGGAGCAACGATTTTACACTCTGGAGTCGAGCGTGCGGACTTTAGAACAACAGTCGAGAGTTTCGGGTGCAGGTTTGCGAAACGGCAGCTACGATGAAGTGCGAATGTTGAGATCCGAAATTGATTTATTGCAACGGCGGCTCGCAGACGTCGAATGCGGTTTGGCAAAAGTTGACGAGCGAACCCTGACACCCGCGACCCGAGCGACTCGCCGAAGGACCGGCGTTGACGATCCGTGCCGTCTGAACTTCGACGCGCCATTGCGCACACCAACGCATTAAAGCTTAACCCGAGATTGGGACTGGCGCCCACTAACCCCAAGCTGAAGCTTGGGGAATGAGACGGTTGAGTTTTTTGCGGACGCGTCATCGACGGTGTGAATCAGACTAGCTCATACCTGGGCGAAGCCACCATCGACAAAAAGCTCTATTCCGGTGATGTAACTCGCGTCGTCCGAGGCCAGAAAGACAACTGCTTTTGCAATTTCATCAGGCGCTCCCACCCTTCCGAGCGGAACAGTTTCGAAGACACCCTGCAGTCGTTTCTGTCCTGCTTCGCTTGAACCTAGTAGATTGCTCAAACCCGGAGTCTCAATAGTTCCTGGACTTATTGCATTCACTCGAATGCGCCTGCTCTTTAAGTCCGTGGTCCATGTGCGAGCAAAGGAGCGCAAGGCCGCCTTCGTCGCACTGTAGACGCTATTCGCCGGCAGTCCCTTACTGGCAACTATGGATGCGTTCAGAATGATCGAACCACCGTCCGTTAGCAACGGAAGCGCCCTTTGCACCGTGAACAACACCCCTTTGACATTAATATCAAAGATCGAATCGTAGAGCTCTTCTGTTATTTCTCCGAGCACTGCGAATTTAGCAATCCCCGCGTTTGCGAAGACGATATCGAGTTTTCCTTTTTCCTGTTTGATCTCACCGAACAAGCGATCGAGATCGTTCAGGTTTGCGACATCACCTTGAATACCCCTGACATTGTTTCCAATTTCCTTTACAGCTGCTTCCAACTCAGCTTCGCGTCTTCCGGTTATGAAAACGAAAGCACCCTCTTTAACGAATTGTTTAGCAGTCGCCAGACCTATACCGCTGTTGCCGCCGGTTACTAGTGCAACTTTACCGGCCAACTTTCCCACCTGATCCATTTCGTTCCTTTCTGTGTTAACGCTCGTTCTTACGGCGTAAATACCGCGACTATTATTCAACTCCAGCGTGACCTTCCAAATCGTTGGAGACCCAGATTCCGCCGGTGCCTTTGTGCGCTAAGTTCGCTGGTTTAATTTCCGAATCTGTGAAACAAACCAACAACTTCTTGTTTTTCTGAAGATGTTTTTCGCTTGTGCCTATTGGGCAATGCGAGACGAGATCAGTACCGATTCGCGGTAGCGTCGGGTGCGCCTTTAGTTAACGTCAAGCAGATACATAACGAGACGCACCCGACGCTACCGCGAATCGGTCCTGACCGGTCTCGCAACTTGATCGTTTGGTGCGGCGTAAGACGCGCTGTGTCATCTGCGAACTCTGCGGATTATTCCAGAGGGAGCCGGACCTGAAAACAGGTATCGCCAGGCTTTGATTCGAACCGTATGTTGCCCCGATGTTTCCGAACGATACGGGCAACTGTATCTAATCCAAGACCAGTTCCCTCCCCCACTGCTTTCGTCGTAAAGAACGGTTCGAATATTCGAGTCTTCAGTTCTGGCGGTATGCCGGAACCGGTGTCGCGAATCTCAACCATCAGATCGACCGGTTCGTTCTTGGTGCGCACTTTTAACGTGCCGCCCTCTGACATTGCGTCGACAGCATTAACAATCAGATTGGTCCAAACTTGATTGAGCTCACTCCCATACGCCTTAACAGTCGGCAGTCCCTCCGCGTAGTCCCTGACAACGGTAATGTTTTTCTTCTTCAGCTTGTATTTCAGAATTAACAGCGTACTTTCCAATGCCTTATGGATGTCAACTTCCTGCACTGACGCCTGGTCCATGTAGCTGTATTCTTTAATTGCAGCGACGAGCTCTGAGATACGCGCCGTACCCGTCCTGATCTCCCCAGCGAGCTTTGCGGCCGACAGCTGCGCATTTACTCGAACCAACACATCGCCGAACGCGTTCTCACCAATCTTCTGGAGCAATTGGTCCAGCTTCTCTTGATCAATCCCGGCCTCGACCAGGTTTGCCGACAGTTTCCAGGGATCGCCAATCCCGTGATCTTCGAGCCATTGGGCCAAAACATCTTCCCGGTCGCTTTGTTCAAGCGAATTGAGGGGTGAAGAACTTGCGGTGTGTTCGATCGCAGCCGTTTCAAACGCCTGGATTTCACCGTATTGCTCACCGGACAAATCGTGGCGGCACAGCATCAGGTCGGCGGCGCGCAGTTCAGTCAACGTTACAATCAGATCGTCGGCGGCCCGCGTCGCACCCGCAGCTGGATTATTCAGTTCGTGAGCCAGTCCAGCTGACAGCTTGCCTAACGCCATCAGCTTATCGCGCTGCTGGTCGGCAGTTGTTACTTCACGCACGCGATCACTTAACAGGCCCACGAGCCGTTGGACCAATATAGGCATTCGTTGAAATAGTTCGGTAAATAGGCTCGCGGGAAAAACCAGAACTCTCGCGTGAGTTACGGCATGTCCGGTTGCGCCCCAGGTCACCATGCGCGAGAAAGGAAGCAAGCCACTTACTTCTGTCTTGGGTTCACCAGCTCGGGCGATGTACACATAACCATCATGGGCTTTGTCACCCATGTACGCGTGAATTTCTCCCTCCAGGTAGATTGCCATCCAGCTTGCGGGTTCACCTTTGCGAAACAGAATCTCGCCCGGCTGGAAGCGGCGCTCTTCGGTGTTGTCCGCAAACCACTGCAACTGATCATCCGGCAGGTCAGCGAACACCGAGACACGACGAAGCGCCTCAACTTTGTTTTCAGGAGAGCTTAGACTTGGACCAACCGATTCGATAACACCTGAAACTGCTACCGGCACTCCAACTCCCAAAATCTTGTCATCTTCCATCGGTTAGACCACCTTACTGAGATATTGATGAACAAACGAAATCGCGACAGAACCTTCGCCCACTCCCGAAGCGACTCGCTTTACCGAGCCAAAACGGACGTCGCCAACTACAAAAATTCCAGGCACATTGGTTTCAAGCAAGGAAGGATCACGATCCGCCGGCCACCCTTTTGGCCGCTTGCCGTCACGCATCAGCATTGGACCAGACAGAATGAATCCCCTTTCGTCGCGTTCCACTATATCCTTCAGCCATTCAGTATTCGGAGCCGCGCCAATCATCACGAATAACGAGTTGGCAGGATGCTTGTTAATCTCGTTCGTCACAGTGCACTTGACTGAGATTGCCTCAAGGTGGTCTTCACCATATGCCTCGACGACCGAAGAGTTGAACTCGATCTGAATGTTACTTGTTTGCCTGAGTTGGTTGATTAAGTATTGCGACATCGAAGCAGCTAATGATGATCCACGTACAAGCATCACGACGCGGCGTGCATATTTGGAAAAGTACATAGCCGCCTGACCGGCACTGTTGGCTCCGCCAACGATAAACACATCTTCGTCTTTGGTAGAGAACGCTTCGGTCATCGCCGCGCCATAGTAAATCCCCGCACCCGTTAGACGTTCGACCCCTGGTGCATTCAGTTTCCGCCACTGAACTCCAGTCGCCACCAGCAACGCATGACAACTTATTTCCGAGCCATCTGCCAGGGTAAGAAAGCGATAAGGACCATCCAATCGCAGTGCAGTAGCCTCGGCCGACAATATCTCGACACCGAAACGCCTCGCCTGCACAACCGCCCGCCGCGCCAGGTCGTTCCCGCTCAGTCCGCTCGGAAAGCCAAGGTAATTCTCGATGCGGCTGGACATCCCCGCCTGACCACCGGGAGCTTCTCGCTCAATCATCACTGTCCGCAATCCTTCGCTCGCGCCATAAACTGCAGCTGCCAGACCTGCTGGTCCACCTCCGACTATAGCCAGATCATAAAACGCTTCAGCGGCGCGAGTCTTGAGTCCGACATTCCCGGCCAGATCTACTAAAGATGGCTGACGTAAGCGGACCCCATTCGGCAGGATGACGAGTGGAAGATTTGTCTTTTCCTCTTCGCTGACTAGTTCCGTCAAACTGCGGACCTCTTCATCAGTATCAGTTGTCTCGATATCCAGCCATTGATACGGGACGTGATTGCGTGCGAGAAAATCCTTGATGTTGTGAGAAGCAGGCGACCAGCGATGGCCGAGGACACGGACGCCTTCGAACTGTGGGTGAAACGCAGCCTGCCAATCCTCGAGTAGTTCGTTCAGCACCGGATAGAGATTTTCTTCCGGGGGATCCCACGGCTTTAGTAGATAGTGGTTGATTCCGGCTTCGTTAATCGCGGCGATGGCCGCGTCAGTATCAGCGTACGCAGTCAGAAGTACACGCCTGGCATCGGGATACAGTTCGATGGCCTTCTCCAGGAATTCCACCCCTGACATTTCCGGCATTCTTTGATCAATAAGAAAAAGGGCAACAGGATTATTTCGAACCTTTAGTTCTCGAATGATTTCCAGCGCCGCAGATCCTGACTCAGCCCGGAGCACGCGGTATTCGCCGGCATACTTCCGTCGCAGATCCCGTTCGATTGCGCGGAGAACTTCTCTATCGTCATCTACCGTAAGTAAAACAGGTTTCGCCATAATGAGTCTCTTAAGTTCAATTGTTAATGTCGACAGCCGTCCCTCAGCTCGAATCCGTCGAACATCACGACATCTAGATGTATCCGTGGCTAAAAGAGTAGTTGAAAATCAGATCTTTGCGCAAAGCGGCGAAATTTTGGCCAAGATTGTCGCAAATTTCTGCAAATCAGGATGCGACTTGCAGATGATGCGAGGGTCATCGCAACTTCCACGCGTCACACAGGTATGGGCGCGGAAGTCACCAGTCACTTGAACGATGAAACGTAATTCATAGATCCTTTGGCAACAACCATTTGAGAGCCAATCCACCTAACGTCCACGTCAAATGTCTACCGCTTCTTAAAGTGACCCAACGACGTAAGGGTAGCCACTTTAGACAATAAATAGCCATCTAGAGCAATAATTCAAGATATAAATACTCTCAAAGAAACATTATTATTGGGCTTCGATCGCGCCCAACTTTCAAAGTCAATGATCGAGGAAACGCTTATCAACGTTTGACTCTCAAGATAACTTTTGGGTCTTATGCATCGCGCGATAAATATCTGACGGGACAAACTAGATTGGTTGAGAAGAGCAAAGATTGAAAGTTATGGGAACCGGTTCAGAGACTGATCTCGCGGCCTTTTGTCGTGAGGATTTGAAAGCGCTGATCGACGCGATCCTTCAGCCTGGACCGCACTCAGCTATATCTTTGGGCCATCTATTACTGGCTTTTCGCGCTTCGCTCGACAGTGGTCTTAGTGGCATTAATCAGGCTCGCAACGCGCTCAGTGAGGCAATCGATTTTGTTTATCTTCATTCACCTGAGCATGCCGCTGCCCTGAATCTCTATCGTCAGTACCTTGCAGGAGAATTGCTAGTAAACGATGAACCATTACGACTGATCAACGATGCAATAAAACGGAATCAACCTCAAACAGTTAACTCGGTTTGAGATTCTGTAACACCGCCACGCTACCCGATTCACGCTCCTATTTCATAAAGCGGTCAAAATAATTTCCCCGTAGCGGCCGTCGGTGATATCTTAGTCGCCCTATTTTTCTTCAAGGTGTCAATGCGTAGCTCGCCCTCCAAGTTGAGAGATGAGCGCCGCCGGTGAGCATGTAAGATTTCTACTCACGGCGATTCCTCGCTGCAGCTACTCACTATCCGCAACAGCGTACCCTTTTATTTCCGCGGTCTCCATGTCAGAGGGAGGCCACTGGTAATGGGTCACGCACGCCCGCGGCCACGACGGCTCGCTGAAAAATTACGACAAGTGCGCAATGCTCTTGGTCTTTCTCAAAATGAACTAGTTAGACGGCTACAGGTTCACGAGAAGATTTCTTATACGAGAATTTCTGACTACGAACGCGACAAGAATGAACCCTCGCTGATGGTCCTGCTGGAGTACGCGCGCCTCGCTGGCGTACACATGGACGTCTTTGCTGATGATCAACTCGACTTGCCCGCTCGCCTGCCAGGCCCGGTCAAGCATCTCACCAGCAAGTCACGTCAACGTTAAAAACTCACGCGGTGAATTGCTAACGCCCAGGACGCAATTCGCCCACTATCGACTTAACTTCCTCCCTGGTTTTGATAAGCGCCCGCTCTGAATCGATGAGCAGCTTTTTCAAAACTCAGCAAGGTTGAATCGAAAAGTAAGGCGCCTCATGGACAAGTTGCTCATTCCTTACCTCAACTCCGTAGATGAGTTGCAGACTCAAGCCAATCTTGACCGACTTCTAGCCTTATACGCCATCCCAGTTGTCAGAAGAGTAATGAGAAATCGTCTAGGCTTTTACGTAAGCGCTGCCGGATTAAATAAGCATAATCAGAACGCCGAAGATCTCTTTCAGGAAACAATAACGAGAATCGTTCAGCGTTTATCAGAACTTCGAACCGGTTCATCGCCTCAGATTGATAGTTTCAAGCAGTACGTCAACCGAATTACAACCAATATGTGCGTGGATTTCTTACGTGCCAAAGCGCCGGCGCGAGCTCACCTAAAAGACAGTGTAAGAGAACTGGTAAGAAGACATCGCGATCTGGATTCTTGGCACCATCAGGGTGAAGTGATTTGCGGCCTCAGGAAATGGAAAGCCTCCGGAACAAGATCCTTGTTAGACCATGCCGCCCGCGACGCTGAGCAAACCTCCAGCGATTTTCTTGCTTCAGCATTTCCCGATACAGACATACAAAGCTCGACGCTGTCACAGGTAGTTGTTGATTTGCTCGTCTGGATTGGCGGACCAGTCAGACTCGAAGACCTGGTGAAGATGCTGGTTTCAATGCTTCAAGTTAGGGAGCCCGAGCATGAATCTCTTGATGAGCTGGACCCAAACCTTACGGACCCTGCGGCATTAAGCGAATCGAACTTAGAAGCAATCGAGGTGTTGAAACGGTTGTGGCAGGCGTTGAAATTGTTGCCTGAGGAGCAACGTACTGTTTTTGTGCTTGGATTCGCCGATCAGTCTGGCCAAGATCTGCTCACCACGCTGCTGGTCGCACGCGTAGCCACGGTCAATGAATTAGGAGAGGCTTTGGGCCTTTCGCCTGAAGAAATCCTGACTTTGCGCCTCGAGTTGCCAATGGACACCAAAAGTATCGCGGCAAGACTGAATACGTCACGCTCGAACGTCGCCAAGTGGCGTTTTCGTGCCCTTAATCATCTACGGGCTGAGCTTAACCAGTAAAATTTTTTCGTGATGTCGGAATTTTGGCGTCCGACTCTCGTCTTTATAGACAGGCAGAGCAGCGACTATGGAAGAGACCCATAACTCAAACGTGAACGACCATCTTTCAACCTCTCAACTACAAGCCATCGCATTCGGACAAGGGGCATCAGATGAGTATGAAAACCAGGTGCAACACCTCGCCTCTTGCGAGCAATGCCATCTTCAATTTACTGAGGCACTCGAACCAAAATCGTCAGTCTCTACTTTCAGTCTGGAGCCCGAGTCATGGTTCCAACACGATCATTTACACATCGGCGAATTAACAAATCTTGCGGATGACACAGTTGACGACGAATCGCGCAGCATATGTGATATCCACTTGAGGTCATGCGAGCGATGCCGCGAGAGTTTCGTCAGTATTCTTGCCCTTCGTGCCGAACAAAAACCGGAAGGATTACTTCCCTTTGCAATTACTTCACGAAGTACCTCATCTATGGCTTATCTGATCGCGGCGATGGCGCTGGTTGCTTTTACGGCGCTGACGGTCCTCATACTACTTAGCCAACGGTCCAAATCATCATCGCCCAAGACAGCGGTAGCCCAACCGACCTCAGTGGACGAGTCTGCGACTGGTTCACCGGTGAAATCGCAAGCTGCCGGATCGCCTGAGAAAGAAGATGAAATATTAGCCGTCTTGAACGATGGGCCGGGACCAATCGAAATCTATAAGAGCGGGCATATAAGAGGACCTCAGGGCGTTTCTTGGTCCACTTCACAAGAGGTCTCGCGTCTATTCCTTACTGGCAATTTCCGCTATCCAAACGTTCTCAAAGAACTGGCGCCGGACCGTGCTTCTTTACGCGGACCTGGTGAGCAATCAGGTTACTTCAAACTCATCTATCCGGCCCGGCAAGTAATTATAGATACCCGGCCGCGCTTTCGTTGGCAACACCTCGCGGGAGCGAGCAGCTATCAGGTCTTCGTAGTGAATTCCGATGGCAAAGAGTGTGCGAGAAGCGAGGTTCTAAAACCGAACCAGTTACATTGGACCCCTCAAAACTCTCTACCACGAGGCAAACTATTCTCGTGGAGCGTAGTCGCGGTTATCGATCAAACGGAATTCATCTCACCGCCTCCTTCAGAAACGGAAATGAAGTTTGCAATTCTCTCCGAAAAAGACGAAAGAGAATTAAGCGACTTAAAGCAAACACAATCCCATTTGGCCAAGGGTCTCTTCTTTGCCAGGACGGGATTACTGGCGGAGGCTGAAAATGAATTTATCAAATTGGCCCAACTTAATCCTCGGTCCCCAATACCCGGCCAGTTGTTGAATAGTTTGCACGAAGCAAAATGAATCTTTTTGAATTCATGCAAGTATATATGTAGCGCGTTAACTTGTGGTTCTGCTACGGCGACCTCTGTGCTCTTTGTGACTCTGTGGTTAGAAATAGGCCCCCCCGATTTCACCGTCGAGAAGAAAAACTTTCAGCTGACTGGAATTTCAGCCTCGCTCTCCCGTCTTAAGAGAATGTAGTCAAGTTCGCAATCCGGTGAAACATGCAACGACGAACTACATTTACTTCTTTGGTTTCAATCACAATGTTCATTCTTGTGATGGCCCACTCGGTTCACGCTCAGTCTCAAAGCTCGTTTGAGCAGGAACGCATCGACTCTCCCGAAGAACTCGCCACCGCTTTAATCAATGCTCACGACCGGCCCGAGCTGGTGAATCACATCCTCGAAAACAACTTTCTGTTTATCTCCAGGCAGCTCTGGCAAACACTGATGGATGCAGCCGCGCGGATTTACCACGACCGCCAGCCCGATCAAGCAATCGAAACCTATCGGATTGCCTACGAAGTGGCACTGCGTCTCAATGATCAAAATCTGCTCGGCAGAACTTTCTACAATCTCGGGCGGTCCTATTCCGCACTTAACCAGTTCGAAAAAGCAAAAAAGGCGTTCTTGAGCAGTAAAGCTGCTTTCGCTGCTGCCGGCTCTTCTCACGATCTACTTCGTGTCTTCAGCGACCTGGGAACAGTCTGCCTCATCTCTCAAGACTATGAGGCAGCCAGGAGCTATTCAGAAGAAAGCCTGAGTCTTTGGAAAACACTAAGTTCACCTGACTCGGTGAACAGCGAGCTAGACACTTACGGTGCGGCTGGAGCGTTCAGCACACTCGGCGAGTTGGAAACAAGAGAAGGAAATCCTGGCGAGGCATTTTATAACCTGCAGCGATCCCTGGATCTCTTTTACAGGCTTGAACTACTTAATCCTACCTACGGATATTACGTGGCCGATGTTTGTGCATCGATTGGTCGCCTTTACACCTCAACGGGCGATCACGTGCGGGGGTTCGCATTCCTCAACCGGGCCCTCGCAATCTCGAAAACGCTGGACCAGCCAAACTTGCGGGCAGCCCTTCTGAATGACCTTGGCTATCTATATGTCGAACAAGAGGACTACCTCCAGGCATGGTCCAAGTTTCAGGAGAGCTTACAACTACACCGTGTAGGAAAGAACCGCCTAGAAGAATCAAGGTCGCTACTAAACCTCGGAGTGGTCCAACAACGACAACATAAGTATGAGGCCGCATTGCCACTCTTCCAGGCGAGTCTTGAGTTGGCCAACGCTACCAATAACTTTGAAGTACAAATCGCCGCCGGCGAAGGCATTGGAGTTGTCCTCGCCGCGAAACGAGACTACCCAGCCGCACGCCAGATTTTGAATAACAGTTTGCAATTGGCAGTGGAAAGGAAAGAGCGAGTACGAGAAGCAGAACTTCATTGGCGCATTGCTGAGGTTCATCTTGCAACAGGTGACTTCAATGCAGCCCTGATCGACGCTCAAGCCTCATTGAAAACTGCCACTTTGATGAAGTCCCCAAAACTCACCTATCTTGCGCTCGATATAATCGGCCAAACTTACGCGACCCAAAATAAAACCGATCTGGCTATTGAAACACTCAAACAAGCCATAGCTTCCGTCGAATCCATGCGTCGCCAGGTTGCAGGCGACGAGATTGAGCGTCAGTTATTCTTCCAGGATAAGGTTTCGAGCTATCACCGTCTGATCGCTCTTCTACTCAACCAGAACCGATTATCTGAAGCTTTGCTATTCGCCGAACGGGCAAAAGGGCGCGTGCTACTTGATGTCTTCCGCTCCGTCGATGCGTGGCCTAACCAGACGTCAAAAGACTTGATCACTACCAGAGTATCAGTATTAAATCGGGAATCTCCCAAGATCAACAACCTGCGAAATCAGCAAACCTTTGTCATCGGACAACACGTAAAGCTGAACGAGGCTATCCGTGAAGATCAAACCTTTAGAAACGCGATCTACGCCGTACATCCGGATCTGAATGTGCGCTTAGGTCGGACAGCGGTTATCAACGAAAGCGACCTCACACGTTTCAACCTCCAGCAAGGCACTGCAATCCTAGAATACGTGGTCGGCAAAGAGGCAATAGATCTCTTCCTGTTGCGTGGGAGCGCCAACCCGGTTTTGAAATCGTTTCGAATCAAGGTCAGTGTTGATTCATTGCGTCAACTGACCAATTTATTCAATCGCCGATTAGCGATACGTCATCCTGATTTCCAAAGCCTCTCTCGTGAACTCTACAAGGTTTTGATTGAACCGGTTCATGCTGATCTCACCGGGATCAGAACGATTTGCATCGTACCAGATGATTTCTTATGGAATCTTCCATTCCAGGCGTTATCGAATGACTCCAGCTATCTGCTCGAAGATTACGCCATCTCCTACGCTCCATCACTGAGTGTACTTATTGAGATGGGCACCAACTTCAAACACGATCTGACGCCGGCTTTGGCGGCCTTTGGCAATCCGAGACTAACAAAAGACCAACAACGCACCGAACAACTTGATCCACTGCCGGAAACAGCAGCCGAAGTTCGCTCGATTTCCAAACTGTTTTTAGTGAATAAGAATAGTGTTCTAATCGGAAGGCAGGCTACTGAAGAGTCTTTCAACAGGCTGGCTGGGAGTGTTTCAACGCTTCACTTTGCGACTCATGCCTTTGTTGATAACAGGCAGCCGCTTTACTCTCATCTACTCTTGACACGAACCAATGATGATCGCGCCACTGACGGGCGATTAGAAGCGCGTGAAGTCCTCAAACTAAATCTGGCCGCAGACCTTGCAGTACTCTCAGCTTGTCAGACAGCGAACGGAAAGATCAGTCCGGGCGAAGGAATACTTGGCCTGTCATGGGCATTCTTCGTCGCCGGCGTTCGATCTTTAGTCGCTAGCCAGTGGCGGGTCAATTCCGCCAGCACAACTCAACTCATGACCGAATTCTATTCGGGATTGCGACCTAATGCCGACCGTTCAGATCAATCGCGAGCTCAAGCCTTGCGAATGGCCTCTCTTAAACTCATGAAGAGCCACCGGTATCGCCACCCGTTTTACTGGGCGCCTTTCAGGTTGATTGGCGCAGACAATTAATTAAATCGACTCAATCTCAAGGACCAGTCTGCAATGCAGGTGTCTTCTGACAATCTACGACTCGATGGCGATGGATTAGTTTTATATTCGCCCAAGGCTGAGACGCTCTACAGGTTGAATTCGACCGCTGCGTACATCTGGTCTCTGATAGAAGCCCGTCCAGGTACTTTGACGATCTCTGAACTGCATCGTGAACTTAGCTCAGCAGCGGCCAAACTCAACCTGCCTGGAGCCGAATCCTTAACACTAGAGCAAACGGACAATCTCATCGGCCAATTAGCAAAACTTGGCTTACTCATTACTAAAAATGGGCCTGAAGGTATGCAGTACCTACCGCTGGCAGTTAGACCAAAAGCTCCTTCCACAACGACGAATGACTCATCTTGCGTTCTGACTAAGCGAACAACCGCAGCGCACAACACACCAAAAATAAAGACTGTCGCGGGTGTCTATTTTCTCTTTGCTGCAATTCATCTCTATCTAAGAATCGCCGGTTTCAACGCGTTATTAACTCGGGTCAAGAACTATCCAACGAAATCGACAGGTCACAAGTCAGAAATTGTTACCCATATCGCGGCGCTGGATCATGCGCAAGTTTATTACCCGCAAAAACAAATGTGCTTGCAGCGCTCCACCGCGCTTACGTTGCTCCTGAGAAGAGACGGTCACTTTGCACAGATGGTAATTGGCACCCAAACCTATCCGCCTAAAGCTCACGCCTGGGTGGAGGTCGACAATCAAGTCGTCGCCGACAGTTCGAAAATCAAGTCTCTCTACCAGGAATTATTGAGGGTCTGAAACGGTCACTACATAAACCATGAATGAGATTGGCGGCATAGTTAATTTGAATCAAGCGCCGGTAGATCCGGGCGAACTGAATGATCTAGTACGGTCATTATCTGTTTACGGTTGTGATGAAAGCTCCACCGTATTGAGCGGATCAGCAGGAGTTTGTTTTTGCGCTTATCACACCACCACCCGCTCAAAAGTTACTACCCAGCCGCTAACCTTAAAGAACGGCGGCATAGTTACTTTTGACGGAGTAGTTCAAAACCGTAACGAATTACTAAAGGCACTCGATCTTTCACCGGCAATGTCGGACGTCGAGATTGTTGCCACCGGTCTAACACTTCACGGTAGTACCTTCATAAAACAGATTGTAGGAAACTTTGCGTTGGTGTGGTGGGACCAGATTGAGCGTCGTCTATTAATGGCGCGAGATCACATCGGTTCAAAACCTCTCTATTACCGAATGACGAAGCAGGTCATTCGTTTTGCTTCTGAGGTCTCGGTTCTACTCGACAACTTAAATTACACAGATCTCAATGATGAATACGTCGCTGGATTTCTGGGAGCAGGACCTAAAACCGATCTTACTGCATACGCTTTGGTTAAAGCCGTAAAGCCAGCTCATTTTCTCGAGGTCACTCAAAAAGGCGTCGAGAGCCACAGGTTCTGGACCTTAGCGAATGTTAGTCCTCTCACTTACAAGCGGGACGCAGAATACGAGGCACATTTCAATGTAGTCGCCCGAGAAGCGGTGTCGAAGGTAATTGAACGAGTGGATGGCCCAATCTTCAGTGAGCTCAGTGGTGGTCTCGATTCGACCGCGATCGTATGTCTGGCGGATGAGGTCACTGCGAAACTTGGTCGCCCGCCAATTGAAACCATCTCACGAGTTCATGATGATTCACCGTCGTCAGACGAACGAGAGTTTATCCAGATGGTTGAAGAGCGACGTCGCAGACAGGGTGTCCATCTAAGAGAAGAAGACTTCCCGCTCCTTTCGCCGGTGGATGCTAAGTTCAGCGTTAATGGGCCGAATCCTTTTTATTGTTTCAGTAAACACCATCGGGCGGTTTGCAAGACTCTGCTTAGCAGAGGAGTTCGAACGCTGCTTTCGGGAAAAGGCGGCGACCAGGTACTTGGAGGAAACCCAAGCGGCATTCCAGAATTGGCAGATCTGATTATTCGGGGCAGGATGTTTGCATTTGCGAAGTCTATTCGAACCTGGAGTCTTGTTAATCGAGATCCGCTGTTTCCACTGATTGGACCAAGCTTCAGAGCGGCTCTGCAAACGCACGCGCCCCGATTCGCTCGGAGTGTTCCCTTAAGCCCACCGGGCTGGATCGCCAGCTCATTTCGTAAACGGATCCAACTTAACTCGGCGCCTGAGTCAGACTCTCGTTATCGTTTGCCGAGTGACTTAGACCAATCCGCTGGATTTGCTTCGGTAGTTACGTCAGTCGCTGCTCAATACCGTCGTCATTGGGGAAATATCGAGGTGTTGTATCCGTGGCTGTATCGACCCATGGTCGAGTTCATGCAAGCCATTCCCTTTGCTCAACGGGTGCGACCCGGCGAAAACAGGTCACTAATGCGGCGCTCTCTTCAAGGCGTGCTACCTGAACGAATTGTTCATCGACGAGGAAAGCGAAGCCCAAGCGAGGCTCTGGTTCGAGCTATACGACGAGAGTTTCCACGACTGCAGTCACTACTCGACAAACCACTACTTGCAGACTACGGCTACGCAGATCCTAGGGAACTAAAAAGTACCCTCATTCGGGCCAGAGATGGTTCAGATCTCACATCGCTTTCGATCGTCCTGGCAGTTTCCCTGGAGG
>DASROI010000015.1:0-6203 GCA_035646955.1 Pyrinomonadaceae bacterium
ACAACTCGACAAGAAGTGGATTTCGCGGGTAAAATCAGCGGCTTCGCGATTGCCGGTTCTGACATCCGAAAATGAATCAAACTGTAGTTACTGAAGTAGACCATAGTCTAAATATTCGAGTGCTTCGAACGATGCTAATAGCGTCGTCGCTGGCTGTTGTCATCTCGATGTTCATTGCGCCGTGGCGAGTTACAGTTGGAATCCTGATCGGCGGACTGTTGGCGGTTTTCAGTCATCGCTGGCTTAAAAACTCGGTAGCCGCAGCAATCAAAATGTCTATTGGAGCGAAAGAAAATCGTCTGCGCCTGACGCAGTTTCTTCTGAGATATTTCGTGATAGCTCTGATTGTTTATTTTGTGGTTGTGCTTGGCATCGCTAATTTGACTGCGGTACTGGCTGGTCTGGCAAGCTTCGTCGTGGCTTTGATGGTTGAAGCAGGCCGGGAATTTTATTTTGCAATTACTCATCGAGAGGAAATGAACTGAATGTTCTGGTTGCAGGAAGCTGCTCACGAAGCAGCCCACGAAGTTGCAGAGCATGCGGAAGAAGCTGAGCACCAAGCTCCAATTGTTGTCCAACTGGTAAATCAATATTTTGGCGAATGGGCACTCAAGTTTGAGTTGAGATGGTCCAAACCAGTCTGGGACAAAGTGCTGGGATACTTTGGGACTACTCCTGAGGCAGCGTTTGGTCCATACACGGCTGAAAACGCAATCCCTTGGTATACGGTAATGTTCTTCATTGCCTGCGTCCTGAGTTTCGTCATTATCTGGATTCTTAAAGGCAGAATGTCGCCCGATAAGCCTGGTGCAGGTCAGCAGACTCTCGAGGTGGGTGTGCTCGCCGTCCGCAGCATGCTCGAAGACATAGTTGGACCACACGGGTTGAAGTACTTTCCGATTGTGTTGACTTTCGCGGTATTGATTCTGGTTTCGAATTTGATGGGACTCTTTCCGTTATTTATGAGTCCCACTTCGGCAACCAGCGTCACCTTTGCGTTGGGTCTGAGTTCGTTCCTTTACTACAACTACATTGGTATTTCAGAGAATGGCTTATTTGGTCACTTAAAACATTTTGCGGGACCGGTTTGGTGGATAGCTCCGTTGATCTTCCCAATCGAGATCATCAGTAATTTGATTCGGCCATTTTCACTCGGCATTCGTCTCTTCGGTAATTTGTTTGCGGACGAAAAGGTTATGGAGACTGTGGCGCATTTGGCTCCACCGGTAACGTGGTTTGCTCCAATTCTTCTTATGCCTTTGAGCGTGTTTGTTGCTCTTATTCAAACGTTTGTTTTCATCCTGCTCTCGCAGTTGTATTTGAGTGAGGTTTCGCATGCACCTCACGATTTTCATGCCGAGCATGGACCAGATCATGACACTAGTGAAGAGTTTATACTTCCAGTCTTAACATAATGGCTTTATCCAGCGCGTATTGAGCGGTACGGTTTTCAGAATAGTACACGTTGATGCGCAAAATAATTTGGCTTTCAGCTCACAAAACGGATAGGCAACTAAAATAGCAGTTGGTGTCTGGCTCGCAGGAGCGCCGTTGTAAGAGGGGCGGTGGATACCGGATTCAGGCGAAATAATACCCGCCTTCTGTTCTGTCGCGGTTGAAGAAAAGGAGATTGAATGAGCAAATTTAGAATGATGTTTTTTGCGGTGGTGGGAATCCTGATGAGTGGGATGACTGCCTTCGCACAAGCTACCGCTCCTGAAGCGGGCGACAATGCTTTTTCCGTTAACAAGTATCGCGCGATTGCAGCAGGTATTGGATTCGGCATTGCTGTGGTCGGTGGCGCCATCGGTCAGTCGCGAATTGGCGCAGCGGCTTGTGAAGGTGCAGCTCGTAATCCGGGCGCCGCTGGCCGTATTCAGACGATGATGATTCTGGGCCTTGCCCTTATCGAGTCGCTGGTGCTGTTCGCGCTTCTTGTCATCTTCGCCGTCGTGCGGTCAACGACGTAAGCTGATAGGGAATGTGAGTTGATGGAAAGGCGAGGGTGACGAGCCCTCGCCTTTTTAGTATTTTGGCCCTTGGTCTTTGGTCTTTGGTCTTTGGTTTTTGATTTGGTTGATCAGCGGGGCTCTCAAATATCAAACACCCAAGATCGAAGATCAAAGATCAAAGACCAAAAATAAAGAACAAAATCCTATTCTTTGCCCCATCTTCCGGCGGTGTGATAGGCTGACCTTACTCTCCCGGAAAACTATGAGGCATACCCACCGATGAAAAAGTGTCCGCAGTGCGGAGTCGAATACGCTGACGATACCACTCTATGCCCTGCCGACGGAGTTGCGCTCGAAACAACTGACGACAATCTAATAGGCAAGACCCTCGCGGGTAAGTATCGCATCGATGAACGCCTGAAAGATGGCGGAATGGGAATGGTTTATCGCGGTACCCATATATTGATGGACAAAACCGTGGCCATCAAAGTTCTGCGTCCGTCTCTTGCCGCCGATGAGAAGATCGTCGCCCGGTTTTCCCGTGAAGCTCGTGCTGCCTCGCGTATCTCTCATCCTAATGCGTTAAGCGTCACTGATTTTGGGGAGGACGAAAATGGCGTGGTATTCCTGGTGATGGAATACCTCAACGGAAAGACTTTGAAAGAAGTTATCCGCGAAAATGGTCCAATGCCGCTCGCCCGCGTTGTCGACATCACGAGGCAAGTAGGCGACGCTCTTAGCGTGGCCCACTCCCAGGGTGTCGTTCATCGAGACCTCAAGAGCGATAACATCATGCTCATGACAACCTCGGTCGGTGAACATGCGAAAGTTTTGGATTTCGGTATTGCTAAGATCAACGAAGCAGAAGGCGTCGTCGATCCCGGATTAACTGCTCCTAACCTCGTTATCGGAACGCCCCAGTACATGTCGCCCGAGCAATGTTCGCAAACCTCGGAAATCGATCAGCGCTCAGATATCTATTCTTTCGGCGTCATCCTCTACGAGATGTTGGTTGGGCACGTCCCCTTCTCGGGTGAGTCGCCAACTATTGTGATGATGAAGCAATTGCAGGAACCTGTACCTTCCATTCTGGACGAACGCAGTGATGTTCCTCCTTCTGTGGCGCGCGTCGTCGCCAGAGCAATGGCGAAGGTTCCCGGTAATCGCTATCAAACTGTGGATGCGCTTATTGAGGATTTGACGATTGCGGCCGGTATGACAATTCACCAGCTGAATCCAGTCAATACTACTCAAGTTGCGCCGGTGGTGGAGGATGATGAATTAACGATGGTTCGACCCAGGGCAGTCGAGCCAGTTGCTCCTGTTCCGGGTGTTTACAGCGGACGTCGGGCACCCGTCACCGTACCCATCGCGCCGCCGCAGCCCGTACAAGCTTCCACGGGTTTCAATCCGTTGAAGATTTTGATACCTGCTGCTGCCGGACTGCTGGTGGTCTTTGCAGCGGTCTATTTCTTTACGCGCAACGCGGCGACCGGCCAGCCAAATCCAAATCAGCCGGCACTGGTTGCTGATCCGAATAGCAAGCCCGTTGAGCCTGCGCAGCCGGCGACCGGAAAGAATGAGCAGGGTATCCCGGCAGGCGGAACTTTCGCTCCCACTGCGAATGTGAACGCTAATGCAAACGCCAACGCTAACGTCAATGCCCAACCCTCAGTTACTCCTCTTGAGGATGAGGCGAATCCGAACATCAACGCAAATGAAAATACGAATGCGAACGCAAACGTGAACGCTAATGCGACTCGCAAAGCGCCATCCCTACCTGAGCCAACTCGCTCTGTAAATCCGGATGCAGGTCCGCCAACTCCAGCTCCGTCGGTTTCGAAGCCGCCGGTTCCCAAGACGTCTCCTCCTGTCGCCGAAGCCACACCACCGGAATAGGGACCTAGGATAAACCCGTTGAAACATTTCCCCGAGGGTCTAAACTCTAACGTCACCGGGCGGAAGCCCGGTGAAAATGAGAAAGCTAATTATCTAACTACTAGCCCCGGATCGGGACCTTTGTCACAGGGCTGAACCCGGGTGAGAATGAGATAGCGAATCACCTAACTGCTAGCCCCTGACCTCTTATCCCTGCGACTATCATTCGCTTGAGCTCAGGTGCGTTATCAACTTGCAGTTCGATTTCCATTACATAACAGGGAAGAGAGAATGGGTTTGAATTGAGCTTTACTCCGTCTTTGGCGGTCGTGATCAGAGCGTTGGCACCTGCATTTCGAGCGTCGGTTTCGAGATCCTGCAAGTCTTGAGGACTGTAAACGTGGTGATCCGGAAACTTCGTCTTCGAAACGAGTTCATATCCGGACCGGTCGACTAGTTGGAAAAACGATTCAGGGTTACCCACTGCGCAGAACGCTGCAATTGGTCCACCAGGCTCAACTACTGCGGACTGATCAAGCTTCATTACTCGTCTGGGTACCATCCGAGAAATAAAGATCGGCCGATTACCACTTACCGCCTTCAAATCACTCACCAGAGTCGCAACGTTCTCAGCCTGGTCTGAACGAGTTATTACAATGCAATCGGCACGCTTGAGTGCATCGGGCGCTTCGCGAAGTCGACCGTAAGGCAACAGGTTGCCTCCTCCCCAGGGATTCGTTGCGTCAATCGTAACCACGTCCAGGTCACGGGCGAGTCGAAGATGCTGAAATCCGTCGTCAAGTATGAAGCAGTCAGTCTTCAAGTGCGCGATCGCGCCCTTACCAGCTGATACTCGATCGATGTCACTGATCACCGCGGCCGACCCAACAAGATTTTTCGCAAGCAGGTATGGTTCGTCGCCTGCATCGAATGGATTCGAAAATACCGAGTGACCATCTGAAACAAGCACCCGACGATTCGGATTTCTACGGCCATAGCCTCGGGTGAGAATACAGACGCGTTTACCCTCTGCCGCGACCACTCTCGCAATCCACTCGACCAGTGGAGTTTTTCCTGTTCCACCGGTTGTGAGGTTGCCGACACTGATTACGGGACGGTCAAGTCGATTTGTCCGAAATGTTCCTCTTTGGTAGAGAGTGGATCGTGCGCGGGTGATAGCGCCGTACAACTCGCTCAATGGAGGTAGGATCAACGACTTCATGAAGCGTTTGAAGCTAACACTGAATCTTGTTTTTCATTCTTCGAAGAGGTGGCGTTGATAAGAGTTTTAAGCAACCCCATTGTCTTCAGCGTCGAACCGCGATTTGCTTCTACCACGGCCAGTGCTTTTTTCCCCATCTTCTGTCGCTTTGTTTCATCTTGCAATAACTCAATTAGCCTTCTACTGAGCTCAGCAGCCGCTGCGTCAAGCTCCAACGGAGGCAGCTGTTCCAATCCGTTCTCCGCGAGCAAAAGATTCACTATCTCATCGAAGTTGTGGGTGTATGCCCCGGTGACGACACAGATTCCAACTGACGCAGGTTCTAGCACGTTATGGCCACCTTTATCGACTATGCTGCCACCTACGAAACAAACAGAGGCAAATCGGTAAAGAGACGGCAACTCGCCAATGCTATCGAGCAAAATTACATCCACATTCGAATCGGCGGCGTCCGGTACATGGCTACGTCGGGTCCAGCTCAAACCCTTGCTCTGAATTAGCGCCGCCACCTCGTCGAATCGTTGCGGATGGCGAGGCGCGAGCATTAGCCTGACGCGTTCTGCTCTCCTCACTACCTCAAAGCTTTCTAACAGGATTTTTTCTTCAGGCTCGTGAGTACTGGCGGCGAGAATCAGCGGTGTATCAGATGATAAAGCGAACCTTTGATTCAACTCGTCGATCGATTTACTCGCGCTGGGACTCTCCTTCGAATCGAACTTGAGGTTGCCCGAAACGAAGAGTCTTTCGTAAGGCACGCCTAACGTGTGTATTCTCTCGGCGTCTTTGTCGGTCTGCATTATTGCGATATTCAGGTTATCGAGAATTCGCTTCATGAAGGGTGTTATCAACCCGTAGCGACGAAAAGACTGCCGGGAAATTCGGCCGTTGACCAGTGCGACCGGAATCGATTGCGACGAGCATTCCTTAAGAAAGTTGGGCCACAATTCGGTTTCCATGAGCAAGACCAATGACGGTTTTACTTGCGCGAGGGTGCGACGAACAGTCCATTTCCAATCAAACGGAAAGTAGAAAACAGCACTTGCCTGATCCGCGAGGGATTGTTGAGCGAGGTTCTGTCCTGTTTGGGTGATCGTAGAAACTACGAGAACGTGATCTGGATACGTTTGACGAAGAGAATCAATTAATGGTCG
>DASROI010000016.1:0-3496 GCA_035646955.1 Pyrinomonadaceae bacterium
GCGTTGTTATCGTTCAGCCGCACCGCCGTCTTCAGCATCCGCGCATCTTGTTTAGCGGTATCAGGATTTAGGTTGATCATCATGCAACGCACATCGCGTTGAGTGACCCTCACCATGGGCGCATGCTCGCTGTCGCCGAACACCAGGGTTCCCCCAACCCACTTGTCCTCAAGGAATGGTTCGACATCTACCGTTTCAAGCACGATGTTCGCACGAAAGCGCCTGGTATCGAGATCCACTTCGGCTGCACGACTGATATCCGCCATCGTCGCGAGGCTGATCATCGATATTGCAGAGTCGTCGAAGATCCCATGCTTTAGATTCATCAATTCCACGTTGCTTCTTAAACGCTCGCTGATCTCATTCTGAAGTTCGGCGCCGCGCAACTCGAGAGAACTGCCGGCGGGTGTGCGAACGTGAGTCGGCAATGGTTCGCCAGCAGACTCGTCGACACCCAACGGCTGGTAGAGCAGGAGCTCGGGCAGACGACTCGCACTCAGCCATGGGAAGCCGCTGTTGTCTTCCAGGCGTCGAAATGCAAAACGACGATCACCATCCAGTCCGTGCCAACCCAGATGGGCCGACTGGGTGGAGCTTCCTGCCATAGACTTAACTGGATAGCGGACGACTTCGCTGATGTGTCCTAGTTGAATCATCATCATTCAAGATACACCACACTTCCCTACCTCGTCGAAAGCCCAGTTTCTTCCTAGCGTTTCGGCGTGCATGGACCACTTGAGGCTTAATCGTTCAAGGGGAACTATTATTCTTACCAACTCATTTAGTGAAGACACTCGGCATTATTAGCCAAATCGAATCTATCTATGGCTTGAAGTTAGACCAACACCGTGTAGCGAAGCTGGACCAGACCGTCTTCGAATTTCTCAGTCGATTCCAACAACAATGGGACCTGCCGATAACGTCGAGCAATGAGGGGAATGCCGTCTCCGATAAAAATCGGTACGACGCTAATGATGAACTCATCGATCCCGTGCACATCAAGAAACGACGCGATAATTTCACCGCCGCCCATCAACCAAATATCCTGGCCCTGACTGTTACGCAGTCGATTCACCAACACATCAATTGGTTCGTCAGTAAATTCAACGGACGATGGAACATCTTTTGGACGTGGTTGACGCGAGCAAACGATGGTTCGTTGCCTGGAATCAAACTTAGCTCCCAGACGCAGACTTGCCTCGTAGGTCATTCGCCCAAGCACCATCGTATCGATCGTTTGCATGAATGCTTCGATCCCGTAGAAACCTGCTGGCGCAGGGCGAGCATTGAGCCATTTGATGTCGCCGTCTTCCCGCGCGATGTAACCATCAGCACTCATCGCGATATGGACAATGATTTTTCGGTGGTTCGTCACTAGCACGAGTTCCTCGTTCACATCGGCTTGGCTTGTTTAGAGGTAGTTGGACGGCCGCCGAAACAGACGATGTAACCGTCGGGGTCCTCGATGTAAAAATCTTTTGTGTCCCATTCGGTATCCGTGAGCGGCTTGAGAATCGCGACACCGTTGGCAATGCACTGCTCGTAGAAGGCTTCGATGCCGTCTACACCCGCCGAGGCATCGAGGTGCTCATTGTCCCGCCGGTAGCGGCGTTCGGACTGGTTCTTGGGTGCCTGCTTCAAGTGCAGTTCGAGACCGTCTAGATTGCCAATTACGTAAAAACCGCCCCACGGGTCGCCAAACGTGAAACCGAGCTTCCGGTAGTACGTGATCGAGCGCTCAAGGTTGTCGACGATGAACTGGGGAGCGAAGGAGGTGACACGCGGTTTCATCGTGATCATATTCATCGAAAACTCTTTCAGTTAATACTGAGCTAAACGAGATCGTGATGCAAAGGTTCGGGCTTCAACTTCTCCTTTAGCTTTCGCGTCGTGTCGATTGGCGGGAATAGTCAGGGGCGTCTACTGATAGACGCGACCTTCATGTTTGACCCAGCCTGCAACGTGATGCCTATTTGGATCTAAATGTGTCCAATGAATCGTTCCACCCTTTTCGTTCCACTCATACTCACCGAAAAATTCTACGTCGTCGCCAACGTTGAGCGCTACGATTCGAGGCGCCAGGTCAATATTGTGAGCAATCAATAATGTCTGGCCTGTTTTGAGTTCAACGATAAATCGCTGGTGTCGACTCCCGTCATTATCGTCAGAGAGAAGCCGAACGACCTTTCCTTCCCCCTCGATCTGAAGAGCGCTTTCGTGCTGATCGAATGCGCGAGCCAACCTTTGGTCATTATCGCTTGCGGCGCTCGTTGGATTTGTCGCAGGTGCGGACCGGCACCCTCCTAGCGTGGTGAAACCAAGGGCCAAAGCAAGCAATCCAATTTTCAGGGATTGGTTCATCTCTTAAAACAACCGAGTTCACCACGCCATAACGTCTACAATCAATCGTCAGGATTCGCTGTACGGGGAAGTGCAATGATTGCCGGAAGAGATCCGAGAGTAGTCACAAACACTATTCCGTTAATAAGCGACTCTAGACGGTCAGAAGGTGCATGCCACTTGTGGTCTACCATCAGCATTTGAATAAGACTAACCAAAGTAAAAACAAAACCTGCTCCAAGCATTGCTCTAACGATCATCGGCAGATGAACTTTGGCCTTACACTCGCTAATCCAGACAATGCACCCTGTGAGTGACCCTAAGACGAGGCCGACTACCAACATGTAAGGCAAGGCCATAATTTGCAGAGCGCCGCTGTACGGAGTGTATCCCAGCCTGTAGAAATCATGCAGAGTCAACCCAATCAGGAAAAGTGGGCCACCAATCAGACCGCCCAGGGCGCCTCGGAACACAAATTTTGAGAGATTCATTCTCGTACTTAATCAGACTAGTAGAATCAAAATTCAACGTTTCATCAGAATTCAGACCCAACTTCGAATAGAGAATATTTGCGGCAATTCAGCAGCAACTTGGATTAGATCCGTGAGTAGCTACTTTCCATTCTTGCCGCCAAGATAACGATCGATTGGTGCAATGAGGCTTTGAAGACTCTGCCCAGTGCGGGCGAGTTGTTTATCCGTGCGGGAGAGTTGCTTGTCTGTCCGCGCGAGCTGCCCGTCTGTGCGAACCTGCGCATCAACCAGAGCATTGATCTTTTCATTGAGCTCGGTGAAACCTGCATGCGTCACGTTGGCCAGCCTGGACACCACATCACCGGTTTGGGCAACAATCTCTGCAGTGTGCGCTACCACTTGCTCCCGTTTGCGCCTGCGATTCCTGGAGCTGTTGAATATCAGAAGCAAACTGCGCTCGTTGCTCCACGATAAACGCCATCTTGCGATCAAACTCTTCGTTGTTCATATTCATGCTGAGGATCTCCTGAGTGAGGTTAAGGAAAGTTTAGCTAAAGATGTTTCAATCTCCAAGCACTGCGCAACACAAGCTCGGCGCTCAAATTCATTCAACTTCATCACTCGCTGGTGTCGATTCCGCTGAGACCTTCCTTTGCCCCACTCAACCTCTTCTGCCGGACCGC
>DASROI010000017.1:0-49208 GCA_035646955.1 Pyrinomonadaceae bacterium
GATTAGGCTAAACCTCCAGCATGAGTGAGGAACAAGTTAATCTTGATGTACTAGGTTTTTTTTCCCATCCAGACGACGCAGAACTGTCTGTGGCCGGCACGCTGCTGAAGCTGAAATCGATGGGTTACAAAACCGGCGTATGCGACATGACCCGAGGGGAGATGGGTACTCGAGGTACTCCTGAATTACGGGCTCGAGAGGCATCTGACGCAGCAAAGATCTTAAAACTTGACGCGCGTGTAAACCTGGAACAACCAGACGGTCATGTCTGGCCCACCGAACAGGCTCGTGTCGCTGTAGTTCGCAGCATCAGAACGTTTAGACCAAAAGTCATCATTACTACGCATGAAGATGATCCTCATCCGGACCATGCCAACACCTCGATCATCGTGAGGCAAGCCGCGCGACTAGCGACGATGCGTCGGTATGACGAGGATGCCGGTCTTTCCGCCGTACCCATGCCGGCCATCATGCACTCGCTTTTTTCCCGCCGCATCGTCCCATCTTTCGTGGTTGACGTTTCAGAATTCGTTGGAGAAAAGATGGATGCGATTAAGGCTTATGGTTCGCAGTTTTTTAGCGAGGATTCGCAAGAGCCGGCGACGAGAATTAGTAAGAAGGGATTCCTGGATGAGATTGAAGTGCGGATGGGATACTTCGGATCCCTAATTGGGGTGGCCGCCGGCGAGCCCTTCTTCGTGAGAGAAGCCTTAAATGTCGAAGATCCTCTCGCGCTGCTGACGCGGTCCATGAACATCTACTCTTGAAAGGGTCAACTGTGCTTGATCGCTAAGACGCTCCCGGTAATGTAGCGGCGGCTCGGCTAAATCCGACTTTTTTGCAAAGCCGTAATAAACATCATGTACCTCACCCACCGAGCGCGACCTGCGCGCGATTGTTTTCGAGCACTGAACGCGCTATTGCCAGGGTGGCCACTGCACGAGGTGCTTCACCTGTGAATCCCTTGGCCATCTGAACGGCTCTGAATAGGTCCGCGCGAGCCAAAGGTCTGAATACCGACACAAGATCGAAGCCTTCTGCCGACGTAGTATTCACCTGTGTCATGAACTTAGTTTGGAGACGTGTTGTTATCCGACTGTCTTCTCCTGTAAAGCCGTCCGCAGCATTGGCAGACTTAACCACTTCGGCGAGAGTTTCCCACGCGCGAACCGGATCCAGTTCGGCTAGACCCGAGGCCACCGCCGTCAGTCCGCGCGCTCGATCTGGATCACTGTTACCAATCCGTCGACTCTCAGCCAGCGCTTCTTCGAGCAAATCAACTGCACGTGAGCGCTCGGCACCTGCAACAAGACGTGCTGCGCTGCTGAACGCCCAAACCTTTTGTATGGATGTTAACTCACCTCCACGCGCCATCCGGGCGGCTTCATTCGCATCCTTGTTGGTGATCGCAGTTCGCGTGATCTGGAAGTCAGTGTATGCCTTAACACTCTTTCGCAACTCAGCATTTTCAATCTTGTCGATTAGCTCGCGAGCCTTCGAGTCAGCACGATCAGTCAGCGACACGGCATAATCGACGTAAATAGCATCCCGATCTTCACTTGTTTTGGCGCGATCAAGACGTTCCTGCATTCGCTGGTAAGGATCACCTTCCTCGACTTCCTTACCAAGTCCAACTGTTAGTGCTCGGTTCTCGCCTTGTTGCATTGAGGGGGGCACAAAGGAAGCGAGCGCAGTCATTTGCGTTCGCAAGCCCGGCGCAAGGTCTGCTGCAAATTCATCGAATACTGGAAGAAGGCGTTTGATTACTAAATATTTGCCGGTGATTCCGGATGTTGTGCGGTCCTGGTCCGGCGCTGGCGATGGCTGCATCAGGATCTGGTAAGCAACACGTAAAAAGCTTGTGCGAAGATCAGCATCCACGTTAGGAGCAGTACTTGGAGCACCACGATTCTGGTTTGCTCCTCCATTAGGCTCAAATGTTACGTAGACAAATGGTGTAAAGAGATACGACGACAATCCCGAGACAGTGTTGGCGTCAGATTGCGGATCGCGCGAGACACCGGTGAGCAGCGAAGCGAAAGCGTTGTCAGCTAACTTAGCGTTCTTCTCACGAAGTGCGGAAAGGAAAAATATTGACTCAATGCTTACCTGATTGAGAGCGGGCGCGGCGAACGCAAGGGCTCGTTCCGGTTGGCCATCCTCAATCAGGCGCCGGGCCACCTGGAGTCGTTTGGTAGCTGCCAGGGATCCAGATTGCCCGTTCTGACGTAACTCCGCACTGTTGTCAGCGTTTTGCTTCTCCTGGGCCGCTTCCAACGCTTTAAGGAACTCTTCACCCAGTTTTTGATCGCGGTTGGTGGCGATTCTTAACACCTCGCTACGCAGGTCTGGACCACCTCTGAGCACGACAGATCCACCGCCTGCTTGTTGTTTCTTGAGGTCTTCTGTTCGCAAACGCAGGGCTTCGGCGTCGGCGGCCTCGGCGGCATCCCATGCCCGTCTAAAGAGTTCTCTGGAGCGTTCTGGATCCGTATCCCAGAGTATATCGGCGGCGCGTGCCTGGACCCTGGCTCTTCGGGTTTGATCTTTGAACGCGCGAGCTTCATCAGCGAGGGTCGTGATCAACGAGATGGCTATGGTACGGCGCTGCGCAGCGGCATCGTCCACTTCTTCAGTTCTTGTTTTGGTCGTTTTCTTTTGCGCTGAAGTTTGAGGGATTGTTGCGGCGGACGCTGCCACATTGATGCCAATAAAAGCAGCCGCGGCACAGGACAGAAGGAAGAGCCGGCTGAACATGTTACGCTCCTGATGTTTAGAAGGCGGGATGGAAACTAGCGCAACGTTACACGGTTGAGCTGGCGGATGGTTCCAAATGTTTTGACGCGTGTTCCTAAACTAAACTGCGATAACCTCGAGTTCCGGATCCACCTCTTGTTTGAGCATTCCCTCAATCGCCATCAGAGTTCCCGTCAACGAACTGGGACAACTGCCGCAGGCTCCCTGGTAACGAATGCTGAGGGTGTGTTCCTGTAACCCAAGCACTTCCAGGTAGCCTCCATCACCCATTAATGCAGGTCGCACTTTTTCATCCAATATCTCGTTGATCTTCATCAGGCGAGGATCGTCACTAACTACCGCGGCTATTGATCCACCGACGGCTGCAGCTGCAGCTTGAGCGGATGGCGCGAAACTCGCGGCTTCACGAATTGGAACTGCCAGGGCGGGCAACAATTCGTCCCAATCACCCTCCTCATCCTTCTCAACCGTAATCATCCGGTCCATGTAAAAGACCGAAACGACATGTCCCACATCGAATAATGATTTTGCAAGCTCATCATTTTCCACGTGCGAAGCGGAGCTATACGAGCGAGCCACGCCATTACTGACGGGTTCTCGAAGAATAAACTTAACGGCGTTTGGATTCGGAGTCTCTTCAATATCGCTGATCTTTGGCATTACACAAACTTCTTTCTGCGTTCTGATCCGTAAAAATTCTGGGGCCATTATAGCTGCTTTCTGACAACAAAGCAGGTCACTAAGCAGCTCTCAATAATGAACCTATGGCCACTTCTAAACCACTCTGCAAATTAGGGTCAAATATGCTTGCAAGAAGTCTTGCTAAAAAGTGGGTTCAGGCTTATACTCCCGCCCTCACTTGCCCCCCTTCACAAGGTGAGTCAAGTTGAGATTGAGGCAGGCGATAGCGAGGGTCGCCTGCCTCAGCTTTTTTAGGTAGGATTTGGGCTTTCAACCTCGGCTTAGTATTCTTCGCATGTTTCATCAAACGAATCTGGTGAACCGTAGCGCGAATCTCGGAAAGTAGGCCCAAATCCTTGAACATAGGAATAACTGTCTATCCGACTTACGGTGGTAGTGGAATTGTTGGTTCAGAACTGGGTAAAGAGCTTGCGGAGCGCGGGCACACCGTCCACTTCATCGCCTCGTCCCTTCCTACACGACTAACTCAATTAAACGAACGCGTACGATTTCACGAAGTTGAAATGATGTCGTACCCGCTTTTCGAGCATCAGCCTTACACGCTTGCGCTTGCAACTAAGATGGCGACTGTAGCGGAGGAAGAAAATCTCGATCTGCTACACGTTCACTACGCTATTCCACACTCCATCAGCGCGATTCTCGCTAGGGAGTCGCTCAAACCTCGTCGTCGTTTGCCGGTTGTTACCACTCTTCACGGAACCGACATCACGTTGGTTGGCGCAGATAGATCTTATTTGCCAATTACGCGCTATGGAATTGTGCAGTCGGATGGCGTAACAGCGATTTCGAATTATCTTAAAGAAGCTACGCGCGAGATTTTTCACGTCGACGACATAACGGTCATTCCTAATTTCGTCTGCCAAACCGATTACAGTCGCCAACCGGTAGACAGTTTGCGCGAGTCGCTTTCAAAAGACGGAGAGCCATTGTTGGCTCACGTGTCAAACTTCAGACCCGTTAAGCGACCGGTGGATTGTATCGAGATACTCTTTCGAGTTTTACAGAAGGGCATTAAGACTCGCCTGGTTATGGTTGGCGACGGTAGTGAACGAACCAATGCTGAACATCGAGCACGTTGTCTGGGGATCTACGAACACTGTTCATTCGTTGGCAAGCAACCGCGGATTGTTGATTATCTATCGGTGAGTGATGTCTTGCTGTTACCGTCTGAGCAGGAATCTTTTGGTCTTGCGGCTCTTGAGGCGATGGCGTGTGAGGTTCCGGTGATTGCGTCCAGGGTGGGTGGAATTCCTGAGGTGATTACGGACGGCGAGACTGGTTACCTGAGCAAGGTGGGCGACGTGGATAAGATGGCGGAGGATGCGGCGCGACTGCTGACAGATCAAAAATTGAGAGTTGAGATGGGCAAGCGTGCGCGTGAATCTGCAATTTCACGTTACCGTACCGACGTAGTAATTCCCCAGTACATAAAGTTTTACGAGGATGTTATTGCGAAGAGGGGCTGAAGAGTTTAGGGGTTGTGCTTTGGTATTTGGTCTTAGGTCTTAGGTCTTAGGTCTTCGGACTTTGGTCTTGGACTTCGAATTTACCTCCCTAAGCACGAACCTCAAAGCTCAAAGGCCAAAGCCTAAAGGCCAAAGGTCAAAGGCCAAAAGCCAAAGCCCATTTAATCCTTTATCCTAGGCTTCAAAGTTGGAACATTCGATTATTGTAGGCACCGCGGGTCATATTGATCATGGGAAGAGTGCGTTGGTCCGAGCTCTTACCGGTAAGGATCCTGATCGTCTTCCAGAAGAAAAGAAACGCGGCATCACGATAGATCTCGGCTTCGCTGATCTGGTCATCAAAGATCTGCGGTTAGGATTCGTGGATGTGCCGGGGCATGAACGATTCGTCAAGAACATGCTGGCTGGTGCACACGGCATCGACCTGGTGGCTCTCGTAATTGCAGCTGACGAAGGCGTGATGCCACAAACGCGGGAACATTTCGATATCTGCAGGCTGCTTGGCGTTCAGAAGGGCATTGTTGTCATTACCAAACGGGACCTGGTTGATAATGAGATGCTCGGACTGGTCCAGGATGAAGCGAGCGAGTTAGTCGTCGGATCGTTTCTTGAAGGTGCACCGATTATCGCGGTCAGCTCGAAGACGGGCGAAGGTCTCGACCAGCTCACAAATTCCATTACAGAGGTTGCTAAAGAGATTCGTCCCAGATCGACGGATTTTATTACGCGCCTGCCGATCGACCGTGCATTTACGATCAAAGGCTTCGGGGCGGTCGTGACAGGCACGTTGATCTCGGGAGAGATTAAAGAGGGCGACGAGCTAGAACTTCATCCAGTCAAAAAAAAATTACGCGTCAGAGGCGCCCAGGTTCATGGGAGAACTGTTGCTCGCGCCCAGGCAGGTCAACGAACCGCTGTTAATCTCGCCGGCGTTGACGTTGTGGATCTGGAGCGAGGCATGGTCCTGGCGACAGCCGATCAGCTTCGACCTACCCAAATCATGGACGCCCGGGTCGACGTCCTGAAAGACGCCCCAAGGGCTCTTAAATCGCGAGCACGTGTGCGGGTTCATATTGGAGCCGCGGAAGTACTCGGCCGCGTAAAAGTGTTAGACGCAGCTGAAATCGCACCCGGCAAACATGGCCTGGTCCAGCTAAGGCTTGAATCGCCGATTATTGCACTCCACGGAGATCGATTTATCGTGCGGAGTTATTCACCAGCGCACACGATTGCTGGAGGTGTGGTGCTTGATCCGATGGCGACCAAGCACCGGGCCAAAGATAATCAAGCAACCTTCGAACGCTTACTGAAGTTAGACGGTACTGAACCGGCCCAAAAGCTTGTCGCCTTTGTTTCTGCATCACACGAACGCGGTACCAGGCTATCTGAGTTGATCGCCATGACAGGCTGGACGTCAGCTGTTGTTTCGCGTGAAGTTTCGAATGCAACTCGAAATCATCTTTTGATTGAAATTAATGGAGTCGTTTTAACCCCAGCCAATTTTCAACGATTGAAGGACCATTCGCTTCAAGAGCTGCGTCTTTTCCATAAGCGCGAACCGCTATCGAGAGGTATGTTGCGTGAAACATTGCGCGAAAGAGTATTTGCGCGTTCGCAGCCAGAGGTTTTTGCTGGAGTAATTGGAAGTCTTGAAAATGAACGGGTCATCATTGTTGAGCGAGAGATTATCAGGACCAGTGAGCATTCCGTCGCACTCTCGGAAGAGGATCTAGGGCTGCAGTATAAGTTGGAAGAGGTTTATCTGAAGGCCGGCGTCGAAACTCCTAACGTCGACGAAGCTATGACCAAAGCGGGGATTGCGCCGAATCAACAACAGCAAGCCAAAAAACTTTTTCAACTGTTATTAAATTCGGGTCGTATCGTTCGCGTTGCTAACGACATGTACATGCACCAACAGGCAATCGCCGAACTGGTCAAAAAATTACATGGGTTTGCGGAGCAGAACGGACCTGAGCGGTTAATTGATGTGCCAGCCTTTAAAGAACTCGCAGGAGTTTCACGGAAATATGCCATACCGCTCCTCGAGTATTTCGACCGTGAGCGAGTAACGCGACGTGCCGGCGACAAGCGCTTAATTTTGAAACCGTGAAGCTAAGTTAATGTCACTTGCTTTCCCCGGTTGAGCGGCGTTAACATCACTCCATCATATCGAGAAAAGTTCGGCTTTTTCCTAACCTTCTAAGTGACTATTTAGGCTGGAGGTTCAACATGAAAAGCCTGAAGGATATTCTGGCTGTGCTCCTCGGAATCGCAGCGGCACTCGGCGCGATCTTTTACTTTTACAGATTTGTGACAGACCCGAATCCTGCCGGTGGTCACACCTCAGGATGGATTGCGCTGGCGCTGGCTGCGGTAGCCTTTGTTTGCGGGCTGATTTATTTCCTGGGCCACGTAAATAAAGAAGAGGAAATTCATATCACCCAGTAGGCAGGCCTTGTTTTTCGCAGGAACCAGCCCGACCTGATTCCCGTTGTAGAAACGTGCGCTTTTTAGCCGACATCTATAGTACGCCGTTTGTGCACAACAAAAGCGGCTGATGTGCGCAGACGGCGCTTGCTTTTGTAGTTCAGTAACGTAGAAGGAGACAATCCACCAAAATGTTCTTTCCGCTTCTGACGCTCTTTCAGCAACTGCGAGCAACCCAGCCTACTTACTTCATCGCGGTTGTCTTGATCCTGTTAATCGTTGGTGGAGTTGCCTGGTTGATTGCTGCGGTTTTGGGCTTTGCCAGATCGGCGGCATTTGGACCTCCAGCCCGATGGTTTTCATATGCAGCTGTTTGTTTGATTCTCTATCACCTGCAGTTTTTGCTTTTCGGTTTGTTCGTAGTAATGGGCATGACTCAATCACCAGTCGACCTGTCCGCAGCTTTAGGTGTGGGAGCATTCTTTAACCTATTTGTGGTACTCGGCGCCGTCTGCGCAATCATCGGTTTTATTCGAATGACCAGTCCGCGTTGAGAGCTTAATATCTGGACGGGCTGTCAACTTTGTGAATCCTTTGAGCGTGTGGGCGCACGGTTTTAGTGGTGTCGATAAGAGTACTTTAGATGAGTAAAAAGTCGTTAGCTATCGCCGCGCTGGCATTGCTTGCGAGCGCGGCGATTCTTTTTTTAACTGCTTCCTGTTCGCCCGATACCTCGCCTGCAAGCAAGTTTGTAAAGGCCAGAGGCACCCGTTTTGTAATCAATGGAAAGCCCTTTCGCTTCGTCGGCGCCAATGTCGCCGTGATGTATCGCGATGAGGATCGCGAACTCATGCCCGAGACTTTACGTCAGGCGGCGCAGGCCGGAATTAAAGTGGTTCGAGTGTGGGCTTATGGCGAAGGTGGTCCAAACGATGTGAGGCCGATGGCCGACTTTGCAGACTGGCCCCGGACCCATCCTTTTCGTTTTACCCCAGATCAATGGAATGAAGAGGCGTTTGTCCATCTCGACAGGGTGATCTCCGAGGCCCAAAAGAATGGTCTGCTGGTCCAGTTATGTTTGGTCAATTGGTGGCGCGACACCGGCGGAGTAACCCAATATTTACGTTGGGCGGGAATCAATGACGCGGCCGACGACCGGTTTCCGTTTGGAATCAATAATGAAAAAGCAATTCTGTTCTATACCAACCCGGAAACGCGGCGCCTTTATCGAGCTCACCTCGAAAAACTGGCGACCAGGCGAAACACCGTCACCGGAGTTGCCTATCGTGATGACCCAACTATTTTTGGTTGGGAGCTAATGAATGAAGCGCAAGTGATTACTGGTCGATGGGCTGAGCGACGCGCCTGGATTGCGGAGATGAGCCAGTATCTAAAGCAACTCGATCCGAACCATATCATCGCTCCTGGTGACTGGGGTTATCGGTCCGCCGCTGAACGTCGCGAGTGGTTAGCGGACCATAACTTGCCGACCATCGATTATTGCGACGTTCATAATTATCCCCGAGATGATCACGACAGTTTTGTTGACTCGCCGAAGGCGCTGCGTGAGTTCATTGAGAATCGTGCCGCAGCCTCATTTTCGATCAACAAACCACTCGTATTTGGCGAATTCGGAATGGGAGTTGAGGGTCACAATGGCTTTTCTCAGCTCGACTGGTTCAACGCGTTCATGGATGGAAATGTGGCCGCGGGTGCTGCCGGTGCGATGTTCTGGATACTGACGCCTGATCCGCGCCGGGGTTATGGTGTGAACTATTCAAGTGGGCGCGATACGAATCTCTTGAATGAGATTAATCTAGCGTCGAAAAAATGGGAAGCGTTGCAGTCGGCAGAGCCGCCTTCGTTTTTGCTGGAACCTTCCCACCACTTGATTCCACGGCAGTTTGCCTGGAGCCGGGTTTTAGACGAAGCATCGACGCCGATAATGATAGTGAGAGATGACAAGTCTATTCTCTATCAACTAAGACCGCAGATGGCGACGTCTCAGCGCTTTGAAAAGATTGGCAGTGGTCCAGGATATATTTGGGGTTATGGAAGCGGTTTCGTTGAGTATTCCATTCCTGCACGCGCCGATCGAAGGCGAGTAAGTGAGATCATTGTTCGAGCGCATATTCAACCTGTTTCACCAATTGATGCGACGAGGGACTTTGTGCGTACGCGCGTTACTTTGTATATCAACGGCTGGAATTGTGGTTCGCGTCTGGTCCCCTTTGAATCGAAAGGACAGACGTTAATTCAGGAGTGGAAAGCGACGGGGTTAATGCTACGACTGCAGGCAATGAGAGGTTTGCCGTTGGCGGTCCGTTTTGCGGTGGAACCTGAGTCAGATTGGCTTTACGGCGTAAACGTCTCAAATTGGCCCGAAGGTTACGACGCGAAAGATGCCAAACCCATCGAACTCGAGCTGCGTCACTAACCTTGGAGTGCGGCGGCCCGGCGCCGCTTTTCACTCAAAGTGAGTTGTGTGATCCGGGTTGCAATGGCCGTTAATAATCACGTACTTAGCGAAGGATAGGGGCTTAAAAAGCGGCGCCGGGCCGCTGCACTCCAAGGATTTCCAGAACCTTGTCGTCGACGACATAAACGTCGGCGGAGTGAATACTTCCCAGGAACATCTCAAAGTCGGGGCTCTTCGATTTTGCCAACGCTGAGATTATTGCATCGTTACTAAAGTAACGGCGTCCTCGCGCGATAATTATGAAGTCTCCTGGACCAAGCTGCTTGCGATGCTCGGCATCCGAGAGTGACAACGCAACAAGATCTGGACGCTTAGCTCGTTGAGCGTAGTACGAAGCAACTGACGCGCTTTCGCTGGCGACCTTCGCCCCTGGATTAGCTCGCCTGGCAATTTCGACAATCGTGTCGCGCAAACTCGCGTCGTAAAACTCATCGTGCGGAAAGTAGTAGCCGGCAGAATTTGATCCTCCGCCAAGCACGTTAGTAAACAACCGGTAATGCGGTGCTGCCTGGGCAGAACTGATCACCGCGCATGTGATTACGAGGACAGCCAGGGCTGCCGGTAAATACTGGGCCACCGAATTGGACCAATTCCCGGAGAATCGCTGGGCCAGCCATCGTCCCGCCCACTGAATTCCAAGTGCTGAAGTGATGAGTACCGCTGGAAGTACGGTGGTGTAATACCGGGTAAACTTTCCACCGCTAAACCCAAAACTAATAAACCAAAGGAACATCCAAAAGAGGATGAAGTAACGACCGTCACCAAGCTTGCGCCGAAAAAGCAATGGTAGTCCGATCAAGAAACCAGCGACAGTCAACACGGGAAGTTTTACCCAGGTAAACACTAGATAGAAATAGACCGGGAGCCCCAGAAGCCAATCACTAAATCCCTGCGTGTAAAGCCGGCCCATAAATTCGTACCCATCGTGACTGACGCGTTTGCTGCCGGCGAATTGCCCCATCTCTCGCCATGTCTCCGGCAATAGGATAGTTGGACTAAGAACCAAAAACGCCAGGCCCATTATGGCGAACATAGTAAGAATTCGGACTTTACCTAATCGCCATTTTGTTTCAGGAAGGTTTTGAAACATCCAGTAGTAGGCCATGCTAATCCCGAATAGATGCGGGACATACTTCGAGGCGACCATCGCTCCGAAAGAGGCGGCCGCTAACCAGTAGTAACGGTTTGGACTTTCGGTCGTGCTCTCGGCGATCCGTTGGCCCTTCAACCAGAAAACATTTGCCAGTAGGAAAAAGAAGAGTAAGAAGGTATCTTCTTTGGCTACTCGGTTGAAGCCGATTGCGGTGGGATCGAAGGCCCAGAGGGCGGCGGCAATCAGAGCCACTTCGGCACCAAAGAGTTCTGCGGTGATCAAGTAGATGAGCAGTGAAGTTAAAGCACCCGCAATTACTCCGGGCAGTCGCAATGCAGTCTCTGGAGAGATCTGGTCGGCAGGTCTATTTGCAACGAAAGAACTCTCATTCCATTTTTCGATGAGAACGATGCTTGCCGCCTGCAGCGCTTTCATGAGCATGGGGTGTTCGCCGTTAGCTCCCGTCAGTCCGTGAGCTCGATAATCGGCTACGGCATTGAGCTTGTTAAGTTCGTCCTCGCCGAGTCCTTCGGCGCTGAGCCCGGTAATACGAAAACCAAAGCCTGCAATGATAAGTGCTGCCAATGCAGCAAATATGAGGGTTCTACTAGACGAGAGGGCGGTTTGACCGGCGAATAGATCCGGTCTCAGACCAGCGGTTATGATGGCTTCGGCACGAGCAGACAATGTATAAACTTCCTTATCAATTTCAACGCTTAGAACAAAAAGCAAAAGGTTAGCGAAATTCTTACGGTAGCGCAAAGACGCCGCACGGAGCTAAGAGACTATTTGAGGACTCAACCCTATCATTCTCCCCAAGCCTCAGCTTCGGGTCATGCAGAATTAGTCAGGCCCCTCCGTTTTTACGGGTTTCATGTGTCTTCACAGCTGAATGTGTCGAGAAACCGTTAAACGGTTGCCTGATGTAGTCGCGAGCGCGCTGGACCCCAAGCTGAAGCATTGGAGGAGAATGAGAGGGTTGAGTTTTTACACAGTCTCCAAGTCCCAAGTGTTACAGAAACTCGAACGAAGCGACGGCGTGAACTAGACCGGTGAAATGGGTATTCACTCTGGAAGATAGTAAAGTTGCCGCGCTCGTGGTTCTGTAATAATTGGCGGCGACGCACGAAGTACAAAGTACATTCCTGTGGCAAAGACAGAACTAGAAACCTCATCACAGCTCTCGCGAAGGCTGGGACTATTTGATGCGACGATGATCGTTATGGGCGGCATCATCGGATCCGGCATCTTTATGAATCCGTCCGTCGTTGCCATTCAAGTTCATACACCCTTTTTGATTCTTGGCGCATGGGTAGTGGGCGGCCTGGTTGCCCTGATCGCCAGTTTTATATGGGCCGAACTCTCCGCCGTCAGACCCGAGGTTGGAGGACAGTACGCTTATCTGCGAGAAGCGTTTCATCCGGGTGTTGCTTTTCTTTACGGGTGGGTGTTGCTGCTTGTTATTCAGACGGGAGGAATGGCTGCGGTAGCCGTCACTTTCTCGCGTTACTTTGTCGAGCTGACAGGGCTTCATCTTAACTACTCGATAGTAGCCGCAACTGTCTTGACTGCATTGACCCTCATTAACTGTCTCGGTGTGCGAGCGGGAAGCACGGTCCAAAGCGTTTTGATGGTGCTTAAGATTCTTGCGATCTTGATGCTGGTGGGATGTGGCTTGTTACTGGCTAAGAGTGCGCCGGGTTCAACTGCCCTGTTGGACCAACCGCCTTCTCTTGGACTGTTAACTGCATTTGGAGCAGCAATGGTTCCCGTGCTTTTCTCCTATGGCGGTTGGCAAACAGCGACGTTTGTAGCAGGCGAGATCAAAGAGCCCTCGAAGAATTTACCTCGTGGTCTGATTCTAGGTGTGGGTGGCGTAGTGGTCTTATACCTGGCCGCCAATGTGGTCTATCTTCGAGTCTTAGGCGTGTCTGAACTTGCGCTTTCCAAAGCTCCAGCTTCAGAAGTAATGCGACTCGCTTTAGGAGATATCGGAGCCGTAGCAATCGCCGCCGGCATTGCCATTTCAACCTTGGGATTCCTCAGCCAGAGTATGTTAACCGCGCCGCGTGTCTATTTTGCGATGGCCAAGGACGGAATATTTTTTAAGAGTGTCGGAGCTATCAACATCCGTACAAAGGCGCCAGTGGTAGCAATCGCGCTTCAAGGTGCACTCGCAATCGTGATCGCGTTGGTTGGCAAGTATGAGCAGATCCTTGATTACGTAGTTTCGATGGACTTTATATTCTTTGGATTAACCGCCTGCTGCATTTTCGTGTTCCGACGAAGAGGTAACGCGAATCAAACGGGTACTCGCATTCCCGGACATCCCTTCTCGACGATTCTTTTTATACTGGTGTGTTGGCTGGTGGTGATAAACACCATTTACCATAATCCGAAAAATACAGTGATTGGTGTTGCAATTCTGTTGGCAGGTATTCCTGCTTATATGATCTGGGCAGGAGGTCGAGGCCGTGACGAGCGCTCGTCAAGTAACTGAATCAAACTACATGAATTGGGCGAAGACCAGTTCTCAAGCTCAATTCAATCTTGCCACGAGCGGAATAGGTAATTTAAGTATTCATGATCTCGAGGTATCGCTGGATGATCTCGATCTGACCGGTGGTGGCTATGGTTATGGACCATTGATGGAATCAATTGGTCAGCGGTACGACGTTGCGACCGAGTCGATTGTCACTGCCGCCGGTACCAGTTTCGCCAACCACCTGGCCATGGCAGCCCTGATCAAGCCGGGTGACCAAATTCTTTTTGAATATCCTGCCTACGAACCAATGTTGGCCACTGCGCGTTACTTCGGTGCGGATGTCAGACGCTTTTCGCGACGATTCGAAAACAATTTCGGTATCGAGCTGGATGACCTCCGAGCGAACCTAACTTCGGATACGCGTCTGATAGTTCTTACGAATTTGCACAATCCAAGCAGTGTGCTGGTCGACCAGGAAACACTCGAACAGATCGGACAACTGGCTCGTGAGATCAAAGCGCGTGTGCTCGTTGATGAGGTCTACTTAGAAACGTTGTTCGAACCCAACCCCCGGACGGCTTTTCACCTGGGCCAGGAATTTGTAATTACGAGCAGCTTGACGAAGGCCTTTGGTCTAAGCGGATTGCGATGTGGATGGATACTGGCCGAACCGCAGCTCGCAACGAAGATGTGGTTGCTAAACGACCTGTTTGCGTCTACGCCCGTCCACGTTGGTGAACGGCTCAGCGTTCTGGCGTTTCAGCAGCTCGACAGATTAGGTGCTAAGGCGAAAGCGCTGCTGGATCGAAATCGACAACTCGTTTTTGAATTTCTAGACTGTGCGCAAGAACTTCAAGTTGTTCGCCCCGAGTTTGGAACGACTGTGTTTCCCCGGCTACCGGGCCGCGATGTCGATGAGTTTTGTAGATTGCTTCGACAGGACTATCAGACTTCAGTTGTGCCTGGAACTTTCTTCGAAATGCCGGATCATTTCCGCCTGGGCTTTGCCGGAGACACTGAGTCATTAAAGGTGGGACTGGAACGGATTCAAGCGGCGCTGGCTGAACTTAGTTTTTAACGGGCGCTCGTCTCGTTTCCTCAACGATTAGCCAATCGCGGATCTGTTCAGCTGCCTCAATGCCTACTGCTTCCGTTGTAATTCTAATCGGAGTGCCATTCGGCCAGTTATCTCTCTTCAACATTGGTCCACCGACGGCCTTGTAATAGACCTTGCCTTCGAACTTCTTTTGGCCGGTTTGAGGCGCAAACACCAGAATTTTCACGTCTAGATCTGGTGAGTTCAAGATAATAGTTCCGCTCTGAAACTCATCTACATCGAACTCTACCAACACGACAAACCGCTCACTTTCCATCTTTGCGCGTTTGGTTGCCTCACTATGCTTGAGTAAACCGAGCGACGTTGCGCTGATGTTCTTTGACTCGCTAAGGTGGCTAATCATGTTTAAGAGAATAGCGTCTTCGCTCAAAAGATGTTTCGAGCTGAAGTTTCCGCCAACCAGCAAAGAGACTTTTTGCGTCAACGCCCGTCCGTTGCTCCGCGAAGACTCCTCGGCTGGATCTCGTTGTAGTTCCGGCGTTGGGGTTGGTGCTGGTGATGGTTTTGTACGCCGGCCCGATTGGGCGAGGGATTGGGTTGCCAGCAGCAAGACAAGACTTGAAGCGGCAAAGAGGGCTTTCCGTTGACCTTTTCGCTGAACATCGGGGAGCCTGATCATAGGTTCTCTCCAGCGGTTTTGGCTTTAGAAGCAGTGAGAGTTAAATAGGTTTCCCGCGAGGAGCCACTCGATGTGATATTTAAGCATTTTGGCTCCTAGTTTTCTAACGCATTTTGAATGGCTAGCTTTAACTCAGGATAGCTGTTGCCATTTGTACGCCTACCGTTGATGAAGAATGTTGGTGTATCAATCACGCCAACTTTGTTAGCTTCGACGATATCCATTTGGATCTGGTCGTTGAACACTCCATCGTCAAGGGCCTCGTCGAATTTAGTTCTATCAAGTCCAAGTTCCAATGCATACTTCTTAAGTTTATCGATCTGCAGACCACCTTGATTGCTAAACAACTTCTGAGCGTACTCCCAATATTTTCCCTGCTGGTACGCTGCTTCAGCGGCCTCAGCTGCTTTCAGGCTGTACTTGTGTGTTGGCTCGGGGAAATCTCGCACGACGAAACGCACTTGTGTTCCAAACTCTTTAATGAGTTGCTCAAGGATTTGAAATTGAACCGCACAACGCGGATTCTCGAAGTCAATAAACTCGACGACAATCACTGTAGCGTCGTCTTTACCGCGACTCGGTTGGTTCGCTACGGAAATTGAAAAGCTTGGCTGCCTGGGTGGTTTGAGAAACAGGTGGACCACAGCCCGACCACGTAACTGATCGGCATACTCGTTGGCCAACCGTTGTTGTTGCTGCGTCAGTAGATATTGAACAATCTGCAGTTGGACCTTCGAGTACTCCTGATTGAACTCCGATTTGTTCTGTTTATAAAAGTCAAGCACCTGTTTTTCCGTTATCACTTGCAACTTGCCGCTGATTTCTCTGCTAACAAGAGCTAGCGGAGCCACGCCTTGCTTCTTCGCCTCCTGGTCCAGGAGAAGATCGTTTATTTTCAGATCGACTTCAGCTTTGCGATACGCGTAGGTTTGAACTTTAACCTGAAAGATCAGTGGCGCCAGACTGTCTTCGATATCTCCTGAGGTAATTTGCTTGCCGTTGACAGTGGCGACGACACGCGAGCGTTCGGCAATATTCGCAGGCGCCCTGATCATAGCAATCAGTATTTTGACGTCAGCAGCTGCCCGTAATGCGTTGGCAAACTTCTGGGCTTCCTGGAGTTCTCGTTGGCTCCTTAACGTAGCGAGTATCTCGGCTTTTGCATCCCCGAAAGGTTTGACCATTCGTTGCTGATTTCGTTTGTAAAACTCCTGGGCTTCGGCATCAGTAGGAGGCGCAACCTTTCCGGTCACCTCTATCTGCAACAGTTTGCGCGGAGTTAGTCCGCGACTGGTGGCGGCAGCTTCAAGGAGCTTTGAGGCGATCAGCTTATCGAGTTCATGACTGCGAGCGTCGATAACTGTGTCTTGCAACAACCTGATTCTTGACCTGGTATCAGGACTCAAATCCTCCTGACGAATTTTTACGCCGTTAACGATCGCGAGAACGTTGAGCGTTGGATCGTCTTCACAGCCGCATTCAATCTCCGACTGGACCGCTGGTGGCGGTGTTTGTGCTTGTTGGGCAGTAACCGCCGCTGCGAGTGAGACTGCGGTGATTAAGGACGACAATACAAGAGTAAAAATTTGGGTCGACTTCATGGAAGCGCTCGGATAGCTTCACGAGCATAATAGGTAAGAATGATATCGGCCCCGGCGCGTTTAATACTCGTGAGAGTTTCCAACATCACGCGTTCTTCGTCGATCCATCCTTTTTGCGCCGCAGCCTTTATTAAGGCGTACTCTCCCGACACGTGATAGGCGGCCAGGGGTAGATCGAATCGATCGCGGACCATTTTGAGAATATCGAGATAAACCGTCGCAGGCTTGACCATCAGAATATCAGCACCCTCTGAGTAGTCGAGCTCAGCTTCGCGCATTGCTTCACGCGCATTCGGTGGATCCATTTGGTAGGCACGACGATCACCAAACGATGGAGCACTGTTCGCGGCCTCACGAAATGGACCGTAAAACCCTGATGCATACTTAACGGCGTACGCCATCACGGCAGTGTTTTCGAGCCCAGCATCGTCAAGTGTCTCCCTTATCGCGCCGACTTGACCATCCATCATTGCAGAAGGTGCCACGACATCAGCTCCGGCTTCGGCCTGACTGAGCGCGGTACGCGCAAGTAATTCGAGTGACTCGTCGTTGAGCACTTCGCCGTTCCTCACAACACCGCAGTGGCCGTGCGACGTGTACTCGCACAAGCAGGTATCCGCCATGATGATTACTTCGGGCGTCGATCGCCGGATTGACCTGATGGCCTGCTGTACAACTCCGTCCTCAGCAAATGCTCCAGATGCTAGTTCATCTTTAGTTTCCGGTAGGCCAAACAGAATGATGCTGCGGACTCCAATATCAAAAGCTGCTGAGACTTCTTTAGTAGCTTCATCGACAGACAAGTTATAGACGCCGGGCATCGAAGAGACTTCGTTTCGGACTCCAGAGCCGGCACAAACAAACAGTGGCAGAACGAAATCGTCCGCAGACAAGCGAGTTTCACGAACGAGTGAACGAAGTGCATCGGAACGTCGCAACCGGCGCGGACGATGAGTTAAATGGACCACAAATTACCTCTTGATGTTTGTACTATTACCAACGGTGATAAGCCGGGTGTCCGGGTTTCACGGCCACGAATGTTCCTCTGCACGTCGCGCAAACCTTATCATGGGCAATCAACTCGCCTTCTACGACCGCGCGATCATCAGTCGCTTCGATCACTCGTGCCTTTAGTTTAATTGTTCCGTCTGTAGGGGTGGGACGTCGAAGCGTGATGGCGTAATCAGCAGTTACAGTGCAAGGCGGCTTATCGGCGCCCGTCCTCTTCATCAAATACCAGGTTGCCGCCCAGTTGCAGTGACAATCCAACAGTGTTCCTATGATTCCACCATTCAGAACGCCCGGAAAGGCCTCGTACTCCGGCTTTGGGTCCCATTCAGCCACAACCTCTTCTCCGTCAGGGAAGCTTCTGATATGCAATCCGCTGGGGTTTGCTGGTCCACAACCAAAACAGGCAAGGTTGGGAGCGTACGTCTCCTGGATACTTTTATCTGTCATATTGTTGGGAACGCCGCTCACGCAAGTCGCGTCTTAGCTTGAATCTCTGAATCTTGCCGGTCGCTGTATAAGGTAACTCTGTCAAGAATATGTACCTGCGTGGTCGTTTGAATTTCGGCAGCGACGCAGCTGCCAGCGCACGAAGCTCGCCCTCAATCTCTGAGTAGTTGGATTCTACATCCTGGCTCACAATAAAAGCACACGCGCACGGAAGCTGCTCGTCGTCAAAATCTTCGACGACGGCGACTCGTGCCACACTGTCATGCCGCATTAAAACGCCCTCAACTTCAATTGGCGACACCCATTGTCCACTGGATTTGAAGCAATCGTCGCTGCGCCCCATATGAAACCAGAAGCCATCTTGGTCGCGAATGTAAAGATCACCGGTCCTAACCCAACCATCTACAAATGTGCGAGCAGTTTCTTCCGGACGGTTCCAGTAACCGCGAGCTGCACTGGCCCCTTTTATCCAAAGATGGCCTTCCTCGTTTACGGCATTGACTGGAGCTCCTTCAGCGTCTAACAACTTCGCTTGGTAACCATCAAGAACTTTGCCGCTGCTGCCGTACTTCACTTCGTTTTGATGATTGGACATGAACATGTGGAGCATTTCAGTCGAGCCAATGCCATCGAGTATCGAAACTCCAAAGGTCTTTTCCCATGTCTCGCCAAGATGAGCGGGTAACGCCTCTCCAGCCGAAACACAAAATCGCAAACTCGAACAATCGAGTTTGTTCCCGTTGTTGTGATGTTCTAACAACAAATTGTAGACAACGGGCACACCAAAGAAGACGGTTGGTCGATGCTTTGAAAAGATTTCTTCGATAACTTCGGGAGTCGGTTTTTGTGCGCAAAGAATCGTGGTGGCGCCGTTGAGTAAAGGAAAAGAAAAGCTGTTGCCCAGGCCATATGCAAAAGGCAGTCGCGATGACGAGAAGAGTCGATCGGCCGGTGTTAACTTCAACACTTGTTTGCAGAAACCTTCATTCGTAGCAAAGACGTCGGCTTGAGTGTGGATGGCCCCTTTAGGTTCCCCGGTGCTCCCCGAGGTGTAAAGGATAAAGGCCGGATCGTCGAGGTCCGGGGAAATCATCTCCCGTGCTGGAGGGTTAGAATCCAGCTCTGGCCAGGTAACTTGTTTTCGCGATATCTGCTCAAACTCGGCCGGGTTCCCGCTGTTTTTCCGGTCAACAACGATTAATTTCTCGAGGTGCTGCAACTTTTCGAACGCATCTGTCAGGAATAACTGGCGGCTCTCGGTCTCAATAAAGGCAAAACGGGCTCCGGAGTTGTTAAGGATTGAACATTGAACCTCGGGCCGCAGAGCCGCATTAACGGGTACAGCGATTGCACCTAGCGAGCAGGTGGCGATGAACGCACTTATGAACTCTGGTGAATCACTCAACAGGAACACGATCCGGTCGCCGCGCCTAACGCCCATCAGCGATATTGACTCTGCCATTCGCAGAGTATTTTTCTTAAGATCAGCATAACTGATTTCTCTGCCGCCAAATATGACAGAACACGAATCACGTCTTTCGGAAAAGATAGCTTCGAAAAGATTCATTTTGATTCCAAACTCGCGACGGTGATTATAAGCAACTGAACATCTAATGGAGAGCCGCCGATTCACGCGAGCATGTAACAAGCTGGTTTAGCCGCCGAGGTGCGACATGATAGGACTTTTTGTGTTACTGGTTTTTTTACTCCTGGTGTTCTGCGTCATGGTGGCGTTGGGACATGGAGTTTGGTTAATAGGCGAATCAGTGGTCCGTGCTTTCAGAAGCACTTCAGAGACTTTTCCTTCCGCATCCACAGGAGAGAGGGAATTGTCGAACGAAGCTCTAGGCGAACTATTAGTAACCGAGCGACAACTATCAAAACTTCATCTAGCAGGCTCTCTCGACGACGACACCTTCCGTCATTTGGTGGAACTGATCGATATCGAGCGTGCAAAACTCCAAAATACTGCGAAAGACTACCGCGATGTAAAAATAGCTACATCGGTATCGGAAATCCTGTACGCCGAAGTCTCGGAAAATGCCGAGTCTGTTCCTTTTCCGACAGTTATTCAACCAGCAGACAGGGAGTTTGCCAAATCACCGATCACCCCACCATCCGCGGTCCAGGTAGATAATGGCCCAACTGTCTCTTTTGAGACGAAACCTGAGCCGAAACCAAAGCGATCGTTTTCCGAAATGCTCAACTCATTTATGGAGGAGAGCAATATTCGTTGGGGCGAGATAATCGGCGGCCTACTGATCATAGGATGTTCTACGGCGCTGGTAGTTAGTCTATGGAGCCAGATCTCACAAATCCCAGTCCTAAAGTTTCTCATCTTTACGACTGTAACTGCCGTGCTCTTCGGCATCGGACTTTACACGGAACATCGTTGGAAGTTGCCAACAACCAGTCGAGGCATTCTCACGATTGCAACGCTCCTGGTGCCATTGAACTTTCTCGCAATCGCCGCCGTGTCGTCAGGTAACTCAGGAGGAGTTTTAGTTTTAGCGAGCGAACTGATTGCACCGGCAATCTTTCTCTGCCTGGTCTATTTTGCGGGACGAGTTATCACGCCAGGATGTGCTCACCTGCTTTCGGCCGGCGTTCTAGGATCTTCAGTGGGGCAATTATTAGTTCGCCATTTTGCTTCTATCGAGACTCAACCTGACATTCTATTTCTCCTGGGAGCGTTTCCTGTTGTTTGTTATCTGGTGACGATGGGCCTGGCGTTAAAGGTCGTACTGTTGGACCGTGAGATCGACGAGTCGGAAACGACGATTGTATTCACGATGCTCGGTGCCATGAGTTTTGCCGCGGCATTGCCATTTGGGCTATTGCTGTACAAAGCCGGAATGCTGTCTCTTAGTCTGCTCTATCTTGCTCCGCTGGTTACATTGTGGGGTGTGCCGATGCTGGCGACTGGAACGATTCTCTGGCGCCGGATCAACGACGATAAATTGGTCGCGCCTCGCACAGCAGGCGGCGCACTCGCTGTGCTTGGAGTATTTACCGTTGTAATGGGTGTTTTCCTGGCGTGGCCTAATCCTTCCAGTGTCGTTCCAGCCGCCCTGCTGAATTTTGCGATAATTTCAATACTCGCTTTTGCTTTAGATCTGCCGTTGGCCCATCTGGTAGCGATTCCATTTTTTGCGCTCGCTTCATTAGTTGGTTTCCAAGTTGGTACGGGAGGAGTTGCATGGCACAACTTGCGTGTCACCTCGCTTCTGAATGCGTGTTTGACGGCAAGCAGTGGAAACGTGATGGTTGGAGTTTTCCTGTTTCCGGTAGCCGGTGCAGAGTTTTTGCTTAAGCGAGGCCGTCAAAAAGATGCTGAGAACTATATCGTTTCAGCGTGTTCGCTGGGAGTCGTCAGTCTGGTACTTGCGACGTATTACACTGCACACCACGGCTTATGGCTTGTTTACCTTGTTTATGCGCTTAGTTGCTGTTGGTTCGCGGTTCGGTATGGCTATCGTTCATTCTCCTGGTTAGGGTCTGCGCTTCTTCTGATTGCGCTCGATGAATTTGTTTCTCATTCATTGGGCCTGACATTTCCCTGGCAGACGGCATTCCTGGTCCACGCAACGCTCTTCGCTGTCTCGGCCATTCTTTCCACAAAATTCCAATCGCTACGAATCCTGGTCAAAGCGTTCAATGCAACTGCATTGATAACTTGCGGGATAGCGGTCTTAAGTCTGTTTCAAGCAAATCCGTGGCAGGTTACATGGATGCAGTCTCAGCGGGTGTTCTGGATTGCGGGTATAACGCTACTTCTACTTTGGTTGAATCGAAGAAGACTTCTCTTTACAGCGTTTCAGATGGCAGTCACTTCGGGCGCAGTGCTGACGGTTAAAGCAGCCTTACAAGAATACGAATGGTACACCTATTTACCGCATGCGTTTATGCATCCCGCGGCGTTACAGATTCAGGGAACTGTGCTAGCTGTTCTTGGACTTGCATGGGTGACATTGCGGTTGGTTCTGAGCCGTCCCGCGTTGACGAGCGGAAACGAATCCACGTGGTTTGCTGACCTGCAAAGAGTTGTAGACGGCAGGTACGCGGTCGACAGAATAATTTCATGGGGTTTGGTTGCCGTTCTTTTACTGCTTGCTGCTTATGGGTCGTTCTCGGGTGTGACTCAGGAATTGGCTGCTCGTGGCAGTGACTATCCCGGCTTTAATATTGCCGGTTTTCCACACGCTGAAGCGCTGTCGTTGGGTTCGTGGATCGTGCTGGGATTCGTGTCGATGCTGATTTTGGCTCACGCCTACCAACGGCACAGTAAAAGATATTTACTTGGCGCTTTAGTCGCTTTTTCCAGCGCTGTACCGCTGATAGCCGGTTTATTTGAAAAACAGATTGCGACTGCTACAGCTTGGCGATGGCTCGCCGCACTCTTCCTGATTGGCGGTTCGATTGTGATCTGGTGCCGGAAACGTTTTACTTCTACAACATTCCTCGGCCTCGACTTTTCTGAATCGTTTGCTCCTCAGGCTCGCCGCACTCTGCTCGCAGTAACAATTACCCCGTTGCTAGTGTTGACGCTTTATCCGGCTTTACGAGCTATCTATTACCTGCCAGTTGAGGGCCCAGCGAGTGGCCTATTTGCACTTCTTAACGACACAGTTTCTTACAGTGTGCCTCTAGCATTTGGCGTGTTAGCTCTCGCAGGTTATGCAATTCGAGAACGGTTACCGCGCTTTGCATTCTGGTCTGCGCTTTTACTTAACACGACTATCACACTTGGTTATCTACTAACGATTGTCGGTGGTCATCACCCGATGGATCGAATGGTCTTTGAAACCGTGGTCCAGTTGAATGCGATCGCGTTCAGTGCCTTTGCATTACCTTGGCTTGCATTTCGTAACCAGTGGCTGCCTTACCTGGACCAGAGCTCAGCAAAGGTCGCAGACAACTTGTTGTTGGTCCAGGTATTGCTCGCAGTTGCGTTGAATCTGACGTTAGTTATCGCCCTCCTCATCAATCTGCTCGTGAGACCTGAAACTGCCGGACTAGCGACCATAGCAGGCGGCTCGATTACAGGATGGCTCGCTTTTGTACTGACTCTTGGGAGCGTTGTAGCGATTTCCTTCTTACATCGATCGCGACGGACGGCTCTGGTGATTGCGGTTGCATTGATGGAGATAGTTAGCCTATGTGCCTTCATGGCGACCCGCCAGAGTGGATTTGCCGGCTTACATACACTGGCAATTGGTACTGCGGTCGCTTCATGGTTGATGTTGTTGGCAACACAATTTGGGAAGAACGACCCTCGGTACAGGCGCTATGCGAATCTCTTTCTCTATAATCGCAGGACCAGGCACTGTTGGCATGCGGCGTCGACACTGGGAGTTTTAACCGTTTTATTTTCTTTTGTTGCTTTAACGGATCCGAGCGCGAGTGATTGGTGGTCACTAGGACCCATCGTGTCGATTAGCGTGCTTGCCGCAACTCTAAACTGGCAGACTCGCCGACCAGACTGCCTGTTCGCAGCCGGTTCGTTGGCGAGTGGAGCTTTCGCAATCTGGTGGTTCAACCAACATCTACTCGATCGGTTTGCGATTGCTCCATTTCTGGAAGCCAACATCATCGCGGCTTGTTTACTGGGTGTCATCTGGTTGGCGTTGGATCTGCGCGCCCGGTCCAAAGCGCCGGTAGATTCGCAAGTATCTTTTCATACGGTCGTAGCGCTCGCTTCCTTAATAACGCTGACTGGAATTGTTTGGCTGCGCTTTCCCGCACTTGATTTCAAATCTCAATCTCTAGTTTGGCCGGCCATGTTGTCAGTAGTTGTGCTTCTGACTGCATGTTTGTGGGACCAGAGTGCCCGATTCGCGCCACCCGCTCTTTACTTCATTGGTTTGCTAGCCGGCTCAACATTGTTGCAGTCAGCGTCCTTCGACTCCGGGAATATATTTATCTGGTGGTCCACCATCTTCGTGGCCAGCTACACGATTCTTACGGCAGTCGTGTGGCACTACCGCACGAAGCTAATCACGTTTGTCAAAGCGCTTCGAATGCAACAACTGGTTGAGCGCGACGCTGTGCCGCCGACCTGGTTTTTAGCATTCACTATTGTTCTGGCGGCCGGGGTGATTGGCGCTTCTTTTTGGATCAACTTAAGGGTTGCTTCATTCGTGATGAGGCTGACCGCTGCAGTCGCCGTCGCAACCCTTTCGTTGCCGTTCTATTTGCTCTGGAGAGAATGGAAACGCTCTGAGTGGCAGATTGTAGTAGTTTCATTGTTCCTGGTTGGCCTGACGTTACTGGCATGGTCCTGGTTATCACCGGGTGGCGGCGGCGCTGCTTACAATCGGTCTGTAATTTTGATGAGCGTCGTGCTTGTTTTTACGGCCGTCTACGCCTTGATGATCAAGCGGATCAGAACTCGAGACCAACGTTGGTTTTACTCGGTTCGGACCACAATGCCATGGATACTGCTTGTCGGCGGAGCCGCCCTCTTTTTTAGCTTGAGCGCAGAAGTGGTCGATCAGCTTAGTTATGGATCGGTGGTGGTGAGTTTTGCAGCGCTGCTGGCGGTCGTGGTTACGTTGATAGCGGCGGTGATCTGTTGTGTGCTCTTTGCCTGGTCTGGTGATTACGATCCACTTGGAGTGTCTGAGAGAATGCGCGCCAATTATGTTTATGCGGCAGAAGTATTACTTGCGCTCCTCTTCCTTCATGTTCGACTGACTTTGCCATGGCTGTTCACCGGCTTCTTTGAGCGGTACTGGCCTTTTGTTGTCATGGCGATAGCTTATCTGGGTGTTGCGACCAGTGAAGCATTGCGTAGGAAAGAGTTAGTCGTCATTGCTGAGCCACTTTCGCGGACAGGTGCTTTTCTGCCACTGCTACCAGTCTTAGGCTTTTGGGCAGCTGCCTCGGAAGTCGACTTCTCATTGCTGTTGTTCCTGGTGGGAGGTTTATACGGGCTGTTGTCAATACTGCGAAAGTCTTTCGCTTTCGGTGTGATTGCCGCGATCGCGGGCAATGGAGGACTCTGGTATCTCTGGCACCGCACGGCTGACTTGCAGTTATTCCAGCATCCGCAATTATGGTTGATACCGGTGGCGCTCTCGGTGCTGGTGGCTGCTTATCTCAACGAAGAGAAACTGAGCGATGATCAGTTGGCGAGTGTTCGTTATCTCTCGCTGGTAACAATCTACGCGTCTTCGACTGCGGACATCTTCATAAATGGTGTTGAAAACTCGCCGTGGTTGCCGCTCATCTTGAGTGTGTTTTCACTCGCGGGAATATTTTCCGGTATCGTGTTTCGCATACGGGGTTTGTTGTTTCTTGGGGCAGTGTTCCTGTTGTTGTCGATCATCACGATGATCTGGTTTGCTTCTGCGAATCTTGGGTGGACATGGTTGTGGTATGTCGCGGGGATTATGACGGGAGCAACGATAATCTTCATGTTCGCCGTATTCGAGAAGAAGCGCAGTGAAGTCTTGCGAGTTGTCGAAGGTTTAAAAGACTGGGATAAATAGAGCTCGTTGTTTATTTTACGACACCACCGACTTCAGAGACTGTGTGAAAACTCAGCCAGATAAAATGGTCATGCACAGATTGCGCCGATCACACAGATTCCTTCTGAGAACGGAATTGCATCAAGCTGTTCTATGAAAGAATCTGAGTAATCGACGTAATCTGTGGATTATTCTTGCCTTTAACACAGTCTCTGAAGCCGGTGGTGTTGAGACAGGAGGTTCGAGTATTCTTTTCAGAAATCACCCTTTGGAGAATTTAAGATGAAACTACTATCGGTCCTTGCGGCGGTCTCGCTAAGTCTCTTGTTGGTAATTCCTACTCACGCTGAAGGCTTCAGCGTAAAAGAATACGATGAATTTCATCACGTCCTTCATCATTTGCAACATGAAGCACTTCCGAAAAACGACATGGCAACGATCCGTTCGAAGTCGACGGAACTTATTCAACTCGGCCAAAGAATTACAAACCTGGGCGTGCCGCAGGGAACGAAGGCTGAGAACGTCGAGAATTTCAAAAAAGAATTGGCGAGGTTTGATCAGTCACTCAACAAATATGGTGCCGACGCCAAATCTGGAAGTGACGATGAGCTGCGAAAGTCATATATAGTGGTCCATGACTCATTCGAAGCTCTTGCTGAAATGTTGCCGCCAAAGAAGAGTTAAGATAAAAAAAGGGCCGCCTGACTTCAATTGTCGGCGGCCCTGCTTACTTCTTGTAGCACGATTACTTTTGGTCCAATTTCCTTCCTGCGTTTAAGCTGTCCCAGTTCATAATCGCATTGAATACCAGGAAATAACTTCCCTTAGTTTGCCCGCGCCAGAATGGATTGGTCGAGAACAGAAGAACATGACCGTTTCCGCTTGGCACATCAATGACAGCAGCACGTTGCGCAATCTCGTCGCCGCCATCCAGCAAACCCGAAACAAAAAGGTCGCGGCTATCTGCATAACGCAGAACCACTCGCGGTCGCTGATTTGGTGGAATCAGGCCGATGGCATTACGGCGTTGTTCATCTGTAACCGGAGGAACTTCCCACAACTCGACTCGTGCTGGAGGCTCCGGCAATTCGGCGGCCGGCCGTCCCTGTGGCACGTCAGGATCGTCTGGCGTCCCTCTTCCCGTTGCCCTACCTGCGGGTCGACCGCCACGACCACCGACTCCGTTGCTGAGTCCAAAGATGGGTCCGTTGGAGCAGTACATCGCGAGAGAGTCGCCGTAGCCGTAGGCAATTGGACTCGATGAATCCACTGTCTTTGTTCTGAGAATTACTCCAACCGCTCGCAAGCGTGAAGATCGGTTTACAGATACACCGGCCGTGAATCCATAATTCACAGCAAAATCCGAGGTGTCATCGACGGTTATAAACAATCCACCATCTTTCACAAACTTCTGCAGGTTTTGCAGGCCGCCCCAACCTAAACCCGGTCGCATGTCGTCTGTTTCGTCGGTATTGCCAAGGTTTGGAGTTAGCTGCGTCTTCTTCCAGGGAAGTGGATTGCCATACATCGGCATTCCGTTGATGATGGCTTGCGCGCCTCGGCCCACGGGCGCGAATAGGATCACGTCATATTTGCTTTTTAGGTTTGGGTCTTTCGCGACATCCTGGGTGCTTATGTACGCAAACGGCACTTGCAATTGGTCCAGCCCAATCCTGTACCAACCTTCGTCCTGCGTACTTAACCACGTGTGCATGACGGCAACTCTTGCCGCCCTCACCGGATGAGTCTTTACTGATGGAGCGTCAGGCACTGCGTACACTTTGATCCCCAGATCATTCGCTATTCGATTGAGGTCGTCGCCGGACGCTTTACGGATGATGAACGAGCCGCGATTGAACTTGTTTCCGGCCGCTTCGAACGGCTCCTCGGCCGCTTCCATCTCGACATCTTTCAACCTGTAACGCAGTGTTACAAGTGCGTTATCGGCGTTGTGATTGACCAGGTAGACCGAACCTGAACTGTTCATGCCTCCGGGTGAACGAACATCTCCCGTCACGCGGTCCATCGGGGCCTGAAGCACTTTGGCATCAGTAACTCGAACAACCGTAACGTTCGCCAGCTCTCCCATGGTCCATGATGTGTCGTCATAGATGTCCGTCTGGGGATCGTTTGGAGCCCAGTATTGGTAGTCCAACAGAGCGTCTGCAATGCGGCTGTAAGGTTGGTCCATCCGAACGATGTAGCTGCCGGCCGGGAAAGTGCGATCCTCGGTCTTCGTTGCCGGCGATGGCGAAGCTGTGGGTGAAGCGGCAGGTCTTGCCGCGGCGCCACTTGTTTTACGCACTGAAACCGTAAAAGGCGCAGTCGCTTTACTGATCTCGACTCCCTGCGTTTGAAGAGTTCTGAGGAGTTCTGCCTGGTTACCGGAACGTGGATCGTCTGACGGCAAGACGTAAGCGGCTGGACCTTCATTCTTTGGCTTATCGATCGAACGCTTGCTCTTCAAGAAGAAATTCTTCAGAAACAGTTTGCTGTTATTTCCAAAGTAATAAAGTGACGTCAACAGGGCGGTCTGTTGATAATTGTTATTGTTGCGCTGCGACCACTTAGCCTTCGGTAGTGGCGGATTCTGCCTGTACCAGGTGCGTTGATATTCGCTTGGCGAAAGAGTGCGCTCGAGTGTGTCGGCCCCGCCATTGCCAAATGTTTCGTACAACCGACTGATACCGTTGTGGGTCGCCGCAATAAACATCAGATAGCCCGGCGACCAGGTATCAAAATTTCCATGAGCAAATACCCCGGGCATTCCAAACTTCGTCATTTCCGAGACGTTGTTCCAACCGATCATCTGCCATTCATCAGTCAGGATTGGATCCACCCACGCGTTATATGGACCATCGCCGATGGTGTTGTCATATAGATAGGGAACAGATTCGTGCAAGTCATGAAGAACTTGTGGTTTCCAATGCAGATACGTATTCAGAACGTTGCGGGTTAATTTTAAGGAAAGACCGATAGCGTCGCGATTGTTATCGTGTGCAACATAGTGTCCCCAGTAAACCAGGTTAGGCCAGTTGTCATTTGGGTGGGCCAAATGCCAGTTGTAAATATCGACCATGCGATTTCGCCCATCAACTTCAACGACCGGGGTGATTAACGTTACGACGTTGTCGCGAATGAAACGAATGTAGGCACTGTCGTCGACGACCAGTCGATATGCGAGTTCCATCAATGCCGTGGGAGATCCAGTTTCCGGAGAGTGAATAGTTCCTGTAATGTAATAAATTGGGAATGACGCAGCCACGAGCTTGTCGGCCTCGGCTTCGTCCATATTGATGCTTCGTGGATCAGCCAGTTTCGTAAGCCGTGCGCGATTTTCGTCAAGCTTCTCCAACAGCTTTTCAGAGCCCACTGCTACTGCGATCATCTCGCGCCCCTCTTCCGTTGTTCCGATGGAGAAGACTTTGACTCTTGGGCTGGCGCGTTCCAACATCCTCATGTACTTGTAGACATCTTCGGCGTAAGGCAATTTCCCAGGTGCTCCCGCTACATCACCGAGCACAGATTTGGGGGTCGGAATGTTTGCCGACGCAGGTAGATAGTCGGTCAATGGCGAGTTGAAGTATGGTGCAGTAGTGTACTCACGAATCTTATCTGTGTATTCCTGGTCTATCGGTTGATTTGGGTCGCGACCAGGTTTGAGCTGGGCAAAGGCTGTCAAACTTACTGAAGAAAAGAACAAAGCCAGTACGAATAGGGATCGGGCATGACGGGAAAAGGTCATTATGTTGTCCTCGGAGTTTCGATGAGTTGCGTGTTCACCGCGTCGTAACCGCAAAAGCTGCGACTGCATGAAGCAAAAACAATGTTTCAGATTCAGATCAAGAGGAGCAACAGCTTTTAAGCTAAAGAGAGTGGGGAAGTCAATAAGAAGCTGTCGTCCTTCTCTGTGGTACAAGTTCTTTGGTATATCTCATCCTGTAGCCATTTGCATTGAGCCAAGAAACTTTGTAAGAGTGAATCGCAGGTAATCACAAAACTATTAGCTAATGAACCACGACGACCCAAATCAGTCGATACCATCGGCCCAAACACCCGAAGAGCCGGAACCTCCAGATATAAGTCCGCCGGGAACAATAGCCGCAGGCATGCCTGCTATCCTCGAGTCATTCAAATTTGCTCGATCGGAAATGGGCGTGGTTCGCGGTTTTGGGACCTTGCTCAAGATTAATCAACCGGGCGGAATCGATTGTCCCGGCTGCGCCTGGCCCGACCCCGATCATGGACGCTCACATTTCGAGTTTTGTGAAAACGGAGTCAAGCACGTCACTGAAGAAGCGACCAGTAAACGAGTCACCTCAGATTTCTTTGAGAAATGGAGCGTGTCAGAACTATCCCAACAGTCTGATCTTTGGCTTGAGGGTCAAGGCCGCCTGACACAACCAATGCTTCTCAAACGTGATGCCAACCACTATGAACCAGTTGATTGGGATGCAGCCTTCAAACTAATTGCTGAGGAGCTCAACTCTCTCGATCATCCAGACCAGGCAGTCTTCTACACTTCCGGACGAACCAGCAACGAGGCAGCCTTTCTATATCAACTGTTTGTCCGTCAGTTTGGCACCAACAATCTTCCCGATTGCTCAAACATGTGCCATGAGTCGAGCGGATGGGCGTTAAGTCAAAGCATAGGTGTTGGGAAGGGAACGGTCACGCTTGATGACTTTGATCGCGCCGAGGCTATCTTTGTCATCGGTCAGAATCCGGGCACAAATCACCCGCGAATGCTGACATCTTTGCTGCACGCCAAACGCAATGGCTGCAAGCTGGTTCATATCAATCCACTTCACGAAACCGGTATGAACCGTTTCAAGCATCCTCAAGAAGTGCTCGGGCTCCTCGGCAGTGGTACGAAGCTGGCCGACTTGTTTTTGCAGGTGCGAGTGAACGGCGACGTGGCGTTGCTCAAAGGTATTTCAAAGGCTGTACTGGAAAGAGAAGAGCAGTCGCCTGGTGCAGTTCTCGATCACAAGTTCATTAACGATTCGACTGCGGGTTACGAGCAATTTGTTGCTGGTCTGAAGGATGTTTCGTGGCAACAGATAACTTCGCACAGTGGTGTCGAAAAAGATCAGATCGAAGAGGCTGCAGAAATTTTTGTTTCGTCGAAACGGACGATCTTTTGCTGGGCCATGGGGTTGACGCAACATCGCAATGCAGTTGCGAACATCCAGGAGATTGTAAATCTCATGTTGCTGCGCGGTCAGGTCGGTCTTCCCGGCGCGGGATTTTGTCCTGTTAGAGGGCACAGCAACGTTCAGGGCGATCGCACAGTTGGTATTTGGGAAAGTCCTACTGCCGCGTTTCTTGATCGTCTCGCCGCGCAATTCAAGTTCGAGCCTCCGAGACATCATGGCCTCGACACGGTCAATTCGATTCAGGCAATGCACGAAGGCAGGATAAGAGTTTTCTTCGCCATGGGTGGCAACTTCCTTTCAGCAACGCCGGATACTGAATTTACAGCTGCGGCTCTGCGTAAATGTCGGTTAACTGCGCACGTTTCAACCAAACTCAACCGATCCCATTTGATTACCGGAAAGACTGCCTTAATACTACCTTGCCTTGGTCGCACTGAGCTTGATCAGCAGTCGACTGGTCCACAGTTTGTAACAACGGAAAATTCGATGGGAGTGATTCAAATGTCGCTGGGACAGTTGCAGCCCGCTTCAAATGAGCTCTTAAGCGAACCTCAGGTCGTCGCGAAGCTGGCGAGAGCAACCCTGGGTTCGAATTCAACAGTAGACTGGGAAGGACTGGCTGCCGACTACGACCGTATTCGCGACGCAATCGAAAAAGTCATTCCAGGCTTTGAAGACTATAATGTGCGAGTGCGCCACGATGCCGGGTTTTATCTTCCTAACACCGCTCGCGAGAGAGTGTTCCAGACACCTGGCGGTAAAGCACAATTTACCGTCCACGACTTGCCGGCACATCAACTCGAAGCAAATCAATTCTTAATGATGACTATTCGCAGTCATGATCAGTTCAACACTTCTGTTTATAGTCTGAACGATCGTTATCGCGGTATTAGTAACGGACGGCGCGTCGTCTTTTTGAACCCTGCCGACATCGCCTCGCAGGGGTTGTCGGCGCGCCAGGAAGTAGATCTGGTTAGTCATTTTGAAGGCGAAGAGCGAGTCGCGAAAGGGTTTTCGATTGTTCCTTACGACATCCCGTCCGGCTGTGCAGCCACTTATTTTCCTGAAGCGAACGTACTAGTCCCAATCCGTAGCGTTGCTGAGAAAAGCAATACTCCAGCGTCAAAGTCAGTTGTAATCAGTATTAGAACCCGTTAACAAAGAATTCGATAGAGGAGTCGAGCACCCCATGATTACTCGTGCTGCCACTAAGAAACAAAAAACGGCCGTTAAGAAGACAGCCAAAACCGCTAAAAAGAAGTTGAAAAAGCCGGCGCTTACGGCGAAGTCGAAGCTCTACGCCGAACTCGCCACTCAGCTGCGGGCACTACTCGAAGGTGAGTTCGATTTCATCGCGAACGTTTCCAACTTCGCGGCCTTGCTTGCGACCTCGCTGCCAGACGTTAACTGGGCGGGCTTCTATTTTCTTCACGGAGGCGAGTTGGTTCTTGGTCCATTCCAAGGCAAGCCCGCCTGCGTCAGGATTCCGCTTGGTAAAGGCGTTTGCGGAGTTGCTGCCGCGCAAGCTGAAACGATCATTGTTCCAAACGTGCACGAATTTCCGGGCCATATAGTTTGCGATGTAGCTTCAAATTCAGAAATTGTGGTCCCGCTGTTCGACGGAGAACAGGTTCTGGGAGTACTTGATCTCGATAGTAAGCTGGTAGGTAGATTCGACGATCAAGACGCCGAAGGTCTGAACGAGTTGGCGACAATCTTTGTCGCCCACGAAGAACACCTGGAAGTGTAGTTTCAAGGAGTCTTTCATGCTGACGATCCGGCGGTCTAAGGAGCGAGGCCATTTCAATCATGGATGGCTGAATACCTATCACACATTTTCTTTCGATCAGTATCGCGACCCACGTTACATGGGGTTTAGAACACTGCGCGTAATCAACGAAGACTTTGTCGCGCCAGGCATGGGATTTCCAACGCACGGTCACCGCGACATGGAGATCATCACATATATTCTCGAAGGTGCGCTGAAACACGAGGACAGTATGGGAAATGGTTCGGTAATTCAGCCAGGCGATGTGCAGCGGATGACGGCGGGAACGGGTGTGCGGCACGGCGAGCACAACGCATCAAAAGACCAATTGGTCCACCTCCTCCAGATTTGGATCCTGCCCAACGAGATAGACCTGGCTCCTGGTTACGAGCAAAAGGCTTTTTCGGTCGACGAGCGACGCGGCAAGTTTTGCTTGATAGCTTCAGAAGATGGACGTGAAGGTTCAGTAAAGGTGCATCAGGACGTAAGTGTTTTTGCCTCGGTGTTAGATCCGAACACCAGCGTGGAACATCCGCTAAGCGAAACCAGATACGGTTGGCTTCAAGTGGCCAACGGTTCGTTGACCTTAAATGACGAGCGCCTCGAACAGGGTGACGGAGTTGTGGTTATGGGTGAGAAACTTCTATCGGTGACCGCTCTTGAACAGTCAGAGGTACTACTCTTCGATCTCGCCTGACCTTAGCTACAGCTTTGGGATCGGCCCTTGCTCTCATTCGCACCGGGCCTTGCAAAGGTCAGTACCGATTCGCGGTAGCGTCGGGTGAGTCTCGAGCTGATACGACTTCCCGATAACTGGAGACTCACCCGACGCTACCCCGAATCGGTACTGACTTTGTCGGGTAAAGCCCGGTGAAAATGAGACGGCCACGAACCAAAGCACAAACCACAAAGCATATGTATCTACCTACCAGGTAGCAATGATCCTGAGTGGCCCACCGCTACCACCCTTTATCTTCATCGGCAGCGCGATGACAGTGAAGCCTTTCACTGGTAGCTGATCCAGGTTAGCAACATTCTCGAAGGCCGGAATATTGTTTTCAAATAAAGTGCGATGACTCTCAAACATGGTTGATTGCCCTCGATCGATACTCGCCGTGTCGAGACCAATTGCTTTAATCGATCTGTTTTGCGCGAGCCATTTCGCAGCTGCCGGATCAAGACCGGGAAAGTGGAGCTTCGCAACTGCTTCTGCGCCACGCTCGTCTGTCCCCAGGTATTTCTTCCGGTCAGGATAGAGTTTCCCAAAACCAGTCTTTAGCAAAACAATCGAGCCCGTCCCGATCTTCCCATTCTGCTTCTCCCAATTTTCGATATCACTGACGCTCACAAGATAGTCTGCATTGCCGGCACACTGGCGGGTAACGTCAATCACCAGCGCCGGACCCATTAACTGCTCAAGCGGGATCTGGTCAATGCTGTTTTTGCCTTTAGCAAAGTGCACAGGCGCGTCCAGGTGAGTTCCACCGTGTTCGGCAGCCGAATAACGATACGCCGAATAGAAATAACCTTTATCAGTAACTCCTTCGAAATCAGTCTCGAGTTTGAAACCTTCCGCTGTGGGCCAGTAGACCGTTGTCGCATCGAAAGGATATGTGAGATCGACGATATGCTTTGGTGAGGATTGCGAGAAAAATGGCAATAACACAATTGACAATACGTAGCACGCTACAAGTTTCATACGGTTGTCCTTTGGAGCGCCGGCCCGGCGGCGCTTTGTTAAGTTCGGGCCCGAAAAGCTATTCGAAAACCTACCGAACCCCAACGCTGAGACGAGAAATTACAGCCGCTAACTCAGATCGATCAACCGGCTTCGAGAGGTGGACCTGGTATCCGGCTGATAGGGCTCGCGCCCGATCCTCGGTCCTGGCATAAGCAGTCAACGCGAGTGCCGGCGTCTGACCGCCCTGCTCTTTTGACAGAGCGCGCACTCTGCGTATCAAACCATAACCATCTTCATCAGGCATTCCAATATCCGCAATCAAGACATCAGGTTTCCAAGCGCCAATCTCTTCAAGTGCCTCTCTGGCGGAACCCACCGCTCTTACCTGGGCGCCGTCTTTCTCTAGCATGGTTACGACCAGCTCGCGGGCATCAAACTCATCATCGACCATCAGTACTCTGATGCCGCTTAATCCTGTTGCTGGTTGATTGCGCGAGGCAACCGCTATTCGCGATGCCGGAGGGTGCAGAGGATGGAGCACGTGGTCCATCGATTGCACCAGCGGAAGTTTAACGACAAAGGTTGAGCCTTTATTCTCGCCTTCGCTTTCCGCAGATGCGTTTCCACCATGTAGCTCGACCAAATGTCTAACGATTGCAAGCCCGAGACCCAATCCGCCAAACGCTCTCGTAGTTGAACCATCTGCCTGGCGAAACCGATCGAATACATAAGGCAGGAAATCGGGTTTTATTCCAGTACCAGAGTCTCGGACAGTGATAGCCGCGTGCGAATTAACTTGCTTGAGCTCGACTTGGACCGAGCCACCCGCAGCCGTGAACTTGACGGCGTTCGAAAGTAAATTCCAAACCACTTGTTGCAGCCGTTCAGTATCGCCATAGACAACGTCGATGTCTGGCGGCAGCGAACACTCGAGATGCACTCCCTTTGCCTCGGCCGTTGGTCTGATACTTTCTGCGGCGGCTTGAATGATCGGCTGGAGTGCACAGGGCGCAAAATCCAGCCGCAGTTTACCGGTGATAATGCGCGACACTTCGAGTAGGTCATCAATTAGCTGGCATTGAGAGTTTGCATTACGTGCAATTGTCTCGATTGCCTGGCGCTGCTTTTCAGGCGCAACTTCGCCGTCTAGCAAAAGGTTGGACCAACCCATGATCGCTGTAAGGGGTGTTCGCAGTTCATGCGAAAGGGTTGATAAGAACTCGTCTTTAACGCGGTTCGCCGCCTCAGCTTCGAGTCGCGCCTCTTTCTCGCGGTCCAGTGCCTTTCGTCGTTCCGTAGCATCGTGAGCCATACCTCGGACGATCGGCGTTTCTACTCCTTGTGTACGCAGCGTGTTGTAGTACTCCCAGAGTCGAGTTTCGCCGGATGCAGTGCGGATCCGCATCACACCCCGCGCTGAGCCTTCGGTCGTGACGCGGTTAATGTACTCGTCAAACTGATCGCGAAACTCAGGCACCAGTCCGTCGCGAATATTCATTCCAACCAGCGATTCCTGTTTGTATCCGAGGATCTTTGCCGCCCAGGGATTTACCGAAATTACACGTCCCTCGAGATCATGAGTGCACATCAGCTCGTGACTGTTTTCAACCAGGTCGCGGTAACGATCTTCACTTTCAAGTAATGCTTGTTCGGCACGCTTTCTCTGCGTGATGTCGTTTGCCAGAACCAACGCTGCCCTTCGACCGCCAAAATCGAGCGGGTGAGAAGTAATCTCCACATCGATCACGAGCCCGTCTTTCTTGCGGTGACGGGCTTGATAAGCTTGATCACGTAACGAGTCGACCACCAGGTGTTCGCTGAGTTCGTCGCAATCTTCCGGTGGGTGAATATCCTCCACAGTCATCCCCAGGAATTCAGGCCTCGTATAGCCGTAATGCCGAACCGCTGCGGAGTTGACTGCGAGAAAGCGAAGTGTCTTGAGATCATAAACCCACATCGCGTGAGGGTTCGACTCAAACAGCAGCCGGTACTGAGCCTCTGATTTTCGCAGGGCTTCTTCGATGCGGGTGGCCATCGTGATATCCAACACGAGAGATAAGACTGAAATCAATTTTCCGGTCTCGTCATAGAGTGCCGAGTTGTACCACTCGCAATGAACCACGGTGCCAAGTTTGTTGAAATTACGATTACGAGAAACACCATGTACTTCCTGTTCGGTAGCCTGACGTTGCTCAACAGCATGGACCGCTTCGACATCTTCCGGGACAACGAAGCGCCAATCGCTGAAGCGTTTACCCATTATTTCATGCGAACTCCAACCAAACAGTCGTTCGGCAGCGGGTGACCAGCGAAGTACCTTAAATTCCCGGTCCCACTCAATAACTGCGAGCGGTGTGTTCTCAACGTGAAAGGCAAGTCGCTTGTGGGCTTCCTGTGCGGATCGCTCAGCAAGTTTTTGTTCGGTGATATCACGGATTATTGCAACGCCACCAACAACATCGCCGTCCTCTCCGTAACGAGGGGAGTAGTAACCGTCGAACACACCTGTGCGACCGGTTTGCGCAACGCGGTATGGTCGATTTTCGGCGACGATGCTATTTCCATCTAATGCCGCCTGAAAATACTTTTCTTCACCAATCTCTTTGAGGCACGGAAAAACCTCGAAGGCGTTTCTGCCGAGTACTTCTTCCCGTTTCACACCCGACAGTCGCTCCATTGCCCTATTCCAAGCGGTGTACCTGAATTCGCGATCAAAGGCGATGATACCGTCGACGTTTGCCTCAAGAAGGGATTTTAAGAAATAGGTTTGTTCTTGTTTTTCGTCGAGCATTTATATTTCTCGCTGGCGTTCGATGGTAAGTAATTTTGCTGATGAAAGTTAGGAGGTTAAATACTCAAAAATTGGTTTCGCTATGGACGAGTGGATATGACTCTAATCAAGGCGGACAAAATGTCAAGAGTTATCCAGAGATGGTACTGAACCAGTACCCCAGAGATCGGTTGTAGCTGTCAGTAAACTTGCAAGTTTTCGGCGAATTCAAAATCAAAAGTCTTGCTTGCTTACCCGACAAGTCAGATAGAATGCCGGCCATTCCCGAGAGGAGCGCTGACCGATGGAAACAATCAAGCAAGATGTTGCTTACGGCCTTCGCATGCTGTTGAGCAACCCGAGGTTCACCCTTGTCGCCGTACTTTCCCTGGCAATTGGTATTGGAGCTAATACGGCAATTTTCAGCGTCACTAATGCGCTCCTCCTCAAGCCGCTTCCTTACAAGGATGCTGATCGATTGGTAATCCTCTGGCAACGAAGTCCCGGCCTAAATGTCGCTCAAGACTGGTTCTCGCCGGGACAATACCTGGACCTAAAAGCCGAGAACCGCGTCTTTGAACAAGTTGCCGCCACCATCGATGCGAGTTTCAACCTGACTGGCGGAAGCAGACCAGAACGAATCGAAGGCGCACGGGTTTCCTCATCTCTTTTTACCCTGTTCGATGTGAAGCCAGTGTTGGGCCGTGTCTTCAGCGCCGATGAAGATGGAGAGGGAAAGCCAACAACCGCGATCCTTAGCTACGCTTTTTGGCAACGTCATTTTGGTGGATCTCAGGATGTGATCGGAAAGTCTCTTTCGTTAAATGGTAATCCGGTCGAGATCGTTGGAGTGATGCCGGCTGGATTCACCCTTAATAAAGAGGTCATGCCAACCGTCAACAAGATTTCCAACGCGGAGTTGCTGTTGTCGTTACCGATGGGAGAGAGCAAGAGAAATGTCCGTACGAACGAGGACTACAACATCTTCGGCCGATTACGTTCCGGTGTGAGTCTGGCCCAGGCACAGGCTGATGTCGATCGCATCGTCAGCACGATGAAGCAGCAATACCCGGAGAATTATCCGCCGAGCAGTGGCTTTCTGATTAGTGTCGTCCCGTTGTTGTTGCAGGTAGTTGGCGAGGTCCGCCGGCCACTCTTCATCCTTCTCGGTGCCGTCGGGTTTGTGCTGCTGATCGCGTGTGCGAACGTTGCGAATCTTCAGCTATCACGTGCCGCCGCACGGCAAAAGGAGATTGCGGTGCGAGCAGCGGTTGGCGCCGGAAAATCGCGAATAATCCGACAATTGCTAACTGAGAATGTTTTGCTGGCAGTGATCGGAGGAGTGCTCGGACTCTTGCTGGCTGTTGCCGGAACCATGATCTTAAGATCTGTTGGACCAAATACCTTGCCTCGTCTCAACGAGATTGGCGTCGACTGGCGTGTTCTAATTTTTACCCTGGGAATCTCGGTAGTGACAGGGATTCTGTTCGGAATGGCTCCGGCGTGGCGCTCGTCGAAAGTAGATCTGACCAGGGTTTTGAAAGAGGGCAGTCGCGGTTCGCGAGGAGCAAGTCATCATCGTCTTCGCAATAGTCTTGTAGTTGTTGAGGTTGCGCTTTCAATTGTTCTCTTAATTGGCGCCGGATTGCTGGTCCGTAGTTACTCGCATATTCAGAACGCTAGTCCAGGGTTCGATCCCAATAATGTCCTGTCGTTTCGACTCTCGCTGCCAGGCTCGAAATATAAGAGTCCAGCTGTCTTAGCTTTCTATAAACAGCTAACCGACAAAATAAAAGCTCTTCCTGGCGTAGAGGCTGCCGGCACTTCGTACTCGCTGCCAATGAGTTCAGTTGCGCTCGCGTGGGGACCGATCACCATCGAAGGTTACGTGCCAAAGAATCCGACCGACTTTGTGATGTCGAATGAACGTTTCGTCAGTCCAGGATATTTTTCGGCGATGCGAGTACCTCTTGTTAAAGGAAGGTACTTTGACGAGCGCGATGTGAAGGGTGCGGCCGAAACCGTTATTGTTAACGAAAACCTGGCCCAACGCTTCTGGCCCAATCAAGATCCCATCGGTAAAAGACTCGAGCGTGGTGACAAAGAACCCTGGCGGACAGTTGTTGGTGTCGTAAAAGATTCGAAGGAGTTCAGCGTAGATAATGAGCCGCCGATCAGCATCTACCATCCTCACGAACAAATACCAATTCCAACGATGTTTCTCGTCGTCCGGTCATCATCTGACCCGTCTCAGTTGATCTCGTCAATCAACAAAGAAATTCAATCGCTCGATCCGGAAATCCCCGCTTTCGAGGTTAAGAGCATGAGTGATCGCGTAGCCGAATCATTGGGGCGACGTAGGTTCTCAACTTTCCTACTGGGTGTGTTTGCGGTTGTTGCTTTACTGCTGTCGGTCATAGGAATTTATGGAGTGATTGCCTACTCGGTTTCTCAACGCACGCAGGAAATTGGTATTCGTATGGCGCTTGGGGCCGCGCCTGCTGCAATACTGCAAATGATTTTGCGCCAGTCGTTGACGTTGGTGATAGTGGGAATCTGCTTCGGACTAATGGCCGCGTTTGGCCTAACGAGGTTGATGTCGAGTTTGCTGTTCGGAGTGAGTCAGACAGACTTCGTAACCTTCGCGGTTCCGCCGGTGGTGCTTCTCGTGGTGGCATTGGTGGCGAGTTTCTTGCCCGCTCGTCGCGCTGGCAGAGTTGACCCTGTGACTGCGCTGCGTTCGGAGTAGCCCAAAGTTCCCTGCCTCTCTTTGCGGTCCTCAGCGTCTCTCTGCGACGACCAGGTGTTCACATTAGGTGCCTCTCGAACTTTATGTTGTGTTTACCAAACCGAGAAGAGTGAAACGTAGAGAGAAGCAGAAGACCGCGCGAGAGAGAGGCAGGTCCGAGCGTCGCGCGTCCAGTGAAAAGGCCTGGGATCCAGAGATCCCAGGCCGGATGCATGCTCCAAGTGTTAGTTTACTTAGAACGTGAACTTGACAGCGAGTTGAACTTGTCGCGGATCTCCCACCCCTTGACGTAAGAACCCGTCGAAGTTGAACAACGCGACCGAGGTCAGCGGGTTAATGTTGTTTGCATTGTTGAAGGTATTGAACATCTCGATGATCGGCGTAATGGCAAACTGTTCTCCGAATTTGAAAGGCCGTTGAATACGCCAGTCGAAAGAGAAGTATTCATTATTTTTTCGTGCGGTATTTCTGTTGGTGGCAGTTCTGGCTCCCGGTGTTATTGGTTGCGCCGTCCTTGCCTGAATCCGGAAATTTCCTTCAATGCCCCGCCACATATCTACAAAAGTGTAGAAATTGAATTTGTGACGGATATCTCGATCCGAAAGCCCGTAGTCAAGACTCAGATTAAGCGGATCAAATGATCTGTCAGTAAAGGGATCGCGCTCGTTTGAGTCGTCGTCCTTGTCTTTTGACAGAACGTAGTTCGCTTCCAGCTGATAATGTTTGGTGAATCTCTTTCTGATGCCTGCAGTAAACCCGTTGTAGTTAGACTTTCCTACCGCACTCGTGACGAAGACGTCGCCGAAACCGGGGAACAAACCAACCCGATTGAGGTTAATAAATCGCGTCAGGTGGACACCCTGAGAATGGGTGAAGTCGAAATACAACGTAAAATCGTCAGCGAGTTGTTGTTCAAACTGAACATTGGTTGTATAGATGCGCGGGTTTGCGTAATCCTTACTGAACACGCGTATGGAAGCGCCAGGCGGAATACCGCCGGCCGGCGCCACCGGCACAATGTTGGGCCAGGTTGGTGGCTGTGTGGTTGCGCCAAAGCAAGTGAAGGCGAAAGTACTGGCGCAAGTCACGCCAAACTGTTGCGCTCCGTTATCGGTCAGCGAACCCACCTGCGACAACATATTTTGACGGCCATAGAAAATTCCGTAACTTGCACGTAGAACTGAAGTGCCTTTCTTCGAAATATCCCAGGCAAGTCCAACTCGCGGTTGAAACTCCTTCTTGGGACTATGAAGCGTGCCGTCTGATGGAAAAGTCGGATTGTTTAGCAGCGACGCATAAGCTGTTTGAGTGGGAGGGATTACTGGATCGGGCAATATCTGCGCTTCCCACCTTAAACCGTAGTTGAGAGTCAAGTTTGGTCTGGCTCTCCAACTGTCCTGGATGAACACCCCGTAGTCGTCGTTCTTTGCGACGTTTTTTCCGGGCGGTGGAACTCCCGCTATTCCTGTCGAGATTCCATTCTGCAAGTAGAGGAGAAGTGGTCCGCCGGTACCCGATCCTGCGGGGCAAGCTTCACCCAGTGCTTGTGTTCGCCAGGCTACAACAGCTCCACTCGAATCGGTGCATTCCAGGACTGTTGGTCCAAAACCTCCAGGCGCCTGGGCCGAAGTGTAGCGCAGGAAACCAGAGGTCGAATCAAACAAGTACCTGCCGGTAAAGAAGCCGCGAAATGTTTGATCGTTTAGAGTGTGGATCCACTCACCACCAAACTTAATCGTGTGGTTGCCTGAAATGATAGAGAAATTGTCTTTCAGGTGAGTTCGCCAGAGGAGTTCGTCAACATTTGGCTGCAGGAAGAACGGGTTTCCGAACCGGAAGCTGGGGGCAAATCCAATGCCCGTGTCAGCTGGAACATTCGAGTCTATCGCGCCTCGAGGTCGAAGCTCTCGCGAATAGGAGAAGTGAGCTTCATTTACTTTTGTTGGTGAAACCGTGGTAATCCAGTTGAAATTAACAACGTTGATTTTTGACGGACCCTCGATTCCGTTCGCAGAATTACCATACGTAGGAACATCAAAAGTTTGATTGGTATTCTTTGAATAGTCGAAGTTGTACGACAGCGCGAGCTTGTTCGCGTTGTTCAACTCCCAGTCGACTTTTCCCAGGACAGCATAATTTTTGATTGGGTGGTCCACCGGAAGACCCTCTTCCTGGTTACGTGAGGCGCGAAAGAAGTTAATCAGCGCAAGCCGCTGACAATCGGCGTTGGCGTTGATCAGAGCTTCGTTGGCGCCAATGGTCGGAGCCGAAACGGGACACGGCGTGTCTCCGATAGGGTCACTCAAATTTCCTCGGGTCAGGTTCTCTCTGATTCCTTCAAAGGCAAAGAAATAGAAAGCTTTATCTTTCTTAATTGGCCCACCGATAGTGCCGCCAAACTGTTCACGATGAAAATCCGTCAGAGGCTTGCCATCAGAAGTGTTAGCGGTAAGACCTTCAAGGCGCTGGAAGTAAAAAGCGCTTCCGTGGATGGCGTTGGTGCCCGACTTCGTGATCACGTTGATAACGCCGCCGGCAGTTCGACCAAATTCGGCATTTGCTCCAGTCGCTACAACTTGAAATTCCTTAACTGCCTCGAGCGTGATGTCGATTGCTGCTCGTTGACCTCCAAGTTGCTCGCCAAAAAAGCCGTTGTTGTAGTCTCCGCCGTCGAGACTCACGTTATTAAAAACGCCGCGCTGTCCCGCGAAAGTTATTTCGTCGCCGTCTGGTCCCTGGACCACGCTTACACCAGGTGTGAGCGTTAACAAGTCTTCGAACTTTCTTCCAAGGATCGGAGTCGTACTTACAGCGAGTTCGTTCAGCGTCGTACTTGATTCTGTCTTTGTGGTATCAACTGTTGGCGTGGCTGTAACTGTGACGGTTTCCTGGACCTGAGAAACTTTCACGGTCAGCGGAAGATTCAACGCTCGTCCGACTGTCAACTCTGCATTTTCGGCAATAAGAGTGGCGAATCCACTCTTTGTAACGGTGACTGTGTACTTACCTGGAGGTAACTGGAGAACGATGAACCTTCCCTGGTCGTCGGTGGACACTGTTCGAACGAAGTTAGTTTCCGTGTTCTTTACTTCGACGCTAGCTCCTGGTATCGCGGCACCATTATCGTCTGACACCGTCCCCTGAATCGTTCCGGTAGTAATCTGGGTTTGGGCACGTGCAATTGAAGCGACAGCAAGGATTATGAGGAGACAAGACACCCACCCTTTTCGTCTGGCAAAGGAACTGATCAGAGCACTTCGCATGGCGGTCCTCCTAAAGTTTTGTTTGGCATTCGATTAAAGTCGAAGAACTTCTCGGCGGAAAGCTTCTAAATGGACAAGTTCGCAGAGGATATTAGTAGTGAGCTTTTGGATGTGTCAATGAAATTGGTTTTGGATTGGTTTTATCCAGTCAGATCGACGTGAGGTACTAAAAAATGGACCATCTGTCGGCCCGGTGACGATTTGTTAAATCAGCAAGCAACTTTGGCACGCCCGGACGCTTTGTATCATCAGGGCGTGCAATATTTAACAAAGCGTCGCCAAGCCAAACGCACTTCAAAGATCACGGTCTAAAGAGTTGAGGGATTCAGTCGGTTGATGCCGGCAGCGCCGGCTAAGTCTCGAACTGTAACAGAGAATCTGTCTTGGGACTTAACCGGCGCCACGCCGACTCGACAGGTGCTACGCAGAGCTTGCATTGGACCGTTGAGCCGACTTGAAGAAGGCTAGTAAGTCGGCATTTACACGGTCTTTCAGTGTAGAACACAGACCATGTGGCGCACCCTCATAGACCTTTAATGTAGATCCTTTCACCAACTTCGTTGCGAGTGGTGCTGCATCCGCAAACGGGACGATTTGATCGTCGTCGCCGTGAATGAATAAAGTGGGTACGTCGATCTTCTTGAGGTCTTCCGTAAAGTCTGTTTCTGAGAATGCTTTAATACAGTCATAGATAGCCTGGTGGCTTCCCATCATTGATTGCAGCCAGAAGAAATCTTTCAGACCTTGCGAGACCTTCGAGTTAGGACGGTTTGCTCCGTAGAATTGTTCAGGGAGTTCTTTAAAAAACTGCGACCGGTCGCTTTGTACAGCGGCGCGTAACTGATCGAACACCTCGATTGGCAGTCCGCCGGGATTGGCTTCGGTTTTCAACATAGTTGGCGGCACGGCACCTATCAGGACTGCCATCGCAACTCGCTTTGTCCCATGACGTCCCAGGTAACGCGCCACCTCTCCACCGCCAGTTGAATGGCCTACGTGAATAGCGTCGTGGATGTCGAGCGTTTCAACCAACGTAGCCAGGTCATCAGCGTACGTGTCCATTTCATTGCCGTCCCAGGGCTGTCCTGAACGGCCATGTCCACGACGGTCGTGAGCGATACAGCGGTAGCCATTGTTTCCAAGGAACAGCATTTGATCTTCCCAGGCATCAGCAGTCAGTGGCCAGCCATGACTGAAAACTACCGGCTGACCTGTGCCCCAATCCTTGTAATAAATTTGGGTTCCATCTTTCGTGGTAATGAAAGGCATCGAACTCTCTCCTTAATCCTTCTTTGTAGTCGATTCGATCAGTTGATCCTGATTTCTCTTCGACCAAACATTCGCGCATCCAGTGAAAACGCTCCCGGCCCTAATGCGCCAATGGCCGCGGCGATTACTACCAAATTGACAATAGACAAACCTGTATTGAGCAGATTTTGATTGGGGGAGGGAAGCCACGATAGTCGGAGGGCAAGTGCTCCAAGAACGAGAATCGAGGCTATCAAGGGTGTCATGAATCCCAACAAGAAACAAAGACCAACTCCCATCATGGCCGATAAAACGATCCACCCGGATAAACTGATTTCAGGCGTTCTCCAGTAATTTGCTGCCTGAACAAATAGGGTCAGGCTCACCAAAGCTCGCAGGAATAGCAGTGCGAGACCAGGCGCACCATTTGGGAAGCTGGAAAATAATCTTTGCAGACTTGGCTCCGTACACTCATGACTTACTTAGACGAGGAGCAAGAATAATCGCTTTAGGGACGTCACGGATCAGTAGATCAAGGTAACTTTGAATAACTCGTTCGTGGTATCTACAGAGCAATGATGCCGCGACGAACTCCGATGGCGACCGCCTGGGTTCGGTCAGAGGCATTTAACTTCTCCATAATGTGTTTGATATGGACTTTGACGGTCTCTTCGGAGATGAAGAGTTGATTGGCGATATCGCGGTTTCTGTTCCCTTCGGCAATAGCGCGCAAGACTTCGATCTCTCTTTCAGTGAGGGCTTCGTCGCCCATATGTTCGGCGAGATGTGAGGCAATTTCAGCCGGGATCCTTTTTTTGCCCGCATGCACCTGACGAATGGCTTCGACCATATCCTTCGGTGGCATGCTCTTAAGTAGATAGCCACGCGCTCCTGCTTCGAGTGCTCGCTGAATCTCAACGTCACCTTCAAACGTGGTCAGCATTATTATCCGGGCTTCGGGGTGTTCTGACCGAATGGCAATCACCGCATCGATGCCACTAATGTCAGGGAGGCGAAGATCCATCAACGTTACGTCGGGACGGTGTTGGTTAAACTGTTGAATTGCTTCCTGACCATTCGCGGCTTCGGCGATCAATTTCATATCAGGCTGGCTGTTGATCAGCGTTGCGATACCTTCGCGCAACAATGGATGATCATCTGCGCTCAGAACCCGAATCGTTTTGACGTCGCTCATTTCTTTCTGTCCTTTCCGTTCTCTAATCGCAAACGATCAAGTCTTAGCAATTGCTTGATAGCCGATCTTTGTTCCACTCGTTCAAACGCAATTTCGGCGGGAATAGACAGCGCAACTTCGGTCCCGGCACCTGAGCGACTTAGAACTTTTAGCTTGCCGCCTATCTCAGTAGTACGTTCGCGCATGCCGGACAAGCCCCAATGGCCGTCGCGACCCTGCTCCACGATTTGTGAGTCAATGCCAACACCATCATCACGGACCAACATGCGAAATTCTTTAGCTCCGTATTCAAGTTCCACTTCAATGCTGTTGGCATTGGAATGACGAAAAGCATTAACTAGCGCTTCCCGGCCGACTCGATACACTTCGTCGCGAATCAACGGATGCAAGGATCGCAGAGTACCTTCGACAACAACTTTGAATTCCGGCTCATTCTCGCCGATGCATTCCTGCCTGACCTGCAGCAGCGCTCGTTCCAGATCGCGTGTATCACTGCTGGTGGACCTAAGGCCCTGGACGGCATTCCGCCCCTCTTCCACCACCTGGCCCATCATCTGCAAAACTCTTCCTACCAAAGGTTTAGCCGGCGACGCGGCGTCGAGCAGCTCATCCGCAACGTGCAGTTGCATCGAGGCACTCAGTAATCCCTGCAACAACGTATCGTGCAGGTCCTGCGCAATACGTGTTCGGTCCGCAAGTCGCTCTTCAAAGCGAGCGTTCATTTGCGAGATCAGCCGTTGTTGTCGAATCCGGTAGTAAACAAAAATTCCTCCGAGGGTGGCCAACACAATGCTGGTCCAGAACCACCACGTCTGCCAGAACAAAGGAGAGCCTGGAACGACAGAAACGGCCAATACGCCGTTGCCAATCCCGGGCAACGTGTTGGTGCGCTCTGGCGGGTGAAAATCTTGCTCTACCAGCAGGGCGGCGTAGTCAGTGCCCAGGTGGGTTGTGTTGGACCACGAGCCGTTTGGCGCAATCCTCGTAAATGGTTGGTCTGTAAATGGCTGAACAAACCACGACCCGCTCCTGGCGTAGAGCACGATGTGTTGTTCGCCAGTACCTCCAATAACGCGTCCGCTGATAGTACTTAGAGTTTCCTGACCACCTTGATCCGCTTTCGGGACCTCTGTGAATTCAATTGCCGGAAGGAGTAACGGTTGTTGTGAGGCAGTCCGCATGGACCATGGAAAGAGCGCGAATAGCGCTAAGAGAAGAAACACGAATCTGATAATGGGAGATAATCCGATTCTGGGACTCATGGGCGATTTTTATTGTTCGGTTTGGAATAGAGTAAGCCTGTTCGCTTGCGTAGACAAGAGGAGGGAGTTCACGACGCGATCGGCTACCCTTATCGAACCAGTAGCGGATGTGCGCAACTTCAGAGGTGCCTGAAAATCTTTACATTGAAAGGGGGCGACCGTCGCGGAAGAATCCTCCCGTTGGACCATCATCCGGAATCGTAACAGCCCAGACGACGCTTGCAGCCCCTTCTTCAACAGTGCGGGGAGCGTCAGCTCCGCCCATTTCGGTCGCAACCCATCCAGGACACACCGCGTTAACAATTATTCGCGAGCTTTTTAGCTCAGCGGCCAGCATTTTGGTGAGTCCGTTCAAAGCGAGTTTAGAAATGCTGTAGGCAGGAGTTTCGCCACTCATGCTTGCTAACGATCCTGACTCGCTGGAGACATTTACGATTCTTCCGTGCGCACTCTTTTTCAACAGCGGAATGAATGCGAGGGCCATCCGCCAGGCGCCGATCGTGTTTGTCTCGAATGCGTCGTGCACGGTGGTGAAGTCCACGTTCGCGACTCTTTCCCATGAGTCATAGAGAATGCCGGCATTGTTAACCAGCACATCAAGCCGACCGTAACGCCGATCGATTGTCGCCGCAAGTCGATCGATGGTTGATTGATTAGTCACGTCCAGTTGTACAGGTTCGACGTGAGCCTCTCCTAGAGATGTTGCAGCTGGTCGACCCTTTTCTAAGTCGCGAGATCCAAGAAATACTCTGAATCCCAATTGGGCTAATTGATGGACGACCTCGAGTCCAATCCCGCGATTGGCTCCCGTGACGATCGCTACTCTTTCGGTTTGGTCCATGGTGTTGTTCACATTTTCTGTTGATTAATGCCAGTTTCTTGTTCGTGTCGTTTCGCGTGATTTGGTGGATCGTTCGTAATGGTCCGAGAAAAGCGATTCACGAAATCACGCGAAATAACACCAACGGATTTTGACACCGAATTGCAATACATTCCAGGCTTGTGCAAACGAACGCATAGGTATTAATCTAGGCCCGTAGAAACCTGCATCGTGTCTTAACGCCCGACAGCGCGAGCACGCTGAACCTCTCTCCGACATTTCTAAATTTGCGCCCGGCCTACAACGCCGGCAGCAGTCTCCCCCATCTATCTTTCGACGTATGCTGCGAGCTAAACACAGCTTGAACGGCAAACTATCTGGAAAGGGGTTACCCGGAATGAGAGTATTCTGCCCAGAACACAAAAAGGGTTTCTTTGCTCCGCGACAGAGCCCGATCAAGTGTGAGAATCGCGGCCATATCTTAGGGGAACTGGATTTTGAAGGCGACGCCAGATCTCCAGCCGCGGTACAGTGGCAATATTGCTGTAATTGCGAGCATTTCTGCCCGATTGGGTTCGGTGAGGAAGGCTTGCAACGCTGTCCAGTTTGCACCCGTCGAAGCGCGCTCATTTATCTTTGTAGTCGCTGCTACACGGTTAGCTTCGAGTCCAACACTCCGCTTCAAACTAAAAACTTCACGATAAATTCCGAAGGAGTGCCCCTGCCTTCCTGCCCGGGTTGCTTGCAGGAGACGTCGACTGATCTTCGTGAGCACACCTGCAACGCGCTCGAAGCGTCGTTCATGACTGCTCTCGACATTTGTCCGTTATGCGAGGAACGCTTGGATGTCGGTCCTTCATTTCCGTCGACGGTGTCAGACTATCTGCGCCGCACTCGTAGCGCCAACAAGGTCAATGTCACTTTCGATTACGACACCGGCCTCTTTGTGCCCGTCTCAGATGGCGAGTTCGTTTTAATCAAGAGTGACACTGAAACCGGTGAGCCGGTGGTTGTGCCACGTTCGCCGCGGCTGAACAGCAAACGCGACTTCTATGAGGTCTACCAGGACTACTTTCACTGCAGCCGGCCTGACGCCGGCGAGGTGCAGGTAATGAGTCCCGCAGGTGTGACAATGGACGGTAATGGTTGGAGTCTACATGCGACCGGTATCCTCGAGATCCTGACTGACAAACCGAAAAAGACTATTAGTGCGAATCAGGTTCACCAACGGCTCGACCAGGAGTTGCGACAGAGAACTTCGGTAGAATCCCGAAAAAAGCAGGTTCAGGAAATTAGCGAACCTCCACCTCCACCGCGACCCCAGCCGAAACAGGAAGCGCGCAGGGCCCTGGTCGACGTACTCCAGGAGAAAGCGCGAGAAGCGGCGCAAGCGGCCGTCGAACCTGCCGAGACGGAACCTGCTGAGGTTGTCTCGAGTGCAGACTCGACGCTTTGTACCTGTTGTGGGTCGTATGTAGAGAAGAAATATGAATTTTGTTGGCAGTGTGGCAATCGCCTTTCAAGCGGAGGCGACTTCGAGCGGAACAAGCGAAATCGGATGAAGGTGAGTTTTGATTCCGCTGCGAATCTTGAGGATGAAGAATTAACCGTACAACA
>DASROI010000018.1:0-5046 GCA_035646955.1 Pyrinomonadaceae bacterium
ACATAGAATTAACGGTCGGCCTTTCGACTCAACTAAAAAAGAAGTCCACTCGGGTCCGCTGCAACCTCGCTGAGAAGTAAATCAGTACCGCGAGCGAAGCGACCGGATGCCACACTCAATTTTCCTCTGTCATTCTCACGATTGCCTGTTGAGTGTGGTATCCGGTCGCTTCGTTCGCGGTACTGTACTTGTCGGCCGCAAGCACGCGTTAGATTGTGGTGCCGAAGAGAAATTTCGCCGGCGATATTTCTTTCACAACAATCACACCGAGCGCAATACAGTTAATGATTACGGTGATCCAGAATCCAACCAAAAACGATGGCTTGCGCGTTTTGTGTCGCAAAAGTACCTGGGCAATCAAGGCACCGGGCCATCCGCCAACCAAGCTTAATAGCTGGAGCGTAGATTCCGGGGTTCGCCAAGCTCCATTCTGAGCAGCCTTTTTGTCCCGAGAGTAACAGGCATAGGCGACAATACTGGCGCCATAATAGAGACCCACCAAACTCAGCTCAAGCAGTCCAAAGACGGCAAGGAAGATTAAGGCGATGAGGAAAGTCAATGCGAATGTAATCGGCACCGCAATGCCCGCTCTCAGACTTTGATTCATCGGTGGACCACTATTCCGAACCACCAAGAATTGAACATCATTCGCCTGAGGTCGGCCATGCGGATCGAACCCGAGTGTGTAACTCACCGACTCATTTACAATCGGCCTGCGATCACTGTGTCGCAATGACGAAATGTGAATAAAAACTGAGTCACCACCTTCGGAGGAAGTTATGAATCCGAACCCACGTTCGTCATTCCACTTTCTGATTCTTCCCTGACGACGCATCTACCTAAGCTCCGAATTGCTTCAAGTGATGGTCGACGTGCTTGTACGTGACCATCCCCCATTCGCGCCAGGACAGTGGTCCAAAGAGCGGATGTTCAGGGCCTGCACCTTCTCGCGGGCCCGCCCCGATCTGTTTCAGCAGATTAAGCACGGCCGCGCGTTCTTCCTCAAAGGCGGCTGTGTCGACCGGGTACAGCTCGGGCGCAGTCGGTGCTCCTTTGGGGAATGGAAACACATACAAGATCAAATGTTTGAGGGGAAAAACCTGGAACGCGCGCTTTTTCGCAGATGCCACCTCAAGTTCTCCGACGGTCATCCGCGCGGAGAGGCAAAGGTGTTGTAGCATCGCGGTCACGCTCATTCGTCCCCACCGAGCGGTCGACGAATCGGATAGCGTGCGAACTCTGGCAATGATCGCCGCTCGGTCGCTCTCATTCAGAATAGAGCGCATTGCAATCGGTCCTTTCTATTCAGCACATGCGCTTCCCTGTCGTCCACATGCTCCGAAGTGGAGCGCCATGATTTGAACGATCAGGCTTGCATCCTGCTCGTGACTTTAGTGTCTTAGTTTAGCTGGCTCTGTGCAACCTTTGTGCTCCATGACTCCGTGATGCGGTATTAAGACAACGATCACCGAGCCACACAAGGTTGCACAGCGCGGCTTAGGCCGCAACCAAACGATCAAGTTGCGAGACCGGTCAGTACTTGTCGACAAAACGTATGATTGTGGTGGGATCCCGATCTCGTTCTGCGTTCCGGCGGACATTCACCAGGTTCACCGAGATCTCCCTGCCTTCTAGCTCGATACGATAGGTGTCCTCGTCGTCCCTGACAAAAGAGAAGCCTCGCCGTGAAAGCTCGTCTTCGAAGATCCTATTTGCGTCAATCTTCATACTTTGATCCAACGTTTAGTTTGCCCGACAGTTCGTCCGAAAACTGGTTTATCCAAAACACTTCACATTCCGTATCACCATCGTTGGGTAAGTCAGTTAACGCAAGTTGTTCTGCTTCAGCTGCCACAAAGTCTCCTTCAATCTTAATCGATAGTATCTTTTTAGAATGAGGCAACCGCTCAACGGTTATCTTCCGTCTCGGAAATTCACCGGACGTAGTCGCATAGTTGGTGAAAACCCATGATTCAATGAACACAAAGTCAAGATCATCAACCTGAAACAGGTACGAGTTGGGGCAGCAGGTGCAGATGTTGACTCCCCACGCTCGAATGACTTCAAGCTCAAGGATTTCAGCAATGCCTCGATCTAGTTCTTGATGCCATACCTCTCTACGATGTTTGAACAGAAAAAACGGGGACTGTTGGGAGAGATGATCCAACTCCGTTTTGGAAAGTGGACGTTCGGTAATACTAATCATCCAGCTTGAACACCTGGACCAGTGCGGTTGCAGCCTCCCTGATCTCCTTTTCATACTCGGCCCGATAATTTGGATAATCTCTAATCTGCTCTTCTCACCTGTTAAAATGCGCGCACACTCCTGCTATCAAATCCGCTGTCGATGCTTCAGCAGCAATTGGTGGAAGTTTCTCGCTTGATAACATTCCCAACTGCCAAAACGCGATTGCCTGTTCAAAAGTCATTTTCACTAATGCGTTGTTACCTTAACATCCAGATCAATACGGCCGTCGTTGCCAATCGTCGCCTGCTCGGTCCCACACCTCGGAGGAAAACCATCTGAAGTCGCTGAATCGAGGATCATTTGACAACCAGTCATCTATCATCAAAGACACGGCCACACTGCCCACTTCCCAAATCGGAGAATGCTTAACTAGCCACCGACTTGTTGCAGGTTCTCTACGCTCCACACTTATCGTGTAGTAGCGGTCCTCATACCACGAGAAAGCGAAAGTAACACCGTTACCTTCATGCTTTGGTTGAGTGACCTCGTACCTCTCAAACTTTGAGTTCTGGTCTAGTATGTAGTAACGAAAAGCGAGCGCAACATCCAGGACCTCATGAGGAAGAATGCTGACGAAAGTTACGTGGTTCCTTAAGATCGGTTCAGAAGTTGTGGGAGAAGGATTATCGCAAGCTTCAGCTTCTCCGATCTCAACCAAACGACGCAGGATGTCAGGATCGTTGCCGCTGTAACGTAGGCATTGCATTTCCGACGACCTCACTGCGCGAATAGCCTGGTAAACGTCCTCATCCGTCTGCGGTTGCTGTTTTACAAAACAATGCCGATCGGGATCGTCGAACCCCATCAAGCTGGGGGCCACCGCGTGCGGAGCCATGCACTGCATGCAACAGCCATTAGCTACATAGAATGGGCCCGGAGCATTCTTAGGATGTGGTCTACGTTCATCACTCATAAGAATTCTGCCACTCAACACTCGAGTTCAGCGGTGAGCCTTTAGTTAACACAACACGAGGGGCACCCGACGCTACCGCGCTTCGGTACTGACCGGTCTCGCAACTTGATCGTTTGGTTGCGGCGTAAGCCGCGCTGTGAAATCGGTGGATGCTTTCTCTCGTTATCTTATGGTGTAACCTCCAAACTAATTTCCTCAGATTGTAATCTTTCGCCATCACAACACGCCACAGATCTCTCGATGGAGAGTTGATAATGGCCTGGCACCAACGCGTCATACCAAACAGTGTTTCCGGTTTTACGTGGCCCCTCCGTCAGCAGGAACCAACCAACCTCCATTATGAAGAGCCGTCATCTAAGAGCACTCCCATGCAATTCTGGAATCCTACACCGCGGCAGCGTGTGGATCCTTCAAGTCCTTTCTACTACCAAGCCCTCTACCCGGAGATCGCGAATCCCACACCGCGGCAGCGTGTGGATCTGTTCAAGCCCTCGCTACCACCAAAGCACCTAGCCGAAATCGCAAATCCCACATCGCGCTCAATCTGACGCAAGCCACTTCATGATTAGCGCTGTCGATAGTTCACCACACGTGCCTGCATACGCCGAAGAATTCCACAATTGAGTCATGCCGTTCCTGATGAGTAACTCCGGGTATCTTTCTCCGATGAAATTCTGACCGTTGTTCATTAACAACAGGGCCACCTCTTCAATACTCATCTTAGGCACGATTCGAACTAACATATGAAGGTGGTCCGGAACAATGCTGATCCGATCCAATGCAAAATTGCGTTTGGCAGCGACTTGTAACCAGTACTCCGTCAGCGCCTGTCCGATCGTCGCGCCGAAAAATCCCTTTCTCTGCTGCGTCGAGAAGACCAGGTGATGATTCAGATCGAATACCGCATGTGCCGCACGCAGAGTTCTCGGTTGTGGGTCATGAAAGGTATAGACCGGCGGCAGAATTCTTGTAGCGTATCCATGATGAGTTGGTTGCTCTTCAAGATATGCGCGAACTGCGGAAATTCGCACACTACCACTGCTCCTGGCCAGGTAGCCACCCGCCCAGATTGGCACCGAAAGGTTGAAGATCCGCGCTAGTTCGCGCGAGGAATTACATTTAAGCAATTGCACCGCCTTCGCGACTGATTGTGAAGGTTGCATGCTCAGTAGGCACCGCTGTTGGGTTGGATACTGGTTCTGTTCGAGCAAGCGGTAAGAATGGTTAGTCGAGATCTCTTTGATCAAATCAGCAACAGAGTCAGCTATCCGTTGGGAAGAGAATAGTTCGCGGCGGCGATGAGTGCGGAAACACAAATAGTAATGGAGTTGAAAAGCCCAAGTGAGAGTTGAGAGCGGTGTGAGGAGCATTTTTGGAGCGCAGGGTAAAACGATTCGGCTGGTAACGCAATCGAGTTTCTGTTTTTTTTTACGAGAGGAGCTTGAACGGTGAGTGTAGAAAGGATATGAAAGATCCACACGCTGCCGCGATGTGGGATTCGCGATCTTCGGAGTAGATACCGTGGTAGTAGAAAGGACTTGAACGATCCACACGCTGCCGCGGTGTGGGATTCACGGTCTCCGGGTAGATTGCTTGGTAGTAGAAAGGACTTGAACGATCCACACGCTGCCGCGATGTGGGATTCGCGATCTTCGGAGTAGATGCCATGGTAGTAGAAAGGACTTGAAACTTCCACACGCTGCCGCGGTGTGGGATTCGCGATCTCCGGGGGTAGATACCGTGGTAGTAGAAAGGACTTGAACGATCCACACGCTGCCGCGATGTGGGATTCGCGATCTCCGGGGGTAGATACCGTGGTAGTAGAAAGGACTTGAACGATCCACACGCTGCCGCGATGTGGGATTCGCGATTTCCGGGGGTAGAT
>DASROI010000019.1:0-2219 GCA_035646955.1 Pyrinomonadaceae bacterium
TGGACTTAAAAATAGGCGAAGTGGCAAAGGAAAGCGGGATCGGAATTGAAGCACTAAGATTCTACGAGCGAAGTGGCTTACTTGGCCGACTGGGTCGCACCGCGAGCGGATACCGGATCTACGACCACAACGTCTTCGAGCGACTGGACTTTATTAAACGCGCGCAGTTACTTGGCTTCTCACTCAATGAAATCAAACAAATCATCAGCGAGAAGGAAGCCGGAATAAGTCCCTGCGAAGCTGTGCGCGAAGTGGTGCGTACACGCCTCCAGGAATTGGACGAGCGAATGCGCGAGATGCGTCGTTATCGCAATGAGTTAGCGGCTACTTTGTCAGAGTGGGACAAAACCGGACCTGTTGAGGGTCATATCTGCGGTCTCATTGAAGGCGCGAATCTAAAACATCATCCGGCTAAATCAGTGAAATCGGCTCCGGTTAAGAAGCCAAGATCTTCAGTTCGATAGTGCGCATTCGCGCAAAGAAGAAGATGACAAAACTACCGACCACGTCAAACGATAGTGCAAAGGAAACCACCGCCGTCGATCCGGTTTGCGGCATGACGGTGAATCCTGATACTGCGGCAGGCTCATATCAGTATAGAGGCCAAACCTATTATTTCTGCGCACCCAGTTGTCTCGAAAAGTTTCGACTTGATCCTGAGCGATTTCTCAATAAGTCACCCGAGTCGATGGTGCCGCAGCTAATTGCAATTGGTCCAAGAGCGAGTGGTCCAGATCTGTCGGGTGCGGCCTACACGTGTCCAATGCATCCTGAGGTTCGCCAGCCCAAACCAGGCGCATGTCCTAAGTGCGGCATGGCGCTTGAACCACTGTCAGTTGTTCCTCCGAGACAGAAGATTGAATACACCTGTCCCATGCATCCGGAAATCATCCGCGATGCTCCTGGCAGTTGTCCGATCTGCGGAATGGCTTTAGAGCCTCGCACGGTCTCTTTATCCGAAGAAGAGAATCCTGAGCTTGTAGATATGCGTCGCAGGTTTTGGGTAAGCACTCTGTTAACCGTTCCTGTGTTTGTCATAGGTATGAGTGAGTTGATTCCTGGCTTAGCTCGATTGTTCCCGATGAGCGTCCTGATCTGGATCGAACTCGCGCTTGCTACCCCGGTCGTGCTTTGGGGTGGCTGGCCTTTCTTTGAACGAGCCTGGCAGTCAGTCGTGAATCGTAGTCCAAATATGTTTACGTTGATTGGACTGGGTGTGACGGTTGCTTATGTGTTTAGCGTGATTGCAACAGTCTTTCCTGGGATCTTTCCTGCTACGTTTCGCGACTCGATGGGCAATGTGCCCGTCTATTTTGAAGCGGCAGCAGTGATTACCACACTGGTCCTGCTGGGACAGGTGCTGGAGTTGAAGGCTCGGAGCCGGACTGGTGCGGCGATCAAATCGCTTCTTGGCCTGGCGCCAAAGACTGCTCGTCTCGTTGCCGCGGACGGCAAAGAACACGATATACCTCTCGAACTGGTTCACGTGGGCCAGCTGCTGCGAGTGCGACCCGGAGAAAAGGTTCCGGTTGACGGTGTGATTGTCGAAAGTTCAAGTACGGTTGATGAATCGATGGTCACCGGCGAGTCGATCCCGGTGGAGAAAAGACCCGGCGATCGCGTTATCGGAGCCACAGTAAACGGCACCGGTACTTTTGTGATGCGCGCCGAACGCGTAGGCGCAGAAACTCTCCTCGCTCAAATTGTACAGATGGTTGCGGAAGCGCAACGTAGTCGTGCGCCGATTCAGAGGCTGGCAGACGTCGTAGCTGCTTATTTTGTGCCGGCGGTGATAGTGATCGCCATCGTTACCTTCATCGTCTGGAGCCTGCTTGGTCCGGAACCGCGATTGGCGCATGGCCTGGTCAACGCGGTCGCCGTCTTGATCATCGCTTGTCCGTGTGCGCTCGGCCTCGCGACACCAATGTCGATTATGGTCGCTACTGGAAAGGCTGCACAGTTTGGAGTGTTGTTTAAGAACGCTGAAGCAATCGAGCTCATGCGTAAGATGAGCACCTTGATCGTGGATAAGACCGGGACGTTGATGGAAGGTAAACCCAAACTGGCCAGTGTTATCACTGGTCCAACAATCGATGAGCACACACTCCTTAGACTAGCTGCAAGTTTGGAACGAGCAAGCGAACATCCATTGGCCGCTGCGATCGTTGCAGGTACAGGAGAACGCGGAATTGAATTGGCTAAGACGGGTTCATTCGAGT
>DASROI010000020.1:0-11580 GCA_035646955.1 Pyrinomonadaceae bacterium
CCAGTCCGCGGCTGTACTTAATCAAACGCAAAGTCAAAGAGCTTGAAAAACAATCATCACAACTTTCGTATTTTGGAACGGCTCTACGTGCGAAGCTGGGCCACGGAGAGTTGGTGGCAGTTGAAAAACTACCGTCCGACCGGGTGGTCCGTTTAAGTTTTCGAGTGGTCGATGACATTGGCGACATTCAATTCAGACATCTCATCGTGCAGCTCACTGGGCGAGCATCGAACCTCTTCATAGTTAACGAACTCGATCGAATAGTCTTTGCTCTAAGGCCTCCGAAAGGACCTGGACAACAGCTCGGAGACCTTTATACAGCGCCACCGAGTGGGGAACCTTCTGCAGAAGTGTCTGACAGTTTGTCGCCACGCTCATCTGCGGAAGCCGATGATTACTTCAGGTCGCTGGATGAAAAGAATATCTTTGAAGCTAAGGCGACCAGGGCTCGCTCCCAACTCAAAGGGCTGTTGAAACAAAAAGAAAAACTGAAGAGCAATCTCGAAGCCGATCTCGTCAGGCATGGAGATTCAGAGGCTCATCAGAAATTAGGCAATCTGCTGCTGGCGAATTTAACAACTGCGATTCGAAACGGTAATCGCGTGACGATCACCGATTTCTACGCAGAAGGTGAACCTACTATCGAGATTGAGATCGACGAAAATCGCTCCTTACAGGACGAGGCAACTCGACAGTTTAGAGACTATACAAGGGCTAAGCGAGCGGCAGGTGAGATTGAAAAGCGACTTGCTGCTCTAAAAAGTGAACTCGTCCAGATCGAGGCGCGTCGGACTCAGCTTGAGAAGATAATTGCACAGCGAGACGAAAAAGGCCTTGACGATTTCACTCAAGCAAAATCCAGCACCACGACCTCAGTCCGCGCGAAAAAACAGGCTGAGAGCATACCGGGAATTCGACGATATCGATCGACGGACGGGTTAGAAATCTGGGTAGGTCGTGCTGCTCGGGATAACGATCAGCTAACTTTTCGACACGCGAAACCAAATGATCTTTGGTTGCATGCCGGCGACTATCCAGGCTCGCATGTAGTGATTCGGAATCCCGGTCGCCAGGAAATTCCTCATCGAACTGTGATTGAAGCGGCACAGCTCGCTGCCCGCTTCAGTCAAGCCAGTGATGATTCAAAGGTGGTGGTGCACTACACGCAGAGAAAGTTTTTGTCGAAGCCGAAAGGCGCTGCGCCGGGGCTGGTGCGGATGTCGAGTTTTCGATCAATCACAGTCGCGCCGCTGGAATCAGTAGAACGGATCTGACGACGACATCTTCTGGGTTAGTGTGTAGATCTATTCGATGAGCGGGTTGAGCATATCTTTGGTCGCTTCGTTCACGGTACTGTAGTTTGTTATCCTCGCGTCGATGACAACAGCAAAAACTAACGATCCCATTACCACATCGGAACAACTCTTTGAACGGGCGGTCGAACTCATGCCTGGGGGCGTCAACTCCCCCGTCCGAGCGTTTCGCGGCGTCGGCGGATCCCCAAAATTTATCAAGAGCGCGAGCGGCGCAACTATTACCGACGTCGACGGCCGAACCTACATCGACTACGTGGGCTCGTGGGGCCCGATGATTCTGGGCCATGCCGATGATGAAATTATGTCTGCCCTAAGAGAGGTTGTCGGTTACGGGACCAGCTTTGGTGCGCCGAACGAGTTGGAAGTGCAGCTCGCAGAAGAGGTGATAGACGCTGTACCTTCAATAGAAATGGTGCGAATGGTCAACAGTGGTACTGAAGCGACCATGTCAGCCATCCGACTCGCTCGTGGCGTAACAGGGCGCACGAAACTAGTGAAGTTCGAAGGTTGTTATCACGGGCATGGCGACAGCTTACTGGTAAAAGCCGGATCCGGTGTTGCCACTCTCGGTCTGCCAGACAGTCCGGGCGTACCCGCATCGCTTGCGCAAAACACTATCACGGTCCCTTTCAATAATGTTGCGGCGCTTGAAAAAGTCTTCGCCGAGCACGCCGATATCGCTGCCGTGATCATCGAGCCGGTGGTTGGCAATATGGGTTGTGTTCCACCGCGAGAGGGCTATCTTGAAGCCGTTCGAACCCTGACAAAGCAGCACGGTACATTGCTGATCTTCGATGAAGTAATGACGGGATTCCGTTTGGCTCGCGGAGGTGCGCAAGAGTTGTACGGGATTAGTCCTGATATCACCACTCTGGGAAAGATTATCGGCGGTGGACTGCCAGTGGGTGCATACGGAGGTTCGAAAGACCTGATGAACAATGTCGCTCCTGCTGGTCCAATTTATCAGGCGGGCACTCTCTCGGGTAATCCACTTTCAATGACGGCGGGCATCGTAACCCTGCGGCGTCTCAGGAATAAAGCCATTTACCAGCAACTCGAAACAGCGACAGCGACGCTTTGTGAAGGGTTGAAGCAGGCCGCACAACAGGCCGGAATTGAGACTGTTACTAATCGCGTCGGCTCGATGTGGACCAGTTTTTTTACAGCTGGTCCGGTGGTTGATTGGGACACTGCAAATCGAGCTGATCGGAAGCGCTTCGGGCTATTCTTTCACGAGATGTTGAACGAAGGAGTGTATCTGGCTCCGTCGCAGTTTGAAGCAGGGTTTGTAAGTATTGCTCATACGCCTGACGTTATCGAGAAGACAATCACCGCCGCAAGGAATGCATTTCAAAGAGTGGCTTGAGGTTGGAAGACGCAGGACTGTTTCTCATCGGTCATCGTCATTGCTCATTGGTCATTGAGTTCACTCTGAAGTTCAACACCTGACATTCAGGCGCCTCCCGGGCTTCAGAGTCGGCGTGAAAACTCAACCTTCTCATTCTCACCAAGCTTCAGCTTGGGGTAGTGTTTAATTGGTCAGACCCGTCAACCGTTTCAACGGTTTACTTATTTCATTTAATTGAAAGGAAACCGTTAAAACGGTTGCCGAATAACTCCAAGCGCGCGGATCCCCAAGCGGAAGCTTGGGGGGAATGAGAAGGTTGAGTTTTTACAAAGTCTCTGCGTGGACTCTCTTTTCGCGGCGGCGCGTTCTCACTTTTTAGACGGGTAGATCAATCTTGAACTGCGAGCCACTTCCGACCTCGCTGCTAACTGTAATTTTTCCGCCGTGCTGCTCGACAATCTGCTTCACGATCGCTAACCCAAGTCCTGTGCCTCGCTTTTTCGTTGAGAAGAATGGTTCAAAAATCCGCTCTCGGGTTGTTTTGTCCATTCCCTTCCCGTGGTCAGCAATAGTCACGCGCGCAAAGCGCCTCGGCTTGTTTCCATCACCATCTCCATTAACACTCAACATTTCAGTTGAGACGTAAACAGATTCGTTTTCCTGACTCGCGTCGATAGCATTTGCAATGACGTTGACAAAGACCTGGCGCAATTGATCTGCATCCCACTGGCCCACTATCGGTGACCCACTGAAACTTCTCTCGACGGTCGCATTCTTTTCTCGTATTCGTTCGCTTACGAGATCGATGCTTCGCTCCAGAGCATCCTTCAGATCCACGGCAGAGCGGTCGAGAGCCTTCTGGCGCGAGAACTGAGTTACATCGACAACCAGTTTATTGAGATGTTTTATGCCACGCTCGACCAATTCGATTGTGTTCAGAGCGTCGGCACTAGTAACACTGTCTCGTAACATCGAGACTCCGAGCCGAATACTTCCCAACGGATTTCGTATTTCGTGAGCAACTTGAGTGGTTGCCTGGCCCACCGCCGCCAGTGATTCGCTGCGTCGCAGTGTTCGCTCAGCTTCGGCCGCTTCTGTCGCATCTACAAGCGTGATGATCTGTCCCTGATCGCCATCAATAGCAAGCGGCGACGAATAGACATCGAGCGATTTATCAACGCCATCAACCTGAACAACCCACCGCCCCCGGTAGGTTGCGGCCAGCACCCTGGTGGAAGTCGCTGCCTCCAACAATTTCATCGCGCTCTCGGGCGCAAACTTTTCGAAGACCGAGGCGCCAATGCTTGCGCTTGGAAACAGTTTGAAGAAAGCTGCGTTAGCGCTTCTGATGCGGTCATCTTTATCAATTGCGGCGACTGCGCTAACCATACCTTCCATCAGTTGATTATTGAAGACCCGCTCTCGTCTCGCATCGAGCGTGCTCCTTCGCATATCGCGGAAGTGACGCTGTACCTGCCAGACCGTGCCGGTAGCAACAAGTGCACCGAATAGCAAAGCGATAACGCTCCAAAGTCGAATGGACCGTCGAGCCTGGGCTTGAACCTGCTGCACTTCTTCGAAGGTTCGTTGCTGCTCCGCTTGCAGGGCCGCCTGCAGATTGGTGAGATCTCGATTGACGGTCCTGAAGCTGCCAAATCCGTGAAGGCTATATTGGCGCAAGTCCTGGGTAAACGCGACGTATTCCTCCAGATTCTTCTTAAACTCTCGCCAGTCATTGGTGTCAGACAATGGAGGCCGGTCGAGATTTGTAAACTTATCGCGCACGTCATCACGCGCGCTGTTCAGTTTCAGATCAAAAGGAGGACCTAACTCGTTGCGCGACTCTGCTTGCTGGCGATTTCGGGCCTCGTTATCTAATTTTGTGATCGCCAGCCGCAACTCCAGTAAGAGACTTAACTGCGCTGAATTTCGCGACGTAAGATCACGAGCCTTATATGCAACGTCGTCCATCTTCCCGATGCTGAGTAGTCCAAGAGCAGAGATCAGAGCAAGTAGAATTAAGAATCCGACCACTAACGGAGTGATGGCACGAATCAAGCCTCGCGAAGTAGGATCTACCAGGGCTCGTGAAGAGTCTGTTAGACCAGTTCGCCGGTAGACTAATTCCGGGCGGTGTTCCTCGGGCTTAGACATTCTGTTCTTTTCTGATGGCTGCCGAAAGCTTGTTGCGTTGAAGAATTTAAGGCTTGGCATCCATCCAGTTGTCACCAATACCTACGTCGGCAATCAGCGGCACATCCAGTTCAACGGCTGTCTCCATTTCATGCTTCAAAATGGCCGCAACTTCTTTTGCAGACTTTTCAGGCGCTTCAACCAACAACTCATCGTGAACCTGCATGAGTAGGCGGGCATCCAGCCCGGCACGTTTGAGTTCTTCATCAACTCTTAACATTGCTATCTTTACAATATCACTTGCAGTGCCCTGGATAGGCATATTGATAGCTTCTCGCTCAGCCGCCTTACGAATGTTTGCGTTCCTGTCGGTGATGCCGGGGAGCGGCCGGATGCGACCGTAGATTGATCTTACATAACCTCGCTCGCGCGCGTGAACCGGAACTTCGTCCATATAGCGACGCACGCCCTTATAAGTATTGTAATAATCCTGGATAACCTTCTTTGCTTCCTGCCGGCTGATACCAACTCGCTGCGAAAGACCCCACGGCTCGATCGCGTAGGCGATGGCAAAGTTTACGATCTTGGCAAAGCGGCGTGCTTCCTTCAACTCTTCATCCGTCTTTGCACCGAACACGAGTCTCGCAGTCCGCGCATGAATGTCTTCGCCCTTTTGAAAAGCTTCGAGCATGACTGCGTCCTGGGTGATATGGGCCAACAGCCTCAACTCGAGTTGCGAGTAATCGGCTGAAATGATCTTATTCCCCTTCTCGGCAACAAAGGCCCTGCGAATTCGGCGTCCCATTTCACTTCGAATCGGAATGTTCTGGAGATTGGGATCACTTGATGATAACCGTCCCGTAGCGGCTACTGTTTGATTCAACTGGCAGTGAATACGACCGTCAGTTGCAATCTGTTGCGGCAACGCATCCGTGTAGACGCTCTTCAATTTGTCGAGTTCGCGATAGTCAATGATCAATCGAGGTAATTCAAAATTCTGGGCCAACTCTTCAAGGACAGCTTTGCTGGTCGATAAACGGCCTGTTGAGGTCTTTCTACCAATATCGATGTTCAGCTCCGATAGTACTTCCCCAACTTGTTTTGGTGAACCTATATTGAATTCCCGGCCGGCAAGTTTATAGATGGCAAGTGTTAGTTTGTGTAATTCCTGGCCAATATAATTCGAGAGATCAGCAAGTACTCGTTGGTCTACCTTGAGTCCAGTACGTTCCATCCGAAACAATAGTGGCGCCAGTGGTAATTCGATCTCTGAGTAAATCGTCTCAAGCTTCTTTTCAAGAATACGCTCACGCAAAACTCTCGCTGTTTGGACCGTAAGGTCGGCAGTGGTTGCAGTGTGCCAGGAGATCTCAGACCAGTTTGCAGCGGGAGTGTTACCGTTTTCGATCCCCAATGCTTCGCGAGCAAGATCGTGGAGATCATATTTACTGCGATTAGGATCTAATAAGTAACCGGCAAGAAAAGTGTCGTCTTTTACACCCTCAAGCGATATTCCGAAACCTTCAACAAGTCCGACTGCTCGCTTTAGATCATGAACTGACTTTTCGATCAAACCATTTTCGAGAACTTCACGAAGTGCCGGAATAGCTGCCTTAATGCCACCCTCGAACTTCTCGAGGTCGACGTAGGTTGCGCTACCTGCCTCCGTGGCAAACGCAATTCCGCGGGCAGTCGAAAGTTCGGCAAAGCACTCTTGTTGCGCATCGCCGGAGGGTGTTGAGTCGGCGATAGCGATACCAACATGTTCGGCGTCGAAGAGTGTACGCGCCAAATTTTCGAGATCGGTCTTAGTTTGTACTATTCGATAGTTTCGTTCCGATTCGACCGCCGCCGGACGAGCCTTCGCAGCGTCAGCGTACTCACGTGTCAGTAACGTGAACTCCAGCTCATGGAAGAGCTCATAAGCGGCGGCGCGATCTGGCGGCCGGGCCTTGATGTCTTCGAGATTAAACGGAAGTTCGAGATCTGTTCTGATACGTGCGAGCTCACGAGATTGCCGTATCAGGTCAGCATTATCGCGTAGGGATTCGCGATACGTTTTATGTTTGACTGTTTCCCATCCGTTTAAGGCAGCCTCAATTGACCCAAATTGCTGAATTATCTGCACGGCCCCTTTGGACCCGATTCCTGGCGCCCCGGGAATGTTGTCGATCGAATCACCCATCAGGCCCAGTAGGTCGACGAGCTTATCTGCCGTGACTCCAAATTTCTTTTCCACCCAGGCCTCGTCACACCATTCGATTGGCGGCACGGGTTCTTTGCGTTTTACCACCTGGGAGTTTTGCCGCATACAAATGATGTAAGGGTCCTTAACCAGTTGGCACATGTCCTTGTCGTTCGACACGATTACAGCCTGGAATTGCTGCGCGGCAATCCTGTGGGCCAGCGCGCCTATGACATCATCCGCTTCAAAGCCTGGTGAGTTGATGACAGGAATATTGAAAGCATCACAGAGTCGAAAAATGTATGGGAGTTGAGAGGCAAGATCGCCAGGCATTTCTTCCCGGTTTGCTTTGTAATCAGCAAAGGTTTCGTGCCGGAAGGTCTTCTCGCGCGATTCAAAAATTGCGGCAATATAGTCGGGCTGCTCTTCCCTGAGCAGCTTTATCAGCATGTTGGTAAAGATGTAGACAGCCTGCGTAACCTGGCCTTGCGAGGTAGCTAGCGGGGCTGCGCGGTTTTGCATCGGGGCATAGAACGCACGAAAGATGTGCGACATTGAGTCGATGAGAAACACACGTTCAGGACGATCAGTTTTTTTCGCAGCTTGTTTGGCAGGCATGTAAATGGATCATAGGAATGCAGGTGAAGGGTGTCAAACATGGCTGATCGCGACTGCGCTGTTAATGGGCTAGCGGCTAGAGCTCAAAAGGCCAGAGGCTTTGTGGGTTAGAGGCTCAGAGAGTGATCGGGTTTGAGGGCAAAGGGTATACCACCGACTTTAATCGGGTGGTCACTAAATTTCTACCTAGCCCACACCTTTGAAAACGTCGCGACACCACCGACTTCAGTCGTGTACAGCGTCAACTTCTGCCTAATCGATCCTGACAATGTATAAAAATACGTTTGGGTTGGGTTAAAACTGAACGACCACCCGACCAAAGTCGGTGGTATCTCTAGATTATGGTCGGAGGCGGATGCGAGCGAGTAAGTCTGAGAACTTCCTGTTCGAACGAAGCTTGGCAAATACCGGATCCACTTTCAAATTCATCAACCAGATGTCACGCTCCTCTACTGCCTTTTCAAGCCACTTGAACGCCGACTCATTGTCGCCAAGTCCTGCATAAATCGCAGCCACTGTGTAGGGAGATACGTAACGTTCCTTCGGCAGTTGCTGTAGGTCCGCCAATACTTGTTGGGCTTCAGCTCTCTTTCCGGACGCGGCGTATGCATGGCCCAGCAACGCCAGCATCAATGGACTTCCAGATAACTTCACGCCAGTCTGAAACTCATCGATGGCCTCTGGATACATTCCCTTAGCCTCATAAGCAAGACCAAGATAACGACGTGCAGGAAATGAACTGGGATCCAATTCAAGGATCTTCTTGCATTGCTCGATAGCTTTGTCGTTCTGACCTGAAAGATAGTAGATCCAACCAAGATGCGAGCTGGAAACGAAGGAGAGAGGCTCAAGCTCTTCCGTGCGTTTGGCCTCAGCAATCGCCTCGTCAAATCTCTCAACCGCAACTAAATACGAACTGTACCACTGGTGGGCCGGTGCATAAGTTGGCTTGAGCCGAATAGCCGTTTGAAATTCTCTTTCCGTCGCAGCGCGATCCCAGTCCCAGCGAAACTTGATAAACGCCATCGAAGTGTGTGCGTCTGCCAGACTTTCATCAATCTCAAGCGCTTTTGTCGCGGCATCTTTTGCTTTGGGAAATCCATCCTTGGGCTGAAGCCGGCCATAAACAACAAGCATGTTGTAGCAATCGGCCAAACCTGCATAAGCAGAACCATAGTTTGGATCGATGGCTATTGCCTGTTGAAAGAAATCAATCGCCTGAAGCAGGGCGTCGCCAGTGCGTTTGTTCCAGGCATTACGCCCTTTCAAGTACAAGCCGTACGCCTCCATCTGCTTCTTTTCTTCGACATTCAGCTTCAGTCGAAGATTTTCGAAGATGTCGCGCGAGATGTCGTCCTGGACCAAGAGCACATCGGCAAGCTTGTGGTCATAATGTTGTCCCCAGAGTTGCGCGACGTTGTTAAGGTCTATCAAGTCAGCCTGAATACTGATGAGATCGCCATGACGTCGCATTCTTCCGGTAACCACAGCTCCGACGTTTAATTCTTCACCGATCTTTCGTGGATCAATATTCTTACCCTTGTAACCAGCGACCACACTGCGTGGAACGACTCGGAGTTGAGGCAATTTAGAAAGGCTATTAATCAGGCTTTCAGCGATCTTGTCGTTCAAATATTCCGAATCCGGATCGCCTGCTTCATCTACGAACGGCAGCACGGCGATTGATTGAATGGCATTGTTGTTACCGGCTTTACCTCTTCCCGCAAAAAAGATGACACCGCCAATCAAAACGATCAGTGTTGCGGCAAAAAGAACAACATTCGAGCGACCATGGGTGATGGCCGCGAATTTTCCTGTATTCGCAGCTAACTCGGGTGGAACTTCCGCTGACCTTTCGGGATGCTGATTACCGTTTGTAGGAATGGTTTCTAATTTGAGGGGCTCCGACTTGATTTCGTCAGCCCAGGTCTCGTTTATCTCTGCCACGAACCGGTATCCACGACGCGGGACAGTTTCAATATATTGAGAGCCTCCGGGAGTTTCACCCAGCGCTTTCCGTAATAACGAGACGTTTTGGGTCAGATTTCCTTCTTCGACAAAGGTGGTCGGCCAGACCCGTTTCATCAAATCGTCTTTTTCAACCACCTGTCCGCTTTTCTCGACAAGTGTGATCAGAATGTCAAAGACTTTAGGTGTTAGTGGTACGGGTTCGCCTTCACGCAGCAGTACACGTTCGGCCGGTTTCAGCCGAAATCGCCCAAAATCATAACTGTGACTATCCAATTGCCCCATAAATGGCGCCTTGAGAAATATCTTTGAGGATTTCTTGAGTCGATCCTGAGGACTTTCTGCGTCCATTCAACAACAATAGGCCCACTTCAAGAAAGACAAAGTTAAGTTTTCTGTCGATTACAGATTGCGCAACGGGATTGTAATGCAAGCACCAAACGTGGGCAACGGGTTCAAAAAGCGTTTCACTTTCACCCCGCGCGGTGTAGTGCGGAGCGCTCCAGCCTCAGCGGCAGAGGCTGGACGTAACGTTGAACGTTAATTATCGAAGGTCTCCCAATGATTGAGCCTGATAGAACTTCCGAAGTGGTCGAAACTTCGCTGATTTGTGTACTGAGCGTTGCTGTGGCTGCGCTAGGCTTTTTTCTCGGCTGGCTGATCTCCATGCTGACTGGTTGCTGGCGCGTGTGACCGAATCAGCGCCCATGAAATCAACCCACTTCCGGCGGCCAACCCAGCCGAAATTAGCATCAGCAAGCGAAAGCCCTCGACAAACGCCTCATCAATAGCTGATGCGACACTGTCTTTGTTGTTGGCATCGAAACTTTCAGGCAGCTGGATTCCACCAAGTTTCACGCGTTGCTCCAAAACACTCTGCTTCACTCCTTCATCGAGGGGCAACTGAGCTAACCGTTGGTCAAGAGCCCTGCTGAACCAAACCAGCATGACAACACCAAAGATCGCGATAGCCAGCAAACCTGCCGTGCGAGAGACCGCATTATTAATTCCTGAGGCAACTCCTGCCTGCTCCTGAGACACCGAGTTCATCACTGTTGTAGTCAACGGAGCTACCGTTACGGCCATGCCAAATCCGACTGTGAGAATTGCTGGTAGAAAGCCGGAAAAATAGCGAGCCCCAACACCTGGAACGGCAAACAAAAGAAATCCTCCAGCTGCGATGAATGGTCCAATCACCAGTGGTAATCGCGAACCGAAGCGGTCAACCAACCCACCCGACCAGCGCGAGAGAACAAACATGAACACAACAAAGGGCAGTAGCGCCGCGCCGGCTGCGGTAGCTGAATACTTTTGCACCTGGACTAGATTTAATGACAGGAAAAAGAAGAGCGCCCCAATAGCTGCATAAAGCAGCAGAGTCAACAGGTTCGCTCCGGCAAAATTTCGCGAACGAAACAGACCAAGCGGCACCATCGGATTCCTGGAACGCGCCTCGTTCCAAAGAAAAAGTAACAGAGCTAGAACGCCGCCCACCAAAGTCGCAATAACTAACGGATTTGAGAAGCCGCGACGAGGCGAATCGATCAATCCATAAACGAGTCCACCGAGCCCAAGTGTGGCCGTACAAACTCCCAACCAATCGAGATGGCCCTGATGTTCTTCGTCTTTGCTTTCGGGGATTCGGAATATCGAAATGATCAATACCGCCACCGCCAGGGGCAAGTTCAAAAAGAAGGCTGCCCGCCAGGAAAAATGTTCGACCAACCAGCCACCGAGGAGCGGTCCGATTGCAGTTGTGATCGCAGAAAAGCCGGACCATGTTCCGATCGCTTGACCCCTTTTATCCTCGGTAAACGAAGCACTGATAATCGCCAGACTGCCAGGGACCAGCAGAGCACCGCCCACACCCTGAACGGCACGCGCGATAATTAGCTGTTCGATATTTGCGGCAAATCCACATGCGGCTGACGTAATGGCAAAGACGATTACGCCAATCGTAAAGATCAAGCGGCGTCCATAAAGATCTCCGAGTGAACCTCCTACGAGCAGAA
>DASROI010000021.1:0-5815 GCA_035646955.1 Pyrinomonadaceae bacterium
GACGAGAGCTGCAGCGTGAGCGTCGCCGGAAGGCTCGCCCGCTACAACCATCAATCGGTATGTTTCAGACACGGAGCAGAATAATAACAAACGATCCGTTACAGCGTTTTCGAAATTTCGTGCTAGCATCCACACGCTTTACAAGAAGATGCGGGCGGCACTGACGATTTAACTCCGCTTGCACAATCCCTCCGGAGGATTTCACTCGCTTTTGCGTTTTGCTTCGTGCCCAGGCGGTCTCGGTAACTTCGCCCGGTTGTTGCTCGCGAGCATGACCATCGTCGTTGCCTGCACGTACGCCCTTGCCCAGCAAACAAACCCGGTCGATCGGAAAGTCACTAATCCGATGACCGACACGCCAAACGTCAATCCACTCGATAGTGATCAGCTGACAACCCGGCGGCCCCAGCAACGTGGAGGCGTTCCGGGTGTTAGTACGGATCAAATTACAGTAGACGCCACCAAGCAAACATTGTCGGGACCGGAAACAGCTCGTGTAGCCGTCTACGAAGGAAACGTTGATGTGCGGATTGGTACCTACCGGTTGCAAGCCGATAAGGTAACAGTCTATGAAGCGGAAAATAGAGTGGTGGCCGAGGGAAGTGTCGTTTTTGATCAGGCGGACCAACAGCGAATTACCGGTTCTCGCGGCGAATGGAACTATCGAACCAAAACCGGTTACTTCGTGAATTCCACCGGCTTCACAAATCAAACTCAAGACGGTACGCGAATTTACTTCACCGCCGATCGAGTGGAAAAAATAAGTCTCGATACTATTGTCGCAACCAATGTGCAGGTGACAGCATGTGATGAAGACGTTCCGAAGTGGAGTTTTCACGCGGGTAAAGCTCGCATCAAGACAGGCGACCGCGTGCGTATCTATTCACCTAAAGTCAAAGTCAAAGACATCCCGGTTTTTTACCTGCCGTATGCTTCCGTCTCTATTAAGCCGCGCGACCGGGCCTCAGGATTTTTGACGCCGACCATTGGAGGGTCTGGTTCGAAAGGGTTGCGTCTGTCGAATGCTTACTATCAGACCCTGGGACGTTCGGCCGATTTTACATTTCGCAGCGACGTTTACACCCAGCGCGGACTTGGATTCGGCGGCGACCTGAGGACAAGGGCCAACTCCCGTTCGTTTTTTAACGTGGGGTTCTACACGGTTAAAGATCGAATCTTTGGCCCAAGCGCCGACGAGGCCCACCCCGATCAAGGCGGTTCGAGTTTTTACGTTGAAGGCGTCCATTACTTCAAGAATGGTTTCACTGCGGCGGCTGATGTAAACATCACCTCAAATCTCGCTTTCAGACAAGTATTTTCGGACAACATTCAGCAGGCGATTTCTCCCGAAGAGACTTCGCAGGTATTCGTAAATAAAGATCACAACGAATACAGTTTTAACTTTCTGGCACGAACGCAGGTGACGTCGTTAACTAACGCTCGTATTCGAATCCGTGAGCTGCCGAGTATAACGATCGATAAGAGGCCGGCGATTCTAAGTTTCCTTGACAAGGTTCCGGTTTACTTCTCTTTCAGTGGCGGTGCCGAGGGAGTAAGTCGAAAAGAGACAGTTGAGGATCAGGTCCAGTTCGTGAACGATGTGGGTGGAAACCCGATTGTTACACCTTCGATCGTGCAGCGACTTGATGTTTATCCAAAGTTTGAACTACCACTTAACTTTGCAGGGTGGTCCATAACGGCGACTGGTGCCGGTCGTATAACCTTCTATTCAAATTCGCTCGATCCTCAGAACCGCGATGTTTTGAGTAGAAATGTGACACGCTCGTACGGTGAATTCGAGTTGGATGTTCGACCTCCGGCGCTCGCGAAGGACTATCAACATCACGGCACCTTCTTTTTTCGTCATCTAATCGAACCTTACCTCACCTATCGCAAGCTTTCGGGCATTAATAACTTCGACAGAATTATTCGTTTTGATTACGTCGACGCTATTGCCGATACGAACGAGATCGAGTTTGGTGTGGCGAATCGTTTCTTTACTCGGCGATCGACGGAAAACGTGAGCGACGCCTCAGTTAAAGCGACGAAAACCGGAGACGAGCCGATCCTCTCCAGCCAACCGTACGAAGCTCTCACGATTACGCTTCGGGCAAAGTATTTCTTTGATCCATATTTCGGCGGCGCGCTCGTGCCGGGTCAACGCAATCAGTTCTATCCATTGAATACGCTTTCGGGTTTTGCTTATGGTGGAGTGCCGCCGCGTTTCTCCCCTGTGAACATTGATACGCGATATCGGCCGAGAAGAAATCTGTTCGTGGACTTTAGAACGGACGTCGATACTCAAGGTGCCGGCCTCAGATCAATGTCGACTACTTTTGGGTTAAACAAATCTATCGTACAGGTCTTTCAGAGCTTCTATTACACCCGCGCAATTGCGCTTGACCCTTCCCTGGCCAAATTCGCAGATTCGAGAGGATTGGAAGCCGGGACGGTTCGAGGCTCACAGTGGAGTCCGGCCGCCTTTATTGGCAACCGTGATCGAGGTTGGTTCGGAGGCGCTTCAGTCTTTTTTGACTTTCAAAAGAGACCCGGCCGTGGTGACAGTTCGTTGATTAGCTCGACCGTGACACTTGGTAAGGCGTGGGACTGTTGTGCTTTTTCGACTCAATTTTCCACCTTTAACGTCGGATTACGTAAGGAAAACCGGGTCGTCTTCAGCTTTAGACTGAATGGCATTGGTACATTTGGCACGGAACAGATTGGGCAGCACGGAAGATAGACTCGTCGGGTATTCTCCCTCCAAAAAACTTGAGCAACTTTCCGATCCAAAAATTCATCATTGACACGTTGCGAGGCTGGGCTTTAGATTTTTAGTCGGCCGAGTAACGGAGTTGTTGGTTCTTGGCTACCTGTAACAAGCAGTTTTGCGGAACAGGTCTCACTCTCTAGACCTCTCGTAATTGTCCGGCCCCGTAACCGACAGCTCTGACTCGTGGTCCCGCCCCGCGATTCGAAGCATTTGCCTAGTTCTTACCACGTCAATTTAGTTGCGCAAACAGGCACTCCGTAGTGCGTCAGGAGAACAGATGAGTCGTTCAAAGACCGGGAAATTCAAACCCCAATCTGGGAATCGCCGTCGTTTTGTGGTCATGATCGCCGCGATTTCTCTGGTGGCGATTGCCGCAGTGACGGTCGTTTCGAACCAATTCATTCGAACTAAGACTCAACCAACTGCTTACACTAATTCTAAAGGCCCTGCGGCCACTGGGAAGCTGGCGGAACAGGATATCCATGTCGACGGCCAAGGTGGGAAGGTTAGACCTTTAACCCAGGAGGAGGCGCAACGCCTCGGCGAAGAATTGAAGAGCAGGCTAAATCGTTCAACGGACGGGTTGGTTGAACAACGTCACGCAGACGGGTCCGTGTCACTAGATCTCCAGGATCGTTTTCAGAGCGTGGTTGTTGCCCGCCGTAACCAGGACGGTACTGTCGTGCACTCATGCGTAGATAACCCGCGAGCTGCGGCGTCATTCTTTGGGATCGATCCAAAGTTCGTTGGCGTTCAGTCAGCTCCAGCCTCAGCCAAAACTGCGGTTCGCAATGCACCAGTAAAGAACTAACATCATGATCAACCACCTGACCTCCAAGTTTGCCACATTGGCACTTGTGTGCTTTGTTGCGATCGCTGCCGCTATCACCGCAAACGCAGCTGCCACCGTCGAAATCCAGAACGCGGATTTGCCCGGCGTAGGCTTCAATGATTCAACACCAGTTTCGGCAGTTGGAGGCAACGGAGGAACCACTCTGGGCGAACAGCGAATGAACGCGTTTCGGTTCGCTGCCGATATCTGGGGAGCAACCATCAATAGTGTTCCGAAGATCATCATCCGTGCGCGCTGGACTACATTGTCGTGTACTGCTGACAGCGCGGTACTGGCATCCGCCGGGACAACTACGATTCATCGAAATTTCCCGAATGCCCCTTTCGCGGATACCTGGTATGGCGCTGCGCTCGCTAATGCCATAGCTGGATCCGACCGCAATGGCAGCACCGGTGAAATTGATGCACTGGTCAACCTCAACATTGGATCAGCGTCCTGCTTTTCCGGAACTCCGTGGTATCTCGGCTTTGACAACAATCATGGTGATGGGCCTGATCTTGTTTCAGTCTTGCTTCATGAGTTTGGTCACGGCCTGGGTTTTCAGAGTTTTACAGACGTCACTACCGGCGCTTTTGATACTGGTTTTCCTTCAGTCTTCGATCAGTTCCTGCGTGACAACACTTCTGGGAAACGTTGGATCAACATGACTGACGCTGAACGATTAGCTTCAGCAAAAAATGATGGAAATCTGGTTTGGACAGGGTCTCAGGTGATCGCTGCCGTCCCGACAGTGCTCGAGGGCGAGCCGACGCTGAAGATTAATTCTCCACCAGTTATTGCAAGGAACTACGCCATCGGTACCGCTGAATTTGGACCACAGGTTTCATTTCCCGGAGTCACTGCGTCGTTAGTCAGACCTTCAGTCATAGACGGGTGCTCGGCCATGACCGGCGTCACCGGGCAGATCGCATTTATCGATCGCGGCAATTGTCTATTTGTAGATAAGGTGAAGAATGCTCAAAATGCAGGTGCGTTGGCGGTGGTAATTGGAAACGTAAGCACAAGTCAGGATCCAAGCATTCCCCCGGGGATGGCCGGCACGGATCCAACGATCGTGATTCCGTCAGTCAGCTTGAATCTCAGCGACGCCAACGCAATCAGAGCTCAACTCGGTGGTCCAATCAACGCCTCAGTCTTCCAGGACCCAAGTGTTCTGGCAGGTGCTGACTCCTCTAACAGGGCGAAGTTGTATGCGCCTCCCCAGATAGACGATGGATCTTCAGTTTCACACTTCGATACGAGCATGTTTCCAAACCAATTGATGGAGCCAAACATCAATGGCGATCTGACTCACAGCGTCAATCTTCCAAATGATCTTACCTTTTCGCTCTTGCGCGATATTGGCTGGAACACGGCTTCGAATCCGGCCACCATTCAATTGTCCGCGACTACTTTTAACGCCAATGAAAATGGCACTTCGTTGAATGTAGGGGTTACTCGCACAGGTGACACGTCAGGAGTAGTGTCCGTCGATTACGCCACGAGCGATAATTCCGGATCCAATGTTTGCAATCTAATTACGGGTCAGGCGTCGTCGCGCTGTGATTATCTGACGGGAGTCGGAGAGCTAACGTTTGTGGCAGGGGAAACGAGCAAGGCGATAGTGATCCCGATTGTCGATGACGTCTATGCGGAAGGGCCAGAGACGTTCCAGATTACCTTGAGTAATCCGAGTGGGGCTTCATTGGGTTCACCGGCGACTGCCACCTTAACGATCAACGACAACGAAGCAACCAACGGCGTCAATCCAATCGATACACCCTCGTTCTTTGTGCGTCAGCACTATATCGACTTTTTGAACCGGGAACCGGATGCGAGTGGTTTAAACTTTTGGACCAACGAGTTCACTGTCTGTGGAGCAGATCCTCAGTGTCTCCAGGTGAAGCGAATCAACGTTTCCGCCGCGTTCTTTCTCTCGACCGAATTTCAGGAGACAGGTTACCTGGTCTACCGCATGTACAAGAGTGGGTTTGGCAATCTGCCGGGCGCGCCGGTGCCGGTGACCTTCAACAATTTTCTGCGCGACACGCAAGAGCTCGGGAAGGGCTTGCAGGTAGGAGCGGTTAATTGGGAAATAGTGTTGGAGAACAACAAGCAGGCGTATGCGCTGGAGTTTGTGCAGCGGCCTGAGTTTGTGGCGGCGTTTCTCAATAAGTCAGCGACGCAGTTTGTGTCGCAGTTGAATACGAATG
>DASROI010000022.1:0-12316 GCA_035646955.1 Pyrinomonadaceae bacterium
TTCGCTGATAAGCCGGTATTCATCATCGCTCCCGCGGTCATCATGATCACAGTATTAATGACGTTTGCGGTCATTCCCTTCGCACCGAATATTCTGGTCGCAGACCTAAACATTGGGCTTCTCTTCTTTCTCGCGATGTCGTCGCTCGGTGTTTATAGCGTCGTACTCGCCGGTTGGTCGTCGAACAACAAATACTCGTTGCTCGGTAGCCTGCGAGCCTCAGCACAAATGTTGAGCTACGAAGTGTTCATGGGGTTGTCGGTGATGGGTGTCGTCATGCTCGCCGGCAGTTTCAACCTTCGCGAGATTGTCGAAGCACAGCATCGCTTGTGGTTCTGCATCCCTCAGTTTGTCGGTTTGATCCTCTTCATTGTGGCCGGGATAGCAGAAACGCATCGACTGCCTTTTGACTTGCCGGAAGCAGAAAGTGAGTTGGTCGCTGGTTATCACTCGGAATATTCGGGGCTGAAGTTCGGAATGTTTTTTGTCGGCGAATATCTCGGCATCACGCTGATCTCCGCAATGGTAGTTACGCTGTTTTTCGGAGGCTGGTTGGGCCCCGTACTTCCGCCTGTGATCTGGTTTTTCCTGAAAACATTCGTCTTTATTTGTGGCTTCATTCTCTTGCGCGCGACTTTGCCTCGACCGCGCTATGACCAGTTGATGGCCTACGGCTGGAAGGTGATGCTGCCTTTGGCGCTGCTGAACCTGGTGGTAACTGGCGGAGTTTTGTTGGCAATACGCCAGTGAGCCGAGTGTGGGAAATCTAGATCATCGTGATTGAGTCGAGTCATTTGAAATTAATAGTTTCGAGCATTTGAGGAGAATCTGAACTCGATGTTGAGTATTGTGCGCAGTCTCTGGCTAGTCTTCCTGCACATGTTCCGGCGACGCGTGACAATTCTCTATCCGGAACAGAAACCTTATCTGCCCCCTCGCTGGCGTGGCCGCATCATCCTCTCGCGTGACCCGGATGGTGGCGAGCGCTGCGTCGCGTGTTACTTGTGCGCCGTCGCTTGTCCAGTCGACTGTATCGCGTTGCAGGCAACCGAAGACGAGCACGGACGACGCTATCCCGAGTTCTTTCGCATCAACTTTTCGCGCTGCATTTTCTGCGGCTACTGCGAGGAAGCCTGTCCGACTTACGCGATCCAACTCACGCCGGACTTTGAGATGTCCGAATACAAACGAGAGAACCTGGTTTATGAGAAGGAACACCTGCTAATTGACGGTCCGGGCAAGTATCCAGGCTATAACTTCTACCAAATTGCCGGACTGGCGATCGCAGGGAAAAACAAGGGCGAGGCTGAAAACGAAGCTCCGCCAGTTGATGTGCGCAGCCTACTGCCTTGACGGACAACCACCAATGGATTGGTTTTTCTATATCCCGGCAGTCGTAGCGACCGTGGCAACAGCGATGGTCATCACGCGCCTGAACGCAGTGCACGCACTGCTTTATCTGATCGTCTCTCTTTTGTCCGTAGCTATGATCTTCTTCAGGCTCGGCGCGCCATTCATTGCCGCATTGGAAGTGATTATCTACGCCGGCGCGATCATGGTGCTGTTCGTCTTCGTGATGATGATGCTCAACCTGGGCCCACGCACAGTCGAGCAAGAGAGCAGTTGGCTGCCGACGCGTATGTGGCTCGGACCCATCACCCTCACAACCATTCTCCTAATCGAACTTATCTTTATTCTTGGGCAGAGCGGACATCAGCCAATGACAAACGAGACGATTGAAGCAAAGCAAGTGGGAATTGCGTTGTTCGGTCCTTATCTATTAGGCGCCGAGCTTGCGTCTATGTTGCTGCTCGGTGGGGTGGTCGGTGCTTATCACCTGGGCCGAAATTCTCGCGAAGAAAGGAATTGAACATGCCAGTATTGCCAATGGAGCAGGGATTGATTCTCGCTGCGCTCCTCTTTGCTTTGGGGCTTGTCGGCGTGCTCGTGCGACGTAACGTCATCTTCATACTGATGTCCATCGAGATCATGTTGAACGCGGCCGGACTAGCCTTTGTAGTTGCGGGATCGAGATGGGCTCAGGAGGACGGTCAGGTGATGTTCGTTTTCATACTGGCGGTTGCGGCAGCGGAAGTGTCCGTCGGACTAGCACTGCTGCTGCAACTCTATCGCCGTTTGCAAACCCTTGACGTTGACGCAGCGAGCAAGATGCGAGGATGAGATGCTCGACTGGCTTTGGCTAATACCCGCTCTCCCGTTCGCAGGTTACATCGTGCTTGCGCTGGCTGGCGCCCGTTTGTCTCGCGCTATAGTCGCGAGCGTAGGCGTCGGCTCTGTCGGCCTTTCGACCGCTGTCGCTCTCGTCGCGGGCTTTAGTTTCATAAATTCGCCGCCCTCGAATCACGTTTACTCACAAACGCTGTGGACCTGGATTTCGGTTGGCAACTTCACCCCAAGAATTGCTTTCTATCTCGATTCGCTATCTTTGGCGATGACGCTCGTGATCACCTTCGTCAGTTTTCTGATTCATCTCTATTCGTCGGAGTTCATGATTGATGATGCAGGTTACAGCCGCTTCTTCGCCTACATGAATCTATTCGTCGGCTCGATGCTCACCTTGGTGCTGGCAGACAACTTATTGTTGCTCTATCTGGGCTGGGAAGGTGTGGGACTCTGCAGTTATCTACTCATAGGTTTTTGGTACCAAGATCCGGCCAATGGTCGAGCTGCCCGCAAAGCGTTCATCGTAACGCGAGTTGGCGACACGGCGTTTGCCATTGGCCTCTTTCTGTTGTTCACCCATCTCGGTACGTCACAGATCCAGGAAGTAATGCAACGAGCCGCGCAGCAATGGACACTGAATTCACCACTCGCAATTGCCGCTGCCGCATTGTTGTTGGGCGGAGCCGTTGGCAAGTCGGCGCAACTGCCGCTGCAAACCTGGTTGCCGGACGCGATGGCTGGACCAACGCCAGTAAGCGCGCTTATTCACGCAGCGACGATGGTGACCGCCGGAGTCTATCTGATCGCGCGAGCACACGTGCTGTTTTCGCTTGCTCCCCCAGTGCAGTCGGCAGTTGCAGTGATCGGAGCAGCGACACTCTTAATCGCAGGCTTCAGCGCGCTTTCGCAACACGACATCAAGCGGGTCCTTGCTTACTCAACGATTAGCCAGATCGGTTACATGTTTCTAGCTTTGGGAGTGGGCGCATGGTCAGCGGCGATCTTCCATCTCATGACTCACGCGTTCTTCAAGGCCCTGCTCTTCCTGGCAGCAGGCGTAGTTATCCTGGCCATGCACGAAGAACACGACATGTACAAAATGGGTGGCTTACGCCGGCGATTGCCTTTGACGTTCTGGACATTTCTGATCGGCGCGGCATCGCTTTCAGCCTTACCGTTGGTAACTGCGGGTTTTTACAGCAAAGACCTCATTCTATGGAGCGCGTGGTCCTCCCCCTCGGGGAGCACCTGGCTTTGGATCGCGGGACTGGTGGGAGCGCTGCTGACTTCGCTGTATACGTTTCGTATGGTATTCCTCACCTTTTTCGGCGAGGCAAAGCATGAGGTGAATTACACACCAGGCAATGGAATACGCGTGCCATTGATTGTGCTCGCGTGTCTCTCGCTGGTTGGAGGAATTGTCGAGTTGCCACGCACACTGGGCGGCCAACCATGGTTCTCGGAGTTTATGGGAAGCGTGTTTCCCGCACTGCACTATGTACAAGGTCATGCACACGCCGAATTGGTATTACAGATTGTAGCTGCAGTCGTATCGCTCTCCGGGATCTATCTGGCCTATCTATTCTTTCTTCGGCGACGCGTTAGTGCGGACGGTGTCGGGCAGTCCATGCTGGGCGCGGCATTGGATCGCTTCTGGTTTGGTGGTTGGGGATTTGACTGGCTCTATAACAAGTTGTTCGTCACCCCCTACATCTGGCTGGCTCGCACCAACAAAGATGATTTCATTGATTCTATCTACGATGGCATTGCGAAACTTAATGAGGTTTTCTATCGGGCATTGTCGCAGACAGAGACCGGAAAGGTGCGTTGGTATATGACCGGAATTGCGCTGGGCGCAATTGTGGCAATCGCGATCGTGGTATTTTTATGATTCTGGCATGGATGATCATAGTCTTGCTGCTTGGTGGAGCAGGCGCGTGGGCGGCCAATCGATTTAGCGCCCTTTGGTCGCGGTACATTTCGCTGTTAGCTCTGGCGATTGATCTTGTTTTAGTCAGCGTCGCTGCTTCGCGCCACGGACAGACCAGGATTGGCCAGTGGCTAGTGGAATTGAATCTTAATTGGATTCCGCAATTCGGAATCAGCTTTCACCTCGGTCTTGATGGATTGAGTCTGCTGCTCATACTCCTCACATTGTTTCTGGGCTTCATTTCCGTGCTCTGCTCCTGGAATGAGGTGCAGAAACGCGTCGGCTTTTTCCACTTCAATCTGCTGTGGATTTTGAGCGGCATCATCGGCGTCTTTCTTGCCCTCGATCTTTTTCTGTTTTATTTCTTCTGGGAACTAATGCTCGTTCCGATGTACTTCCTCATAGGAATCTGGGGGCACGAGAACCGAGTCTACGCGGCCATCAAATTCTTTCTTTTTACGCAGGTGAGCGGCCTGCTGATGCTGGTCGCCATCATTGGCCTCTATTTCGTGCACGGGCGCACCACGGGCATTTACACGTTCGACTACTTACAATTGCTCGGCACCTCGATGTCACCGGCATTGGCTATGTGGTTAATGCTTGGATTCTTTATTGCCTTTGCTGTGAAACTGCCTGCGATACCCCTGCACTCATGGTTACCCGATGCGCATACTGAAGCGCCGACTGCAGGCAGTGTGATCCTGGCTGGACTCCTATTAAAGACCGGCGCCTACGGGTTGTTGCGTTTTGTGGTTCCTCTCTTTCCTGAAGCAGCGAAGGCGTTTGCTCCGGCGGCTATGACGATTGCGGTCATAGGTATTCTCTATGGTGCCGTGCTGGCATTCGCTCAAACAGATCTGAAACGGCTCGTCGCATATACCAGCGTTAGCCATATGGGCTTCGTACTTCTGGGTGTGTTTGCGTTAAATGAAATTGCCATGCAAGGAGCGTTGATTCAGATTCTCGCGCACGGCATTAGCACCGGTGCACTATTCGTTCTCGTGGGAGCGCTTGACGAACGGATTCACACACGCAATCTCGACAACATGGGAGGATTGTGGGCAGTTGTCCCACGCATGGGGGCCGTCACTATGCTGTTTTGTCTTGCTTCGCTCGGGCTTCCAGGCCTCGGTAACTTTGTTGGGGAGTTTCTGGTTCTGTTCGGAGTGTATCCGATTAATATTCCGCTAACCGTCCTTGCCACAGTAGGAATCGTCTTCGCCACTGTATATTCGTTGTGGATAATCCAGCGCGCATTTCACGGACCGCAGCGCGAATACCCGAGACTGCACGACCTCTCGCCACGGGAAGTTGGAACCATGGCTTTGATGACCGCTACCATTATCGGGTTAGGCCTTGCACCTCAGCCTGTGCTCAACACAATGCGACCTTCAGTGGAAAGCATTATTCAGGGCGTGGGCGTGGGCAACAGCAATTCCGCCGTCGCGGGATCGCCGAGTTCGCTCGATCAGGGAGGTGCTCCTTGACTGCGGCAGATCTAATCGCCTTGTCACCTTTGATTGTTTTAGCCTGCTCGACGATCGTAATCATGCTCGTCGTTGCCGCGAGGCGCAACCACGCGCTCACACTGACGTTGACGCTGCTCGCTGATGCCGGAGCCTTCGCGTCGCTGTTCTTCGTTTCGAGCGACGTTCCGCGTCAGGTGGCGGCACTTTTGATCATGGATAGTTACTCGCTGTTCTACCTGGGTCTCATTTTGGCAGCAAGCTTCGTCGTGGCTTTGTTGTCTTACAGCTATCTGGGAAGGCATCGAGAGCAGTGTGAGGAATTCTACCTTGTTCTGCTTTTAGCAACGCTGGGATCGGCAGTCCTCGTCGCGAGCACGCATTTCGTCTCCTTTTTTCTGGGGCTGGAGATTCTAAGCGTTTCACTTTACGTTCTGATCGCCTACCAACGCTCAAGCGAACTCTCCATAGAAGCCGGCATCAAGTATCTGATTCTTGCGGCGGCCTCTTCCGCCTTTCTCTTGTTCGGCATGGCGCTAATGTACGCCGATCTGGGAACCATGGACGTTTCCCGCATGTCGTCGCTGATGAGCGGCAAAGCTCTTTCGACCCTGGTGCTTTCTGGTCTAGCGATGATCATCGTCGGAGTCGGATTCAAACTGGCAGTCGTTCCGTTCCATATGTGGACGCCGGATGTTTACGAAGGTGCGCCTGCGCCCGTTACCGCGTTCATTGCAACGGTTTCAAAAGGAGGAATGTTTGCGCTGCTAATGCGATATTTCTACCGACTTGGTCTTGACGCCTCCAGCTCGCTTTTTATCTTATTCACCGTCATCGCGGTCGTATCGATGATTGCTGGCAATCTACTAGCTCTCTTGCAAACAAACGTCAAGCGTATCCTCGCTTATTCTTCCATTGCTCATCTGGGCTACTTGCTGGTGGCGTTTCTCGCGGGCGGCAGCATTGGGTCGGCTGCGGTTACTTATTATCTTGTTGCCTACTTTGTCACCATGTTGGGCGCACTCGGAGTGATCACTGTGCTGTCTTTTAAAGATAGAGAGGCGGCTGAGATGATCGATTACCAGGGTCTGTTCTGGCAACGGCCATGGCTCGCAGTCGTATTCGCAACATCGCTCCTTTCACTCGCGGGCATTCCGCTTACGGCGGGCTTCATTGGAAAGTTCTATATCATCGCAGCAGCTGTGGGTTCGACACTCTGGTGGCTGGTTTTCATTTTGGTAGTGAGTAGCGGGATCGGTCTCTTCTATTACTTGCGCATTATAGTAGCCATGTACAAGGCTCCACCACGCGCAACTCAGGTTACAGTTTCGTCACTCTCCTTTACTGACACCATTGCGCTTACCGCTCTGACGATGCTGCTCGTATGGCTGGGAATTTACCCTGCCACGCTCATAGAGACAGTGCAGTGGTCAGTCGCCAGCCTAAGCAAATACTAAATGAATCAGCCTCAGGAGATACCCGACATTACGTCTCTCGATCGTCAGAACAAGACGATGCTGGAAAGTCTCCAGCGTGAAACATTCGCTTACTTCCTGCACGAAGACAATCCAGCCAACGGCCTTATAGCAGACAAGACACGCCCGGGATGGCCCGCGAGTATCGCCGCGGTTGGACTCGCGCTCGCCGCATATCCCATCGGCGTCGAGCGCGACTTTTGCACTCGTAGTCAAGCCATTCGAAAGACACTCACGGTGCTCAGGTTCTTTTCGAATAGCGAGCAGTCTACCGCCGCTGATGCAACCGGCTTTAAAGGCTTTTACTATCACTTTCTCGATCTGCAGACTGGACGCCGTGCATGGAAATGTGAGCTGTCAACTGTGGATTCAACGTTTCTGTTTGCAGGGATGCTGGCCGCGGCTGCTTATTTCGATCACGATTCCGCCGAGGAACAGGAGATACGGACGTTGGCCGACGAACTCTATCGTCGTGCCGATTGGCAGTGGGCGCTTGACGGTGGCGCCACCGTCAGGCATGGATGGAAATCAGAGAGCGGCTTTCTGCAGTATCGATGGAACGGCTACGATGAGGCCCTGCTACTTTATCTTCTTGCCTTAGGCTCTCCGACACATCCATTGACCGCAGAGAGTTATCGTGCCTGGTCTGCGAGCTACGAATGGAAGAAAATCTATGATACGGAGTTACTCTACGCAGGACCGCTCTTCATTCACCAACTGTCCCATCTCTGGGTTGACTTTCGCGGCATCCAGGACCGATTCATGCGCGAACGCGGCTTGGATTATTTCGAGAACAGTCGACGCGCAACCTACGTCCAGCGTCAGTATGCGATCCACAATCCGCTAGGCTTTGAAGGCTACGCCAAAGACTGCTGGGGAATTACGGCGAGTGACGGCCCAGGCCCAACCACGATTAAGGTAAAAGGAGTCGAGCGTCAATTCTTCGACTACGTTGCGCGCGGGGCTCCTTTTGGACCGGACGATGGAACGCTGGCGCCGTGGGCCGTGGTCGCTTCGCTACCTTTCGCTCCCGAACTCGTACTACCGGCAATTGAATATTTCAATCAAATTCGACTGCGAGAGAATAATACCTACGGCTTCAAGGCAACATTTAATCCAACCTTTCCAAATCAAACGGGTGGCCAGCACGGGTGGGTATCGCAGTGGCACTACGGGCTCAACCAGGGACCGATCGTGTTGATGATCGAGAATTATCGTTCGGGCCTGATCTGGAAACTAATGCGCGGATGCTCCTACTTAGTGAAGGGTTTGCGCCGGGCGGGATTTACTAACGGCTGGCTGTGATGGGCTGAGTCGGAAAGCAAAAGCGCATTATTGTGTTGCTGCTGTAACCTGGTCTTGAAACGTTGAGGAAGATTAACGTAAGTTCGAACCGGAAATGCAAAAGTTGGTCAGCTAACGCTCTCTTAACCGCTTGCTGATGCAGTCTTAACCTCCTCTTTATAACTTCCTAACTTGCATCCTGCTAAAGTCACGCTCAGCCCGCATTACGACTCTTAAGGCGCAAACGAACATGGACGGAATGGAACTTCTCAAGAACGATCACAAAAGAATTCTGGAGATCATCAATGAACTCATTAATGAATTCACCGGCAAGGTGAAGCACACCAACGAGGAAAGCGTGCGCCAACGGCCAAGGATGTTCGGCAAGCTCAGGGAAACTCTGATTCAGCACCTTGAGGTCGAAGAGCGAACACTCTTTCCAAATTTAGAAGGTTTCGTAGATACGAGGATCCTGGTCGATGAGTGTTACAGAGAGCGGAAGAGAATTGACGAAATTCTGAAGAGGATTGAGAAGCTTCCAGAGGAAACACAGCTGGATTGCCGGGATGATCTCCTTGCAGAACTGGAGCTACGAGTCCAGACATACCTGGTAAGGGAGGAAGACTGGTTATTCCCTAAGGCGAAACTACTTCTCGGAGATGCCAAACTGGAAGAAATTTTTTCGCGGACTATCCTTTCCCCTCTTGATCCAATCCAACCAAAAAGGAGCACTTAGTATGTTGAAATCACTTATTCTTGCATTAGCCGTTCTCGCGGCTTTCAGCACTGTCCAGGCTCAAGAGAAAGCCTACTCTCCGCCCCCAACGGATGCGCAGATAGCCATGATCGCTGTCACGGCGAACTCTGTAGATATTGACGTGGCGAAAATGGCTGACCAGAAGACAACTAACAAGGCGGTCAAAGAATTCGCTGCAACAATGGTTCGCGATCACACGGCCGTCAATACCAAGGCTACCGCCCTGGTCAAAAAGCTCGGCGTGACGCCGGAAGAGAGCGACACCAGCAAGAGCTTAAAATCGGATGGTGACAAAAAGATGGCCCAGCTAATGGCTCTGACGGGCGCGGAGTTTAATAAAGCTTATATCGATAACGAGGTAAGCTACCATGAAGCGGTCATGGGTGTGCTCGACAATACCTTGATCCCAAACACCAAGAACGCTGAACTCAAGGTTCTTCTCGAGAGTGCGCGCCCAATCTTTGCGTCGCATTTGGAACATGCGAAAAAGCTCCAGGCGTCAATCAGCAAATAGGCTTAGGCGCGTAAAGACGAAAATCACTCTTGCTGCCGGATCAGTTCACCAACCGCCGCAAGTTTTAGCACGCATTCGGAGTCGGACCAATGGATCCGATTCCGGCTGCGCCATTTGTCTCCGGGGTGGATCCTAACCACTTTAAGCACCACACCATAAAATCGCCAAGCACGCGCGTATCCAGTTTGCTTTGGGGTTACTTGACGACTACAACACCCGTCATCGCGGGGTGGAATGTACAGGCATACGGAAACTGACCTTCCTTCGTGAACGTGTGCCGCCATGATTTTCCAGGCCCAAGGGAACCAGAATCAAAGGAGTCTGAAGTGACGGTATGAGGCACAAGGTCGTCGTTCTTCCACTCCACAACTGTGCCTTTCTTTATCTTAAGTGTCCCAGAAGAAAACCGCATATTACGCATGGACACTTTCACGACGGCAAGTGCACCGGGATTGGCAGCAGCGCCTTCATCTCCGAGAAGATTCGCGTCGGCAGGTACAGCTTCCAAATCCGACTGCCTCCACGGATCGCTGCGGCCAGCCATTTCCTTGCGCAACGTGGCATCATTCATCCGCTTCTCAGGGTTCCTTTGCGCCGGAGTTATTATTACCATCAGGCACAATATTAATAACGCACCGACTCCGACAGACGTGCTCTCTTGAAAACAGTTTTTCATCGTTCTTCCTTTTGGTCCTTCCCTACTCATGATGAGTTAAATCTTAGAGAGCGTTTGTCGCATACGTGTGCCTCAACCCTTAATTTGTAGTAAACGGACCATTAAATTGTCGTAAAGGATCTCCTTTGGAATGCTTGTAAAAAACGGAGGAGAGAGCCTGTTGCAACTCACCCATCCTCACTTAAGGTCGCTGAATAATTTTCCCTAATCTTCTTTTGAAAGAGTGTTCTTCAATCTTTTAACAACTCCCTAACGAACTCTTAACGTCTCATTTATGACTTTCTTATCAATGCCCTGCTACTGTGCATATGACCCACAGTGATCTTCCAACACACGGGAGTAATCAGCATGCAGAAACCCGCCCTTTCATCATTCGTGCATCGCACCGTTTCCGCCGCAAAGGTTGACGATACGACTAATCTCGAAGGCAGCCAACAAGTCTGTTGTCAACCGCTGATTCCGAGGACGGAATGTTGTGAAACCGCGCAAACACTAGGCGAGCGGATACGTGCGCTCCAAATCCTGACGGCTTCCCTATCTCATGCATTTACATCCGTAGAGGTCGTTCGGGTGCTGGTCAATCAAGGTCGGAGTGCGGTCAGAGCCAGCGGCGCCACGCTTCTCATGAAAACTGGCGAAGAAGGAGGTTGGGCGATAGCAGGTGTGGCTGGCGTCACGAGTGAGGCAATCAACGTTTGTAATATCGACCTCATGAATACCCGCTTTCCGCTCGCCGAGGTTGTAACTCAGAGCAAGGCTTTTTGGTTCGAATCCCACATTGACGTGTTGCGCTACTACTCGGCATCCGCCGCAAGAGAAGCTCTCAAAGAGTGTCGGTCAATGGCTTGCCTTCCACTCATATTGGAGCGCGGCGTCACTGCGATGTTGCACCTGACTTTCTCCGAAGTTCGGAAATTTAATGGCGAAGAGCGCGCATTTATACTTCAGTTCACCGCTCAATGTGAACAAGCACTGCGCCGCGCTCGACTATATGAGGCAGAGCGCCTGGCTTGCACAGAGGCCGAGCGAAACAACCGAACAAAAGATGCGTTTCTGGCGACTGCTTCCCATGAACTTCGCACGCCGCTGACTGCAATCCTCGGTTGGTCGAGAATCTTGAGTGGACAGAAACCAGATCCATCTACATATGTCCACGGACTTCAAACGATAGAGCGGAATGCGCGCGCTCAAGAACGGTTGATTGATGACTTGCTCGATGTCATGCGCATCAAGACTGGCAAGCTGCGTCTTCATCTCGGTCAAGTCAAACTCTCGAGAGTCATCGATTCGGCAATTGACTCTTTGCAACCTTTGGCTGATGCAAAGCATATCCGGTTGCAACGCATTACCACTGCGGAGGCACCTTGTGTTTTGGGCGACTGGGACCGTTTGCAGCAAGTAATGTGGAACCTTCTTTCAAATGCCATAAAGTTTACACCTGAAGGAGGGCACGTGATGGTTCACCTTGAGCGCGTTGGTCCACACGTTGAAATCAAAGTCACCGACAACGGAGCAGGCATAGACCAGAACTTCTTGCCTTATGTTTTTGAGCCATACCGTCAACCCGATGAATCAGCAAGCGAGGGGCTCGGCCTGGGTCTTGCGATAGTACGCCAATTGGTGGAGCTACATCGCGGAAGAGTACGCGCAGAGAGTTCCGGAAAAGGGCAAGGCTCGTGCATAACGGTAAGCCTCCCTTTGACGGTTGCCAGCAAAACCTCCAAGGTGGCAAGCGAAGCAGTGATAACGAACCAGACTGGCGCACCAGTTGGAGCGTAGAGGGATGGCCACTGCTCACAATACCGATACGAAAATACCGGGCTAGGTCTTCATGTGGCTGACCTGCCGACTCTTACTCTGAAAACCGGCACTGAGATCGTCTTTACCTTCCTCTGGATGATTTCGGCGAGCACCGGTGAGCTACAGACTTCGCTGTTAGGACTCAGCAAGCAGGCTGAGAGGGACATGTTCCCAATGATATGCAGATACCGAATACTAGAGCTGCTCTATGGTGGTTATCAAAGATGCTT
>DASROI010000023.1:0-53543 GCA_035646955.1 Pyrinomonadaceae bacterium
CGAATTGATGGAAACGGTTCGAGTTTGATCTCAATCACCACGAAGCACGGTGCGGGAAACCGCGGAGTGTTCAACGTCGAAGTATCAGGCAGCCCGTCATGCGGCTCGACTCAAATACTCCAAGTGTCAGTAAGTAACTGAAAGGCGGCCCCATATGTACCTCAGACTTAGCAAACCCAACCTCGATACACGGGCAAGCCTTCGTTCTGATCAAACTGGCTTCACGATTCTCGAGACCACGATTGCTCTGGTCATCCTGATGATCATTGGACTGGGCATTGCCTCGCTATTTCTCTTTGCTACTCAGGCAAATGCCAGAGCCGACGACCGAGAACTTTCAATAGCGATCGCGCAGAAGAGAATGGAATGGATGAGAACTATTCCCTTCACTACGCAAACGCGCTCTTTAGCATTCTCGTATCCGAGTGGCGGGTTGGCGGCGACCGCCACGACCGGAGTTACTGAAACGGTCCAAAGCGCAGGTCGCAGCTATCAGATCAATACCGTTATTCAAGACCTAAGCTTTGTTCCCGCTGGAAACCCGGACGCCGGCGCACCGACTTCGAAATCGATCCGGCTATCTGTCACACCACTGGGCGTTAAATCGTTTGGGACCATTACCATCTACACACAACGATCAACGCAGGTCGTTGGCAATTTCTAGAGCATTTATCAAAGCGAGGACATATGAGCCCGTCGATTAAAAATAAACCCAGTGCCGGCTTCTCTTTGCTGGAACTGTTAATCGCAATGACCGTCAGCATGGCCTTGATGGTCGCCGGAACGACTTTACTAACAAATGCTCTACGTGTTCGTGCTCGTGAGAATCAGAAGTCTGACGCGCTCGCGGACGCGCAACGCGCCCTCAATATCATGTCGCGCGAAATAGCAAACGTGGGATTCAACCTGACCAACAACGGTATTGTTGCAGCTGATTCCAACAGTAATAGAATTCGAGTTCGCTCAAATCTCAACCGGTTTGACCCAACAGCATTTCCTGCATCGCAAAATGATGTAATAGATGAAAATGAGGACATCACCTACTTCATCAACGAAGCCGATAATACAAAATACCTGGCGCGACACGACAAATTTGGAAGCCAAAGCACGGTCCTTGCGAACCGGGTCGACTCGATGAACATTCATTACTTCGATCAACCTGTCACTTATACAGCCCCATCAAACGGAGCTGACATAACGAACGTGTCTGCCTCCGAGGTTTCTCCATCTGCCGCAAGATATATTGTGATAGCCGTTTCAGTCACTCTTGACGCAGTGGGAGCTCGAAACACGCCCGGCTATCAACCAGGATATACAGTTCTGCTCTGCTCCGATGTAACTCTGCGCAATACTGAATTGTGGGACTACTAATTAATCGATTCATGGACGAGGTCTTGATATCAATGAGATTCGAACAGCACAAAGAGTTTTTCGATAACCGATCGGGCGAGCGAGGTGCGGCGCTGGTCACGGTTGTTCTCCTTTCGATGTTGTTATTAGCAGCCGGAGGAAGTCTGATCTTAACGACGACCATGACCGGTATCACTGCCGGCGATTCGATCGCTGAGAGTCAGGCTTATTACGCGGCCGAAGCCGGTGTGGCGCGAACCTTAGAAGTTCTAAAAGGAAACGTACAATCGAATCCCGCGGGCACGCGCGCTTCTTTTAAAAATATAGTATGTACGCCGACTCTCTGGACTGCTACGTCGGGGAGTGTGGTGAACATTTCACCGGATGGTAGTACGAAGTTTCAGGTGCTATCCATTAGTGACCCAGATAACTCGGACCTCTTAACCAATTGCCCGCTCGCGACCTATAAACCGAACCGTCTATTAATTCATGTCGTGGGCATTGGTCCAAGGGCTGGTCGAAAGAACATGGAGGTTGTTGTAAACCGCTACACGCTCGACTATCCAGTAAAGGCTACGGTCAGCCTCCCCAATACATCCGGAAACCCCATCTCGTTTGATCTCGGTGGTAGTAACGTAACTTCAACTTCCGGTGAAGATGCCTTTGGAAGCGGGGCACCTCCGCTAGCCGCATATGCAGTAGGGAATGGTGACTATAACACCGTCAATAACGTAATCGACGGCTGCCTGCCGGACGGCACAAATTGCAGCGGCAGTGGACCAAACGTTTATCCGGCTGATCCGCTGGTATTAACAAGCGGAAATTCGCCAAGCTTTTTGCAATCGGTCACAACTGCACGACAGTTTCTGTATGGAACAGAGGGCATGATGAATGCCGCGATAAACCAGGGACGCTACTTTACCAGTGGCGCAGCCGCCATCAGCAGTACGAACAGCCTGGGCGCTAACTTACCTGACGGAGCTTTTACGTTCGTGGATGGTGATCTGACACTTGGACCAGGCAATCCTACGGGCCAAGGCACGTTGATCGTCACCGGCACTCTGACGCTTGATGGTAACTTCAACTTCAATGGCGTAATCATGGTGTTAGGTGGCGGAACGGTTGTTAGAAGTGGCGGAGGTAGCGGGAATATTTATGGTGCGGTGATAGTTGCAAAGTTTGCGAGAACAGGCTCGGACAGCGACCAGTTTCAGGCTCCAGTATTCAACACATCAGGCGGCGGTACAGCAAACATTCAATACAACTCCGATGCGGTAGACAGAGCAAAATCGGTGGGCGGTCACTCGATCGCCGGCGTTCGCGAATACTAAACTCTCACAGTTTGAACGCTGGGTGTCCGCGCCGAACAGTTTGGTGATTTGTATTTGACCACTCGATTCTCTGCGTGACTCTGTGTCCGTGCTGAATCGATTTTTTGGTCAGCCGCGCAAGGATCGTAGCTGAAGCCTGCCCTCCTAAAACAACTGCAAAACACACTCGATCGGCGGCTTTAACTCAAAAGTCTTCGGGCCTTCGATTCTCCGCTTTGCCGCGGTCCAATCCTCGCATTTTCAAGTGTCTTACAAGGCTCGTCAAAGTGCAGTGGCATTCAAATCCCTCAACCAAATCAAGCATCACTGTACGCAAAAAGTATGACGGAGAAATGTGCAACTGACTCAAGAGTTCTCGAATCATAACTCTGGTTTTGCCCGATGTTTCGACTATTTAGAACCCCCGATTGCAAATCAGCAATTTCATCGTGGAGACCTGATTATGAATATGCGTAAAAATACTTCGCCCTTCTTCGCAGCTTTAATGTTATTGCTTTCCCTCTTTTCGGTTGCAACAGCAAAATCACACAACAACAATTTCCCCAATATTGATATCGACAATTTTGGACAGATGGACGAGAGTTTTTTCCGCGGAGCCCGACCCAAGCCGAAAGACCTTAAAGCGCTGGCAGCGCTCGGAATCACTACAGTTATAGATTTAACTGACAATTCAATGGAACGTGAAAAGCCAGCCGTTGAAGCCGCCGGCATGCGCTACGTCAATATACCAATCGTCGACAAGACTTATCCCAGCATGGACCAGGCTAACGAGTTTCTGAAGGTCATTAATGACCCGGCCACCGGCAAGTTCTACGTTCACTGTGCCGGCGGGCGACATCGGACGGGAATTATGGGAGCGGTATACCGTTTCAATCACGATGGCTGGAACTTTGACCAGGCGTACGCTGAGATGAAGCAGTACGACTTCTACACTAGTAATGGTCACGGCAAGCAGCTCGACTTTATTAAAGATTACTGGCAGCGATTTCAAACAAGCCACGCGACTGCGAATACGAACGCTGCAGCCAATAAATAAGAAGGCGGGGCTGTCTAAGAGATGGCCCCGCTCAAACTTCACCCGGCTTTCTCTCCCGATCTAAACGCTTAAAGGTTATTGGGCATGAGTGACGTCGTCAGCCCTTGCTGGCTTCAGGAGCCGCACGCTTCGACGCAGCGGGTAAAACGACGTCTCTCTAGGATAAGGGCGGGTAACTCAACAGGGCAATTCTGAGATAGCCGCCTTTATCTGCAACTCAGAGGGTGCAAATAGTTAACTGTGATCAATCACCGCGCCGGCGCGGAACTAGTAAGTTGCCGACCGCGATTTGCACGGGAGTGTTGTTTTGGTTCAGGGTTGTTGTGCGGATTTTGATGAAGCCTTGCATTGGACGCGACCGTGAGTCTCTGATTTCAAGTACTTCACATTCCATGCGCAACTCATCACCCGGCCTGACGGGTGAGGGCCAGCGGAATTCTTCAAAGCCAAGTCCGATTATCCCTCCAGCAGGTTTGAGGTCACTAGCGACCAATAGTCGCATGGTCATCGCTGCAGTATGCCAGCCACTTGCAGCGAGGCCACCAAACAAACTATCAGTTGCAGCTCTCGCGTCAAGATGGAATGGCTGCGGATCGAACTCCGTCGCAAACCTCTTGATACTATCCTCGGTCACTTGCAACGGGCCAGCGTGAAAGATCTGTCCGATTTTGAAATCTTCCAGGTAATGTTTAATCATTTGTTGTGGTTAATAAGGTGATTGAGATCGCCGACATCCTTAAAAGTTGGACCAAACCAGATCAACTCAAATTCAGGAACTTCCTGATCTCTTCGATCGACAAACCGTTCCAAACTCGACTCATATTCTCAACAGTTGTGAAGGAACGTGTCTCCATTCGGTCGATATACAACGTTCCGTTCAGGTGGTCTATCTCGTGCTGAAGGATTCGCGCGTACCAGCCTGCAGCCTCGATCGTGACCGGCTCGGCCCGCTCATTTAGACAGTTGACTGTCACGTGCTGTCCACGCCGAACGAGCCCTGCAAATCCCGCCACACTCAGACATCCCTCAAAGAACTCAACGGTTGAATCTTCTGAGATTTTGATCGTCGGATTAATAATCACGTGGAAATCAACGGGCGATCTTTGACGCTCCGTCAACTGGTCTTCTGAGGCTCCCTGCTGATATTCCTCTCTATCTTCAATGACGGCGAGTTGAATTCCGACACCGATCTGAGGCGCAGCCAGGCCAACACCCGGCGCATCGCGCATCGTCTCACGCATCAGTTCTATTAGCTGTTGAACCGAGGGACTCTTGATTTCTTCCGCAGTAAGTGGGCGACTAGCCAACCTCAATACAGGATCGCCAGCCTGAACAATCTTTAGTTTCATTTGACAGATGATGACACGCTTCACTGGAAATGAAAAAGGCCCCTAACTCGGATCCTGCGTGATGCCACAGAAATTTTAAAATTCTGAGTTTAACGGCTTCGGCTGTGTTAACACATTAGAGCCGAATAGTGTCTGTATAACTTAAAAGACCGGAACTGGAAGTGAGGACCATGCTAACGAGTAAACTTAAGTATTCAATTTTAGTAACTCTTTTCTGCTTTTCCGGACCGCTGGTGGCCCAAACGAACCGGCTGAGAACTATCGAATCATATGCACGCTCTCACGATTTTAGCGGGACGATCGTCGTAAAGAGCAAAACGCAAACGCTTTATGCCCGCAGCTTCGGTTTCGCGAATCGCCAATTCCGAGTCTCAAATACACTCGAAACCAAATACAAGATCGCTTCCATTACAAAGGCGTTCACCGCGGTCCTGATCATGCGACTTCAGGAGCAGCAGAAACTCTCGTTGGACCACACGATCAAGAGTTATCTGCCGAATTACGGGGGATCGGCAGGCAACCAGGTAACGATAAGACAACTTCTGAATCACACAGCCGGCATGGCAAATATTGACCGCGGGTTAACCAGTGCTGACGTCGCTATCAAAAACGGCATTCCCCATTATCAAACACCGCTGACGTCAGATGATCTTCTAACTAGATATTGCAGCGAAGACCTGGTGCACAAACCCGGAGAAACGTTTGACTATAACAATGCTGATTACATTATCCTGGGCAAGATTATTGAACGACTCTACGGCGACACTTATGAGCGGGTTTTAAAGAAAGAGATTCTCGACCCGCTGGGTCTGCACGAATCAGGAATGCTGCATCAATATGATGTCGTGGAGGTGCTCGCTGACACGTACTTCTTCAGGGAAGATTTAAAACGACTGGTAAATGATTTACCCGTCTATATTGAGAATTGGTATGCGGCCGGGGCGATGTATTCAACTGCTAACGACCTGCTCAAGTTCTCTGATGCATTGTTTTCTCGCAAACTCCTGAGCGCAACAGCTCTGTCACTAATGCTCACACCGGGTCTCGATAATTATGGTTTTGGCCTGTGGGTTTATGACAGCACGATCAATGGCAGGAAACATAAAGTAGTTAAGAGACCTGGCCGAATCATGGGTGCGCAGGGCATGCTGTTTCACTTAGTCAACGATGACATAACTATCCTCCTGCTGAGTAATACAGACCGCACTAACCTCGATGAATTTGCCGCTTACATAGCCAAACAGGTTATCGCGAAAGCGACGAGGTGAGATTACAGAACCATGAGCGCAGCGATTGCCTGACCTCGTGTCGTCTCATCAATACACCACAGTCGATGCGCTCCTGGCTCTGTAAGGGTTGCCCTGCTAACCGTGTTCGCCAGTTGGAATGGGGCTCCCACGGAGGGACGCCCCTACAAGTTAGTTGTGATCACAGGTTTCAAGATTGGCGGCGGAAGAATAGGTCAGGCTCGAGTGCGTGACGTTGGTTACACAGAATGTGACTGTCACCGTGCCCGTTGCAGTATTCGTTGTTGTTAAGGTTGCTACGCCACTCGAATTCGTGCTCGCAGAAAGCGACTGATTGATTGAGCCTGAAAACGTTCCAGTGACTGTGGCATTAGCGACTGGATTCCCGCAATTATCCTTGATGGTAACTGTCGCCTGCCCCTTCTTCTTGTTGCCACCACCACTTACTGTTGTCACCACGATCGAATCCACATGAGTGGCATTCGCTGTACACGTCCCACCACCACTGATGTCGCCGTAGATAATGCCGCGGCCATTTGTGCTTACGTACACTCGACCGTAGACACGTGGATCTCCAGTGATTGCCGCACCGGTGAAGCCATATTGATGTTGGTCGTCGTTGATTCTGACCCACGTCACACCAGCATCATCCGAACGGAAGAGCCCTCGAACTCCAAAGATCTGAGCACTTGTGTAGAGCGCTACATAGCTTTGTCCCGGAGCTGGTTTGCCGAATCCGATATTATCCGCCTCTTCAACCGTTGTAATTTTAGTAAACGTTGCTCCCGAATCGAGCGAGTGCCAAAGGCCATAGGTGTTGTTCTCGGCGCCGCCCGCTAGCCAGATATCACCTTCGCGGCCGGGGACAGCTTTGAAACGCACCGCACCTTGACTTGGTAATCCGGTCGCGGCCGTGGCGTTGAAGTTGACTCCTCCGTTTGTGCTTACATAGAAAACACCGTCCTTAAATCCGTAGAACTTGTTTGGATTGACGCGGTCAGACTTGACCAAAGCGCCCGCGGCAATGCCGGTTGACGCGGTCCATGCACCGCCACCATTGGTGGTGTAATAGACTCCCGTTCCATCTGGGCTCCAAACGATCTTTCCGGCGCCGCCTGCCGAGACAGCTACATTTCCGCCACCCGTCAGCGTCGAGGGCTGACCCATCATTTTGGTCCAGGTGGTTCCGCCATCGGTTGAAATCGCCCCACTCTGTTCGCAGTTTGCCGCATCACCATTCCCTACTCTGACAATGTAGCTGGGAGTTAGTTCAGCAAAGTCAATGCTGGTGGTGCTTGATAACACCTGGTACATGGTAGCCGGAACGACGTCGAGATTGTCGTGACGAAACCCTCTGATGTCGCCAACCGCACTTAGCAATGGCGCACCACTTGGCGGACTAATCAGATCTAACACAGCAGTCTCTTCCAGTCCCTGGGCCATAACTTTTAAAGTGATTTGACTGGTCGAACCCTGGTCCCAAACAGTTAAGTTCTCACTACCATAAATAGTCGCTCCTGTTCCGTACATGAAGCGGTTCGAATTGAATGGATCAATCTCGAGGGTTTCTGTCATCCAGCCCAACTTGGGATTGACTTCTGCGCCTGGACGCCCGCCGCCACATAGTGGTGCTGCCGGAAATTGAAGCCAGGGAGCGGCAGTGATGTCCTGGATATAGCGGAATGAACGGTTTGGGTACCGGGTCCAATTCCAGATCTTATTCCACGTAGTCCCACCATCAAGACTGCGCCAGATGATCGTGTCGGGCCACCATGAACTGTATGCTGTCACCATCACAATATTTGGATTCTGGCGATCAATCGAAAGGCCAGCGTATCCAAAGTAATTATCACCATTGGGATCCGGCGAAGACGGGATGGGACTGATCATGGTCCATGCACCAGTTGCGGTGTTGTACTTCCAAACATCACCGTGGCCTCCGTCGTATGGACCACCTTTGTCGCTGGTAGCAATGTACAAGTAGCCGTTTGCAGTATCCAGAACACCTTTGTGCGCGATGAAGCCAGTTGGCTGGCCCGCAAGTCTTTGCCAGCTCGCACCACCATCAGTTGTACGATAGACAGTGTTCTGCAGATCGGCGACCCCGATGTAGATCGTTTGACTCGCATTACCTGAGGAACCGCTTCGCTTATCGAATGTAACCCACACAATACCCTGGTTATCGGTCAGGTAACCAAATGGGTCCGCTGGATCCTGGACGTAATTTCCGGGGTTCGGAAAATTCGTAACTTTGGACCAGCTAATACCCGCATCGGTGCTTTTCCAGAGACCATTGCCACTCGGCGCACCTAGATAAAGGACCGAACTCTTGTTGGGATCGATGACGAGCCGTTCTCCCATTCCGCGCCCGGGCATGTTACCGCCCAGCTTGAACGGCAACATGGTGCGAGACCAGGTTGCGCCTTTATCGCCTGACCGAAGGATGGCGCCATTTTGCGTGGTCCAATCATTAGTGTAGGTACCGGCCGCTACATATACGTTGTTCGGATTAACCGGATCAGTAGCCAAGCTCACTACGCCAGTTAAATTCCAATCATCCCAACTGATGGAGTCGAGCAGAGGGATCCAGCGTTTAGTAACAGGATCCTGGCGGTACGCACCACCAATATCAGTCCGAGCGTATACCAGGCCAGCCTCGGTTTGATTGAAGATGATGCCGGGCACAAACCCACCACCAACTATTTGCACGTTTTTGAAAGTATAGGATGGCGGGGTTTGAGCAAGAACGACTGAAACGTGGTGACTTAGTCCTGGAAACGTCGTGAAGACTACGGTTAGTGCGGCGAGAACCGTACGTACTTGAGTGGATAACATGAGCTTCTCCTTTAATCTTCCGCGGATGTGGTAAGCGAAAGACATCGCAGACTGTCAGAGGTAAAGAGCGTGGGGGATTCCTACCGATGTAGAGCTACTTCAAACACTTCCTTTCGCAGCGAGAATGCGAAGATTTCAGAAATGTTATTAGGGCGTTGAGTTACTTGAGCTTTGTTTTAGGGCCTGACAGAAAGGCTTTTAGATGGGTCGGAAGAATTTGTCAAGATTCGCGCTAAGTTTTAAGGCCATGAAACAGTTTTAGGTTCGAGCTGAGATTGAACCTGGGCTCAACGAAAAGGCACCCACCATCTCATGGCGACTCTTCGTCTGGGATCCAGTCCGCGACGAGCCTCACTGCGCAGGATAGCTCTCAATCCTGGGGTGAGTTCCCTCTTTGGAATCTCCTCAAATCCGAGTCGTAAATAGAATGGCATGTTCCAGGGAACGTCACGAAAGGTCGTGAGTGTCACTGCTCGATAGCCACGTTTCCAGGCCCACTTGCAGACCTCAGTCACCAGTCGCGTACCAACACCGCGACGACCGTGGTCCGGATGCACATCAATTTCTTCAAGATGTGCCGAGATTGGATCGAACACTTCAACATGGGCAAATCCGATAGGACTCTCACCAGCCAGCGCGACCCAGAGTCGGCCTTCACTTTGAGCCTCTTGTAAATCTTGCTCGCCCGTCGTCTCGTGTAGAACCTCATCGGGCACATAGCCTTCAAAAAGTCTCGCAGCGGCAATTTCTATCGCCCCAATCGAGTGTACGTCGTGCGGTCGAGCATTAATGATCCGGTAAAGATGCTTCATCCCAGGTCACTTATTTTTTGTTGGTGCTATTCAGTCTTGTACTTTGCACCAGGTTTCAGTTGGGCTTTGACTGAGGGAGGAAGATCGTCCTGGTGCTTTAACAGGTTGACCAATTGCCAGATGGACTCATCTGGCAGCAGGTCGCCCCATGCGGGCATGCCAGTATTTCGAATACCATGCTTAATCATCCAGAATATTTGTGACTCGCTGTAATCATGTAGACCATCACCCAATTGTGTAGCAGGAGGATAGAACGACTTCCCCATCAAGGTTGTAGGACCAGCAGGCGTGCCATGACATTGTGAGCAATTTGCCCGGTAGAGTATTGCGGCAGACTTTAGATTGTCTTCAGTTACCTGAACTGGATTAGTTAGATCCGGAGCATGTCTTGCAACAGACGACTGGAGCGCCAGAGGCATCAACCGGGCCTCCAAACTTGAATGATTACCATCCGCGTTCACGGCAACTATTCCCAGCCGCGCAATACTAATGCTCATCAGTATCAGTAAGAGCAACACTGAAAGCACACCCGCAACAAATCTCTTCACGCTCGTCTCCTGAAATCGACCTTCAGTAAATAGGCAGTTTACGGCCGTTTTATCTGGCCTTCTCAATTGTTAATACCACAACTGTAGCGGCTATATTCCCGCACTCTCCATTAACAGCAAAAGAATTATCCGCCGGGGAATAAAAAGCCCGGTCAAGCGGTACTTACAGTTGAGTCGGGTAAAACAACAAGCAGGTGGTGCCCACGCGGAAAAAACTCACGAGCTTTGAGGAAGCAGTCTTACCGCACCTTGATGCCGCCTATAATCTGGCGCGGTGGCTGACCCGCAACGACGCTGATGCACACGATGTGGTGCAGGAAGCATATTTACGCGCCTTCAAGTTTTTCGACGGCTTCAATGGGATCGATGGCCGTGCCTGGCTCCTCGGTATAGTACGCAATACAAGTTACACATGGATGCAGCAAAATCGATCCTCAAGTCTTACTGTTCCTCTGGACGATGAGATCTATGAACTCGAGAGCAACGAGCTGAATCCCGAAGCGCTCTTACTGCAAAGCTCCGACAGCAAAATGGTCCGACACGCGCTCGAACAACTGCCTGTTGAGTTTCGCGAAGTAATCGTGTTACGTGAGCTTGAGGAGTTCTCGTACAAGGAAATTGCCCACATCACGGGGTTACCAATCGGCACGGTCATGTCTCGACTCGCCCGCGGTCGCAAGCGACTACAACAAGTGCTGATCAATGAAAAGTACCTGGAGGTTCTACATTGAGTTGCAATACAGCGCAGGCCTTGATCAATGGCTATGTAGATCGCGAACTGGATATTCGTGAAACTACAGAAGTCGAGCGTCACATTAATGATTGCGAACCCTGTAAATGCATCTATCAAAACCAACTAGCATTGCGCTCAGCTTTGCGAGATAGGGCACTCTATTTCGACGCACCGGCAGACCTGCGAAAACGGATTCGTGCGTCGCTGCAAATACAGGCGAAGACCATCAGAAGTCCGCAGGGATTTCGTTGGGGCTGGTCCTTGATGGCCGCTTGCCTGGCTCTATTGATTCTCACCGCAGGTTTGTGGAAGTTTGCACCATCGTTCAGAAACTCAACTACTGATCAACTCGTCGCTCACGAAGTACTTTCGGATCACATCCGCTCATTACAGATGGCTAATCATCTCACCGATGTGCTCTCGACGGACCAGCACACCGTAAAACCCTGGTTCAATGGCAGGATAGATTTCTCACCACCGGTAAGAGACTTTTCCAGTCAGGATTTCCACCTTTTTGGCGGTCGAGTCGGTTATCTAAACAACAGGACGGTCGCTGTCCTCGTTTATCAACGTCGAAGTCACTACATCAATTTGTATCTTTGGCCCGCTGGCACTAATGACAACAAGAAGGCAATTTCAAGCCAGGTCCAGGGTTACAATCTAATTCGATGGACCAACTCCGGAATGAGCTGCTGGGCGGTGTCCGATCTCAATAATGTCGAACTAAACGACTTCGTGAAGCTACTTCAGCAGCCTTAAGGCCCTTTAAGACCGCGCCACTTCCACAAGTTCAGGGCTGCAATGATTTGTCAGAATTAGTTCAAGTCGCTTTCGAGCACGAGACAAGCGAGACATGACAGTACCGATTGGAACCTTGACTACGTCGGCAATTTGCTTGTAGCTGAGCTCTTCAAATTCTCTGAGTACAATCAGTTCACGAAACTCCGCGGGTAGCTTCTCAAGGGCACCCATGAGCAGTTCATGGTCCACTTCTTTAATCAGGGCCAACTCAGGACTGTCGCTCTCCTGAGGCTTATCATATAGGTCCATATCCAGCGTTATCTCTTGCCTATCTACCCGATTGCGACGAATCCATGTGTGACAGGTGTTTCGCACGATTGCAAGTAGCCAGGGACGAATGTCGCCACCGCGAAACCGATCAAAATAAGTAAAGGCACGCAGGTATGCATCTTGAACAACATCTTCTGCATCTTTGTCGTTCCGCGTTAGCCAGCGAGCCAAATTGTAGGCCGCGGGCAAGTGTGGAACTGCCGCTTCTTCAAAGTCGTGTAGCCGATCTCGCATCAACGTTCTCCTGCGGGCGTCGAGGAGCCTTGTTTGACCTGTGTATTATTCGTGTCCTTACATTTTCTGATTTGTTCAGCGACGAAGAGAGGCGCGTTCACATCCCTCGCACCGCGTCCAAGCAAACTCGTCAGAACCGTAATTCCCTCACAATCCGCGTAGCTGACGTTCGTCAGATCGATTGTCAGGGTCAGATTTTCATCAAGCACGCTTTCCGCTATTCGTCGCAACAGTTCTGCCCAGAGACCTGAAAGACGACCGTGTAAGTGCAGTGCTATTTCCTGCTGGGATAAAACTGTTCGTGTGATTCTCAACATTCGCTTTTGTCTTTAGATAGCCTGCGTCAAATTAGCTAGCTGATCTCACCTTGAAATCGCAGAACGTCAGAAGGTTCAGCTGATTCTCCCTCATGGGTTGGCCCATACACCTTCACCGCCAGCTGAACCTTCACGCTCGAATGAACTATGGAAGCGGCGCTCCCGGTAATGCATTCTTCGACGACATGGCGGCACTGCCAGCACTTCCATCACCGTCGAACGGCGAAGGAGCGGAACCTGGTAAGCAAATTTCGTCCGCATTAGGATCCGCAAACCAGAAGACGACGTGATTCAGATCCTTGCGAACCCGAACGCCCGAGACCACCTGGCTTGAGAATGCTTCCTGAACTATTGTGTCGACGCGCATTGAGCCGTTCCCAGCTGGGTTGGTGGTAAAGTCGCCGATATACTGAACCGCTCCAAAAGGAGCGACCGGCAGTTCCGTCAGGAACACTGCGAACGTAGTGTTCGGCTGAAGTCCGCTTGCTTTGAGATCGAAAGTATCAACGCCGCGAATCTCTTCTTTCGGAAAAACTGTGACGTCGGCATTAGCATTCGGAAGGCAGTTGGCGATGGCATCAGATGCCGGCACCAGGTTGAACCGCAGAGGCTCTGTCCGTTGAGCATGAACTGGAACCAGTGAAACTAATAGTGCTCCACAAAAACTGACAGTGGTCGCCCATATCAAAAAGCTCCTTGGCTTCAGTTTCGGTCTAAAGGGGAAAATCCCCGACATAAAGCTGGTGAAATTCTTCAAATCTATTCTCCTCATCAAATTTCGAAGCAGACATGACGTGCCACGATTTCTTGGCCTTCAGAGTGACTTCCTTGTTTCGCGACCCAAACTCCTTGGGGGACGGTTTCACGTCAGTTGTTTCAATTGAACTGTGTCGCGCAATCCTGCAGTGCAGATTACGTGCCGCGTTGAAAGGCAATCTCGGTGTTTAGATTTGTTCAGGAAACGGGCTTAAATGAGGGCTAAAGGCTTATGAGCGCGGTGTGTTGGGCCATCAAATCTGGTAGTCACCACTATATGCGGTGGCCCGGACGTTTGAGTCCTAACTTCTGAATTCGGTGTCGTAAAGTATTGGGATGCATCCCGAGGGTTTTCGCTGCTCCGTTCGCTCCCTCGATAACTCCATGAGCATGCTCGAGCACCGCGGCAATGTGAGCTCGCTCAATTTCTTCAAGAGTGGCAAAGGTAGAATCGGCGCTAATCGTCGGGAGGAACGAATGATTGAGAATCTCCGGGGTAGTCGCTGTGGCCACTAATTCATTATCAATTTCCAGTATTGGACCCGAACAAAGGATTAGTGCTCGCTGGATGACGTTTTGGAGTTCGCGTATGTTCCCGGGCCATGAGTAATTAGTGAGCTTCTGAGTGGCGATGGGGGAAATACCATCAATTTTCTTCCCCAGATTTCTGGCGTAACGCGAAAGAAAGAACATCGTCAGAGGGGCTATATCAGACGAACGCTCACGCAATGGAGGCACTTCCAATGGGAAGACATTGAGACGGTAGTACAGGTCTGAGCGGAAGGTACCTTCAATAATAGAATGTTGCAGGTCTCGGTTTGTCGCCGCGATAATTCGAACGTCGACTTTGATCGACTTGTTGCTACCTACTGGTTCAAACTCACGCTCCTGCAAAACCCTTAACAGTTTGACTTGCGTCTCCAGCGGCAATTCGCCGACTTCATCGAGAAAGATCGTGCCGCCGTCCGCAAGTTCAAAACGCCCAATGCGTCTTTCGAATGCGCCTGTGAACGCGCCCTTCACATGACCGAAGAGTTCGCTCTCCACTAGTCCCGCTGAGATGGCGCTACAATTCACTTTTACTAGCGGACGACTCTTCCTGTTGCTGCGGTCGTGGATAGCACGAGCTATCAGTTCTTTCCCGGTACCGGTTTCTCCGTAGATAAGAACGCTGGAGTCCGTCGGTGCGACCTGATCAACTCGCTGTAAAAGACTTAGCAAAGCCGGGCTGTCGCCTACAATCTCTTCAAAGTTGTGAACAGTTCGAATTTCTTCCTGGAGGTAGACGTTCTCTTCTTCCAGTCTCCCTTTCAACGACGCGATCTCCTCGTACGATCTCATGTTTGCGACGGCCAGGGAGACCTGATTTGCCACTTCCTGGAGTAACTCAGCATCAGCCTGTGTGTATCGATCCGTAGCCTCGCTCCACACGGTGAACGTGCCTATGCTGGTGCCTCGCGCCACGAGCGGCACCACGCAATACGATTGAATGCCTTCGGCGACAAGACGCTTTTCACCAGGAGATTGAGGGTTTTTTCTCACGTCACCTTGCATGACCAACTGTTGGTTTTCCAGTACCCACGCAGAGACCAGGGTTTCCTTGAGATCGTATTCTTTACCGATCCGGAAGAACTCAGACTCGTCTCTTCCCTCCATCGAAAGTAATTTCAGAGTGTGGGATTCGGGCTGGTAGAGTAAGAAGGCGGCGCGGTCAAAGGTTACTACTCGCCGAATTGCTTCGTAAGCTGAGGTGAACAAGGCGTCCTGGGTGAGATTGTTGATGACGGCATTGTTAACTTCCAGAAGGGTTTGTTTGCGCTGCTCGCTTTGACGCAAAGCCTCTTCAGCCTTCTTGCGTTCGGTGATGTCGAAGAAAGTGACGACGGCCCCCACGGTCTTTTCGTCGCGGACCAACGGGTGTGACCAATACTCGACTGGAAAACTGCTTCCGTCCTTTCTCCAAAAAACATCATCGTCAACATGCACTCCTCTATTTTCAAGAAAGCCATTGAATATCGGACACTCCTCGATCGGGAACGGGGTACCGTCCTTGCGACTATGATGTTCAAGGGAATGCATGTTTTTCCCGAGTAGATCGTCAGGCGAGTCGTAGCCGAGCAATTCAGCGGTCGCGGGGTTGCAGAACAAGCAGGTGCCGTGTGAGTCGCACCCGAAGATCCCCTCGGCAGCACAGTTGAGCACCAGCCGTGCTCGCTCCTCACTCTTCTGCAAGGCCTCTTCGGCAAGTTTTCTTTCAGTGATGTCTTCGGACAGCGCCATCACGGCAGGAGGCATACTCGCAGATCCCTGCACCAGAGACACGTTGTTGCGGACCCAGAAGAGCGTCCCGTCTTTGCGACGATACTGCTTCTCGATTTGAAACTGTCCGCGTTTCCCCTCCACGAGTTCGGCCATGAGGTTCCGATTCTTGTCACGGATCTCTTCATGAGTAATATCCAGAAACGAAAGTGACGCAAACTCGCTTTCTGTATATCCGAGCATCTTTTGATAGGTGGAATTCGTGGCCAGGAAGCGGCCATTCAGGTCTGTTAAGGCGACGCCGATCGCCGAGTTTTCGAAGACAGACTTCCAGCGCAGGGCCTCAGTTCTCTCTCGCTCGTGCACATCTTCGGAAGGAGAATAAGGTTCGCTTTCTACCTTGGTTGGTCCAACGTCTTCCATCTGCCTCTCAACAACTCTGCCTTGCGACCGAGTGTGTTTCAGAGCAGATTGTAAGTCAAGAGGCCCTAAAGGTGCTTCAGATTTTGGGGCAAATGTCTTTATCTCAATCTACCAACCTGACTTGGGCTACGCAGTGGCGGACTGGGCTCCAGCCCGCCATTTTGCGTTACTTTGTCAACTAATCATGACTGCGCGAGCGTCGAATCAACCAGTGCCAGCGGGCTGTTACTGTTTATGTAGGTTACTTCAGTCAGACCGAGTAGGGTCCGAACCCTGTCAGCAGGCACATCCTTCAATGGACCAGGGGCAGGAGCCGTTCCCGGAGCCGGTTGAGGGAACGCAGTGGATCGCGCCGTGTGAAATGTCACGTTACCCTCAACCTTTTGGAGTATTTGATGGATGTGACCATTTAGGACGGTAATCGATCCGAACCGCTTCAGAAACGACAACGCCTGAGCGCTATCTTCAGTGCCCCAACCCCAGTCGGGATAGATGGTCCACAACGGGATATGCGCAAAGACTACAATCGGCGTGCTGCTTGATAACCCTTTAACGTCTTTCTCCAACCAGGCGAGTTGGTCCTGGCCCAGTTGACCAAAACCACTGCCACCAAGGCCGGTGCCACTTCCCTGCTTCAAGTTAAGTACATTGACCAGTCCAATGAAATGAACACCGTCGTAGTCGAAGCTCTGCCACCCATTCCCCTGGGTGCCTTTACCAAAACGCTCGAGGTAAAGCTTCCCATCATCTGAGAACACATCATGCTCACCCGGCGTAAAATAGACCTGGCTCGACTTTGAGCCTTTCAGAATCTGGGCCGCGGTATCGAATTGCTCGGCCTTTGAAAGGTGCGTTATGTCGCCAGTGTGGATCAGGAATGACGGTGCATCTGACAAAGCGTTTATGTTATTGACCGCTTCTTCAAATGTTTTAGTCGCGTCAGGATTTGGCTCCTTGTTAAAGCCGATGTGACTATCGCTAATCTGAACAAAACTAAACTTGCCCCTGCGACTGCCGGCATGAAGCATACTGCAAGATGTCAGCACGCCAGCATTCATGACCCAGAGAACTCCAGCACCCGCCCATGCCATGCATTTGAGAAAGCCGCGCCGTCCAAGTTCTTCGCCTTCCAACATTCCCTTCTCGTTCTGTGCCATTGTTTCCCCTTTTACTTAACGATTACCTGTCCGATCATTTTCGGGTGCAGCGCGCAAAAATAACTGAACGTGCCCGGCGAGCTAAAGGTGTAGGAATACTGGTCGTCAGTATCCATTGTCCCTGACCTGAAACGTTTGTCGTTTTCGTCTACCGTGTGCGGAACGTCGTCATGATTAATCCAGGTCACCTTTGTTCCTGCTTTAACTGTTAGTGTCGCCGGCGCGAAGGAAAAGTTCTCAATCATTACCTCATTAGGAGCGGCTGCCTCATGCATTTTGGGGTGTGCCGCATCCGTTGATCCCATTTTCATGTCCCCCATGGTGCCGCTCACTGCTGGAGTCGGAGCAGAATTTACTTTTACGACGGCGCCTCGGTCTGACTGCGTGGCGTTACTCGACATACATGACGTAAGCAGTAGACCAGTCACCGTTATCGTCCCAATTAGTGCTAAGATTTTGTACGTATTAAGCATTTTTCCCTGTTATGTTCTTACTGTGCTCAAGTTCCTCTTTAGTTTGAGAATAAGCGCACTCCTTTCATCGTCGCGTTCGTTATCCACCCTCAAGCAACGAATCCATCATGCGCTTACCTCCGAGACTGGCTGCGCCCGCTAACCAGCCTCAATTTCATGCCCGCTTGCTCGCTCAATTTCATATACCGAAAAGAACGTGTAGATATTCCCGATGTATGGCGTACTCCCCGGTGTCTAATTAGCTGGAGCAGCGGGATAACAACACAGCGGCCGGTCGCCTAACCGCAACGGACTTTCTTTTGCCATGCTCCTTCTGCTCACAGAGAATCGTTCGAAGCTTTAGACGCGCCTTATGCAATTGAGACTTAGACGTTCCGGTTGCACAACCAAGCATTTGCGCTATCTCTTCATGTTCGTAGCCCTCGACGTCATGAAGAATAAATACCTGACGATAACCTGTCGGTAGTTGTCTTATTGCTTCGCGCAAGGAAATGCGATCGACTACTGCCATCCGGCTCGGATTGGCCGTTCCATTTATGATTTGAACTGGCAGCGTGCCGTCGTCCGTGGTCCGTTCCGACTTAACAATCGGTCTCCTGAAATACATCAGCACGTGATTTACAGTCAGCCGGTGCAGCCAGGTATTGAAGGACGAGTCGCCCCGAAAAGTATGGATTTTGCGGAAAAGCTGAATGAATACTTCCTGGGCCAAGTCTTCCGCTTGCGTTACGTTCCTGATCATTTGCAGGCACAGGGAGTAAACACGGTGATGGTAACGACGATAGATCTTTTCGAACGCCTCACTGTCGCCGGCCGCAGCTAGTTGTGCATCAGGATCTACCGTCATACCTTCTCCTTCAAATGAGCGCGGAGCTCAATGGACCATCTCATTCAACAATTCCCATGATCGTCACAATCTCGACCTTGTTATCGGGGCCTGATCCGTGCGAATTCTTACTCACTTGATTCAGGTCGCGCTCAGTTCGTGACTTGATGAACTGCCGGCCGGTCATGGCGCTTGGTGGCCACACTTGAAATAAGAAGTACTGATCACCATAACGATGGAACACCAGGCGCGCCTTGCTGCTGGTTTTCCACGATTCAACTGGAACGACGGCAGATATACTCCGTGACTGCCCGTCCAAATTCGATATTGACAAAATGCCGTCACCTGCGTTCTGGTTGGTGCGAATAACGGAATATTCACCGGCCTGCATTTTCTTATCGGCGACGTTAAAATCGAATGGAATGGTGGCCTTAATTCGATATTCCAGCGATTGTGCTCTCGTTGATGTAACGGCGCTGAATAACAGAACCGCTCCCAGCAAACCCGTTTTCGTTAACACATTGATAATCTGTTTGTTCATCTCTCTCCCCCCACATTTATTTAGCGCCCAAACGCCTCTGCTGTAGATACCAGTAGCGTCGGCGATTTATTCCTGAACCGGAGTCTCCCTGGCTTGAATCACCTTTCAATCTATCTGTCCGTGCGGTTCGGGCGTTAGTGCGTTGCTTCCGAGTCAGTCCAAATAAAGGCCAACGCAGAGGCACGTTCTTGGAAAGGGTTTTGGCTAACCGGGCATAATGAACAGTTGTGCTTGAAAGGGGAGTGCTATTAATCTTTACAGCGTCGAGCGGGCCGAAATCAGGCATACGTGAGTCACTACCGATTTGGGGTCTAGCGTTCGTCACTTGTATATTCACCGGGGATTGTCGAGCAAGCTGAATTAAGAAAATCGCGGCGAGAGTAGCTATCGGTTCGAAGATGTTGAATAAAGATCGACCAACAACGTTGAGAGATTCAGAAAACCCGGGCGAACTGGCTTCTTTGCGCTCGAGATCGGAGCCTCAGAGTTCTCGACTTACAAGCTTTCGGCTAAGCGTGATCGTGCCGGTCTATAACGAACGGCACGTGGTCGAAGCCAGCCTGCGAAGAGTACAAGCGCTTAAGGATGATTTAATTAACAGTCTCGAGATTATTGTTGTTGATGACCAGAGCACCGATGGTAGCTGGGCCATCCTCGAGCGGCTTGCAAAAGAGGACGATCGGATTCTTTTGCTTCGCAATGAGCGAAATCTCGGCAAAGGGGCGGCGCTCCGAAAAGCAATTGCCCGCACTACCGGCGACGTCACCATCATTCATGACGCCGATCTGGAATACGATCCTTCCGACATCCCCTCACTCCTGGTCCCATTTGCCCGTGAAGGCGCGGATGCGGTTTATGGGTCGCGCTATATCTCGGCTCCTTACCGGCGCGCTTTAATGCACCGGCACACTACCGTGAACAAGATGTTGACTTCAGTTAGTAACTGGCTGACTGATCTCAATCTTACGGATCTCGAGACGTGCTACAAGGCAATCAAGACTGATTTACTAAAATCTATTCCTATCCGTAGCAACGATTTTCGATTTGAAGTCGAGATCACATTCAAGCTTGCAAAGCGCGGGGCGCGAGTGTTTGAAGCACCCATTCGTTATCTGCCACGAACTCGCCAGGAAGGTAAGAAGATTCGCGCACGTGACGGCTTGCTCGCGCTGCTATCGATGGCCCATTACTGGGTGATCGATGACGTGTACGCGGAAGATGAATATGGTTCGCGCATCCTTTCCGAATTGGAAAATGCGCGCAAGTTCAACTACTGGCTGGGTCGAACGCTCAGTCCCTTTGTGGGCGATCGTGTATTGGAAATCGGAGCAGGAATTGGCACCCTCACCAATCAGTTTATTCCTCGTGAGCTTTATGTAGCTTCGGATATTAATCCAAACTATATCCGATACCTACAATCCTATTCGTTTGGAAAACCGTATCTACACGTACTGGATATTGATGCTCGCCAGGAGGAAGACTTCAAAGGGCTCGAGGGAAAGTTCGACACAGCGTTAATGGTCAACGTTCTCCAGCGTGTGCCAGATGAGTCGCGTGCGTTACAGAATCTCAGGCAAGCGTTAGAGCCCGGCGGTCGGGCAGTGATACTCGTGCCTCAACACCCAAAACTCTACGGCACGCTGGACGAGGTGCGTAGTCACCGGGAACGATATAGCCGCGAAAAACTGCACGCCGCGCTGACACAGGCGGGCTTTCATGTTGACGAGATACTCGATTTTAACCGCGTGTCGGTCCCAGGCTGGTGGTTGAACGGAAAGGTGCTAAAGCGAAAACGCTTCTCACGCGTGCAGCTGAAGGTTCTCGACATGCTATCGCCGGTGCTGAGCAGAATTGACCGCCTGTGGCCCTGGACCGGCCTCAGTCTCATTTGCGTCGCCACAAAGGTCGATGAATAAACAAATGAGGATTATGGGTGGAATCAGTGAGCAGAGAGCATTCCACCGTTACTTCATTACTCTGAATGAGTAGGTCTCCAGATCACTTTTAATACCCGCCGCCGATCGACCGCTAAGCTTTAGCCGATATTCGCCTGGATGCAAAAGCGTCGCAGAAACCTCGACAACGACAGCCTCATTCCCATTAACCGATTGTTTTAAAGTTGATGATGGCGATGCGAGTGTATTTCCCTCCGGGTCGAGAAGGTCCGCCGTGTAAGAAGGAAATTCCACAGAATTTAACAGCATGAGTTGGAACTGAACAGTTGTAACACCTACAGTGAGTTTTAGATGATTGGTATCCTGTGAGTCCCGGGTCAGTCCTGGCGAGAGACTCACTGCCATGACTTGGTTTTGCGTGATTGGCTTGCGATTAAATTGCCATGCGAACAATCCCAGCATCAAAACCATCAATACAACGACTGAAAATGCCAGGATTGGATTTCTAAATTGAAAGAATGACGACTTTGATTTTATGGAAGGGTTGGTCGCCTTCACGGGAGCCGGTGAACTCTTAACGCTTTCACTGCTTGTAACCTCTTCGCCACCTATATAGTGGCGAAAGAGACGAGCAAATCTCAACTTCTCTCGGCGTGAAGGGGCTGCCAGAAAAACCTCTTCAAATTTCTGCTGTTCAACTTGAGACAACTGCCCGCCCAGATATTCATCTATGAGCTCGTCCTCAATCGCTAACAGGTCATCGTAGATGCGGTCATCGGCCATAAGACGCTCCTCGACTTCAGCACGGTCCGCGTCCAACGCTTGGCCCAGCAGATACTGCCTGATCACATTGATGTCGATAGTTTCTGCGTCCAAAGTCTCCCTTCGTTCGTATGAAAAACTGGAACGGTTATTAGCCTTCCCTACTATGATGTCGATTTAGGTCAAACTATTTCATTGGGTCCGCTGGACACAACCTCGGACACACTCTTGCAACGAAGCACGAATTCTGCAAGCACGTATCCTTAATGCGTTAAGTGCTATACCAAGCTGGCCGGCCAATTTCTTGCGATTTTCGATTTTCGCAGCCTTATTCTCTCGATAGTATTCGTACACAAGCTGCCGGTTGTCTGCCGTTAGGGCCTGCATGCAACTTTCGAGACAGTTGTACTCCATTTCAATTTGCGGATTCGATTTGTCCTCAACTTGATAATTGTCAGGGAGTTCCTGCAACCGCTTCCTGCGCTTATATTCGTAATAAACGTTGTTCGCTACACCGCAAAAGTACTTTATCGGTTCACCAACGAAAGTGTCTTTGATTTCGCTCAATCTACGGGTGACCCGATTAATAGTTTCATCGGCTAGATCTTCGGGTTCGAGACAACCCCGACACGTGAAGATCTTGATCAAACGCTCCCGTATCTTGACGTATTTTTGACCAGCCTCGTCACGATCGACGTCAAGCCATACGAGCAATGTATCAAAGGATTCCTGAGTCAGAACCCAATTTTTATTCATAGAATTGAAGCGTTGAGAAAGAGGATTCTAACAACTGGTCCCCGATAGCAACACGCATTCTACCTAAAGTCTTGCTTTTCGTCTGCGCTTAAAGAAGAGAAACGAGATGGAGAGGAGCGAAAGTACAGAACAGACGGTAATGGGAATCCATAACCTGGTGGAACTCTTTGCCGGAACAAACTTTTGATCGTACTGGCCCTGGAGTACAAAGGCTGCCCAGTAGTAAGGCGAGTGCCATCTTTGTTGTTGCCACATTTCAATCTGCGCCTTACGCAACGCGGCCGCCGGAGAAAGTCCCAGGGAGAACATGCCGTGATAGAACCTCGTCATCAGCTCGGCCGTCGCGTCATCGTCAACTTTCCAGAGTGACGCTGCGACCCCTCGAGCACCAGCGTACAAAAAACCACGCGTAAGACCGATCAGGCCTTCACCACGCATCTCCTTTCCTCTCCCAGTATTGCAGGCACTGAGAACCACGAGGTCCACCGGAAGACTCAAATTGTAGATGTCGTGAAGACCGAGAAAACCCTCTTTGGGCCGTCCGTCGCGACCGACGAGAGACAACAACAAGCCGGAAAATTCAGGATGCTCATAATTGACTCGACCATGGGTCGCAAAATGAACTACGCGGAAGTTACCTAGATTAGTTTCCATCAAAGTGTCTCGACTCGCATCGAAGCCAACAGCACTAAAAGAACTGCGCCAGGGCACGACCGAAACAATTGATCTAGCCTCCTCGCCAGAAGCTGGTAAGGCAGGGATGCGCGCTCCATTATCAGAGCCGGCGTCGCGAAAAGTGTCGATGGCATTAGCAGCGTGAGTGGCCACAGGGATTGGTAGTGCTGGCGACTTTGTACGCGCTACGCGAGGGTCATCAGGTTCGAAAACGGGATTCGCAAAAATTGCCACACTTCTGGACGGAGTCGACCGACTGCTGGAATCGTCGAGAACCAATCCAAGAACAGATGCTGAAGGCTCGTTTACAATCTCATGATCGAGGATCAATGGAACTCTAGTCCCCTGATCCTTGGCCACAGTCAAAGCCTGGAACGGAATGCGGTGCAACATTCCATCGGCTACAATCAGAAGACGCCGCGCGCCCAGTTGCGCCATAACTGGACCAAGCAACACATCGCTAAAGCTCGCCGTCACACGATCAAATTCCTGATTTGCCTGCTCAATACGCAGCTTTCGTTGTTCAAACGTTTCGCCGTTAAGTGGTTCCCAAGACGTGAGAAGTTTTTGAAAGCGGATAGTTGACTCTTCAATTTGAGATCGACCAGGCAACTCAAAACTTAGAAATTCTGACCTGCCGACCGCGTACAAGTAACTGTGTGGCTCGCCCAGCGCATACTCCAAAAGCAACGTCTGATCATCGATGAGCACCTTCTCCTGGATCTGTTTTAAACTCCAGGCTGACGGTTCCATGATCGCCTCGTAGGCGGGATATTGATCTTTAATTGTTTGAGTGAGTTTCCTGTAACTGGCTTCGAGCGCAGCGATTTCGTCGTTAAGTTTCTCTAAATCACTTAGTTGATATGCGCGGCTCAGAAGTACGATTCTATTGTCCTCTTTTACATTTAATGCCTGACGTAAAGTCTTCTCCTGCTTGATTAGATCTTGATCCACTCCAGAGACAATTTTCGTCTGTATAGTTTTCAGTAGTTCCGCCAGCGATCGAGCTCGGGCCATTTCGCTAGCCTCGAAAGCCTTTTCGCCATAGCCCTGCTTTGGATTCTCCTTATCAAGGAACATTAAACACTCGATGTAGGTTTCATAACGTTCGTGAACCGAAGCTGAGAATGCCGCACTTAGGTCATTACTCGGACGATTACCTCGTAGACTTTCAGTGATAGTAATTGAACGGCGAAGCATTTCCTCCGCGACAATCAGTTTATTTGTTCGCAAACTTAGGCGGCCCAACGCGTAGTACATCAATGCTTGATCGACCCTATCTGTCAGTCTCTCGAAGGTTGCCAGCGCGCGCTCATAGTAGCGACGGGCGAGAGCAAGCTTCCCTTGTCGCTGATAGACTTCGCCTATCAACCCTTCTACCTGGGCCGCTTCCATCGGATTGCCTGCTCTAATCAGGATTGGCAGTGTTTTCTGAAAATATTGAAGCGATTGCAGGTATTGACCTCTTTCCAGGTCGATGCGTCCAAGGTATTCGTAACTCAGAGTCGCATCCAAACTGTCGGGAGGAATTTCAAGCAAGACATCTTCGAGGCGAATCGCCGCTTCATCAAACTCTTTCAGTAGAAAGTAGGTAAGTGCAATGCCGCAAGTCGCTGATCTCACGGATCTGGGATCTCCGGTCAGCTTGTAGTACGCAAGAGAGCGTTCGTAGTGGGTGAGACCTTGTTCCGGCGAACCATTCTCATTGAATGCGTCAGCCAGGCCAGCGGCGATCTGGCCCATCTTTCTTGGTTCCACTCGTTCATCGATAAGTGTTTGAGCCTCAGAAAAGAGTTCTATTGCGGTTTGCCATTCCGCTTTTCTTTCTTCAATAAAGCCCATCATGATGAGCGTTTCGGCCTGTTCCGACCTGTCGTCCACGTCGCGCCAAAGCTGACGCGCCGTCAAGTAATTCTCAGTTGCCTCTGAGAGCCTCCCCTGCGCCATCAATGAGCGACCGATCTGCGCGTACGTCGCCGCCAATCCGTTTTTGTCGGAAAGTGTTTTCCAGATCGCTAGTGATCGATGGGCCGTTTCGAGAGCGAGGACATGGTCGTCAAAGTTTTGTAACTCGCTGAGAGTTAACAAGGCCCTGGCAGTCCCAGTTGCGCTGTCAATTTCTTCGCTTAAGGTCAGGGCTCTGTTCAGTGCCGCAGAAACTTTATCTTTCTGCTTAAGGACGAGATAGGCAGCGGCTTCACCGTTTAAACTGTCGATTTCCGCTTCAACGTTTGGCTGTGTTTTCAGGAGCGTGAGAGCTTGAGAAAAACTTTCAAGCGCCTGCGACGGTGCATTGAGTTTCAGTTGAAGCCGCCCTATCTGATTTGCGGTACGGGCGGCTTCAACCCATTCTTTTTGTTCGAGGAACGAAGCGAGGCTCGCTTGCAAACTGGTCCGCGCTTCCTCGCGCTCCTCAAGTGTGTTGAGAGTGCTTTGAATCCCTGACAATGATGGTCCATTGGCTGCTTTCGTGGTCAGGCTATCGTCCACACGATCGCCACTCAGCAATCCGAGCAAAAGAATCAACCACACTGCGCTCGATCGTTCAAAGCTACTCATAACACATGCGGACTATTCTTCTCGTTCGACCATGTAAAATAGATCTCGGAAATCCGCTCCTCTGGTCGGAATTCCGTTCGTAATAGGTGGATAGTTCTTGATCGACGGACAGACGCAAATCTCACCCGTGGGATCAACCCTGGTGTCTTTTCCGGTTTTATCAAACGGGCCATCTTTTAGTTGGCCAACTTCGCTAAATACCAGAGAACCGATTTGTTCCAGGAGCTTCGCATCGTCGTCCAGGACAGGAACAGAATCTCCTCTCAAAGTCTTTTCCACGGCTTGGGTACTACGCATTGTGACGTCAAAGTATTTCTGGAGAAACTTCTTCCAACAGTGCTCCGTGTCTTCACTTAGATCATATTTCTCATATTCAACCGTCCACATTCTGCTGTCCCGGGGTTTTGTCCAAGGGAAGTAGAGCGAGAGCCCATGTGAATATTGATAGGCTGGGCCAACAAATGCTGTTCGGACGATGGGCGAGCGCCTGTGCCTCTCATCACACTTAATAGTTCGACCACCATTCCTGCTTTGACCGTCCGGCGTACTGCGCCGTCTCCCATCGTCACAAGGAAACGCGTCCATAACATTCTGACAGGCAGTCTTAATATCGGAGATAACTGAAGTTAACGACCTGTAACCGTGAAGAGTGTTCATCTTGCTGAATTGGTCTATGACATTCTCCTCTCCTGCTTCTCGCATTAGAAGATACTTTTCAACCGCCATACACCGTTGGTGAAGACAAAAGCAGAAATCGAATAGATCGGTGAAGTTCTCTTCGTAGTAACTTTGGGATTCCCAATGGCTTAGGACGATTAGACCTGAGACCACTTTCGCCTGCTTTAGCTGTAATCCTGACTCTTCAAATTCAAGTCCGCCGATCAAGGCTTTGGTGAGTCCCTGGATAGTGGCGATGACGCCATTTTTATGACGGCTAGCAATCTTCGTAAGGTCCGTCAAACAAAGATCGAATGAGTATCCAGCGAGCTGAAAGTCGTAACTATTGTAAACGCAGTAAGAAAAGATTCGGCGGACGATCTTGTCTACTATCTCCTCTTGATCAGCTTGCGAGTCGCGTGCGTTCTCCAGTTTCTCGATGTCATTGAAGATTCGAATAAGAATCTGGCGATAACAAAAGCTACCAACGAAGGCTGGACCCTGCGAAGCGATCATATACCGGGCTGTATCGCGTAATTCATACGCGACCTCCAGCCCGCTCATCGAACAACTATGAAACGCGACTAATTCAAGTCTGCCGAAATCGAGATCTTGATCCACGAAGTCACTCAAAATCTGGCCTAACTCCTTTAGCGTCAGAGAATTTCCTTTTGCGGCATTCTCATCAAAAAGAAATATGTCGTTTCCGACGACAATGCCATGCCCCAGAATGAACAAGATGTAGTGGCGAGCAGGATAATTTTGAGCACAAAACTCCAGAAACCCTTTGAGCGACGACTTTGGATCAGGTTCAGAATCTTCGAATTCGTGGTCTGTTTCCGGCTCGAGATCCTTCCCGTTTTGAGCTGCCAGGGCAGAGGAACTGATGTCAATCGTTGGTTGGGGTGGATCATAGTCCAATCCTAACTCCTCATATTTCTTCCTTAGTCGATCACGAATCAAACTGTCGTCCGACGGGCTTTTCTCCTTTGACCACAGTTTGTCCTGTACCAGGTTTCGAACAAAAGGGTCGTTTGCGGTGAACCCGATTTTGGACTCATCCTTGCTACGAAGCTTTTCGATAAGATTCACATCGAAAATGTGCGTCGGAGTATCGACCGGATGTGGGTCGAACCGGACAATCACGTTTGCCTGCTTGTGGAACCCTGCATCTTTGATTGCTTTAAGTTGAGAAACAATACCAGGCGCCAACGGATTATCGCTGGCGAGGTAGATCATCACAGTGAATTCTTTAGGTTCGCTCATCTCAGACTCTCCTTACGTTTATTTGAGTGCCGGTTGGCCGGTTTATTCACCCTGCTGGGCTTAACGCTGAGAGCCTTGCGGAGAAGAATTCGGTAAGAAATGAGCGACCGGCAGCTTATTCGCAGCACGTTTGCCTGTCAATGGGAAGTTTGCCAGTCTTGTCTGTGTCAAAAGGTCGCCGCGACACTTTCGATCCGAGTCCCCTTCAAAATTAGCCCTCGCCTACTTATGACAAACAGGGGAAAATCATTTCCGTCGACCGAAACTAAATCCTTCCTAAGCCGATTTGGAAACGTTTCTGCCTGCGAAAACATACATAGTTAGCGGCTCGCCTTCAGTTCCAATTCCGTCGGCCTTCTCTCCTATTGACAGTCGATAGGACGCGTAATACACTGCGCTCCTATCGAGGCTCAATAGGAGAGTTGAATGAAAAAGCAAAAAGCAGATCTTTTACAAGGAACTCTGGAGCTTTTATTGCTGCGACTGCTGCGCTCAGGTTCCCTTAACGGGTGGGACATTATGCAGCGACTCCAGTTGGTAACTGACGAAGTCCTCAGTGTTACACCGGGCGCACTCTATCCCGCACTTCACCGCCTCGAAGAACGGGAACTGATCTCTTCAACCTGGGGTCCATCCGAAAATAATCGCAAGGCTAAGTTTTACCAGTTGACTCCTGCCGGTAGAAAACAACTGGAAACACAACTTAAACAGTGGGAACGATTCTCGGGCGCCGTTGCGCTTGTCCTTCGTGATGCCTGAAGGAGGGTTGTATGTCGATAAGCAGACTCGTACGCAAACTTCATGCACTCTTCCGCCGCGATGAAGTCGAACAACAACTCGATGATGAGCTCAGGTTCCACTTGGACCGCGAGATCGAAGAAAACCTGGCGAGCGGCATGACTCATGAGCAGGCTCGACTTGCAGCGATGAGATCATTTGGAAATGTTGATCAGTCGAAGGAAGAATGTCGTGACGCAAGAGGCGTAACGTTAATAGAGGACTTAATGCGAGATGTTCGCTATAGCGTCCGACTCCTAATCAAGAATCCCACCTTCACCTTAATAGCAGTTTTGACTCTGGCCCTGGGCATCGGCGCAAATACCGCGATTTTTAGTCTGCTCGACGCTGTCCTCCTAAAATCACTTCCAGTAAAAGAGCCGGACCGGCTGGTGCTGTTTGGAAATGCAGAGAGTGGCGGGCTTAGCGATGGTATTCCCAACGGAAGTTCCGATCTCTTCTCTTATCCGTTCTATAAAGACGTCCGTGAAAGCAAAGAGGTTTTTTCCGATCTCGGCGCACTCTTAAGTATGACCTGGACCGTTCACGGCAAAGTCAACGCCGGCGAAGAGAGCAGCGAGCCGGAGCGATTCGAGGTGCAATTGGTCTCAGGCTCTTACTTCAGTGTGTTGGGGCTCACACCTCGCCTGGGTCGCCTTATCAATGATACAGATGACCAATCCGTTGGCATTGCGCCTGTAACCGTTGTGAGTCACGCATGGTGGCAACAACGATTGGGCAGCGACCAAAGTGTTATCGGCAAAACCATAACTATCGATAAAACTCAGTACACAATAATCGGCGTGGGGCCACAGAGCTTTAGTGGAACAACCGTGGGGCAGGCGCCTGAACTGTGGATTCCTCTAGCCATGGAGAGCCAGCTGCCACCGGCGCACTGGAATGGTCGCAATAACAAAACGGCCCAATCGCTCTATCTGCTAGGGAGATTGAAAGATGGTGTTGGTATCGAGCAGGCTACGGCAACAGTAAATGTCCTCTTCAAACGATTTCTAAATGACATTGTTGGGAACCAGCCTTCAGCAAAAACCTTGCAGGACATCCAGCGCGCTCACGTCGAGTTGACGCCGGCAGGAAAGGGCATAAGCGGAGTGCGGCGTGAATTCGCTTTGCCTCTTAAGATCTTGATGATTGTTGTTGGCGTCGTACTGCTCATATCTTGCGCAAATATCGCGAACCTACTCCTGGCCCGCGCGGCGGTACGACAAAAGGAACTTGCGCTTCGCCTTGCGCTCGGAGCACGCCGCCTGAGTTTGATTCGACAACTTATTACAGAGAGTCTTCTTCTCGCTGGAATCGGAGGAATCGCCGGATTTGCCCTGGCGTGGTGGGGCAGTAGTCTCCTGATAATGATGGCCTCAAATGGACCACGTCTGTTGCCACTTGATGTAACACCGAATCTGCGCCTGTTGACCTTTAGTCTGATTGCATCCGTGGTATCGGCACTCACGTTTGGAGCAGTACCGGCGCTTCATGCAACCCGAGTGGATCTAAATGCGACCCTGAAGGACGGTAAGGGTACGATGCAGACAAATTCGCAAAGTCGAATCGGTAAAGCGTTGGTGGTTGCGCAAGTTGCACTGTCGTTAATTTTGATGGTGGGAGCGGGACTGTTTGTCCGAACATTGATCAACTTGCAACAAATTCCTACGGGTTTCAAAGAAAACGACATTGTCCTTTTTGAGATCGACACTGCAACCACCGGTCTCAAGGACAGTCAGCTCGGGAACCTTTTAATTGAGTCTGAAGATCGGCTCAAACATCTACCTGGCGTGGAAGCCGCATCCTTTGCATTTTTTACGTTCAACCAGGGTGGCTGGACAAGTCCACTCTACACAAACGATCAGATTCCTCTGGAGGATGATGATACGGTCGTGCGTCAAAACATCGTCGGCGATGACTATTTCAAGGCGATGGGAGTACCTCTTGTTGGTGGACGTGTGTTTCAGAAAAGCGATACAAATGCAGCGCAAAAAGTCGCCGTGGTTAGTGAGACCATGGCCCGGAAGTTCTATCCAAACACATCAGCAATTGGAAGACACTTTGGTAAGACTCCCGACAAACGTGATGAGATTGAAATTGTTGGAATCGTAAAAGACGTTAAGTACCAGAGTCTTACTGAAAGGGAACGGGCGATGGTCTACTTCCCGCTCGCCCAACGCCCGCAGCCGGTGTCAAATCTGGTGTTACGAGTATCTAATTCACCAGAGACTGTGATCCCCGAGGTACGCCGAACTCTGCGCGAAGTCAATAGCAATCTACCCGTAGACGACGTTGCGCGATTTTCAGATTATGTTTCTCGGTCACTGGTCCAGCAACGGCTGGTGGCTCGCCTGGCCGCGTTCTTTGGCCTCCTCGCCTTGTTGCTTGCATCCATTGGGCTGTATGGAGTTCTCTCATATTCAGTGGCCCGCCGAAGAAACGAGATCGGAATCCGCATGGCCCTGGGCGCAAGCAGTTTAGATGTATTAAAACTAGTGCTCAGAAACGGGATGACTCTGACCCTCATCGGGCTAGGCTTAGGATTGGTATGCGCCCTGGCCCTGACGCGCCTGGTGGCGGCACTCTTGTTTGGAGTGACGACGACGGATGTGGCGACATTCGTGGGGGTGTCTTTAACCCTGATTGTTGTGGCGCTGATTGCGTGTTACATCCCGGCCAAGCGCGCGACGCGCGTTGATCCGCTTACGGCACTTCGCTACGACTAGGATTTAGTGTGGGTTTCGTGGATCGCTTTTTCGAAACGTGACTGGCGATCCACGAAATCCACGAAACAACCATTTCCCAGGTCACTGCTCAGCCTGATCACGCACTGGTCGCCGATTCCACCCCTAAACACTTGCGCAGTTTTTCGGATCCCCACCTAAATTTGATCTGAAGCCCGGGGGAATTGGGCACTCTAAAATATCTCGATTTTAGCCACAACTTTTTTGTTGATTTTTCACCCAATTTAGTGGTTCGATCTGCAATCATGACAGGGCATCGTCAGGCCTTATCTTCTCTTTCGAGAGTCGAGATTTTCTACTTCCCTTCTGAAGAGGACTTTTAAAGATGAGTGCATCGCCAGAACAATCGAACCCAGGAAATAACGTTCCAGCTTTCCGCCTAGACCAACAACTACACCAAATACTTTATAAACGTCCGGAGCGAGCAAGCCTCGAACCGGATCCCGACTCTGTTCTCCCTGAACCTCCTTATCCACAGCGAACCGATCCACATGAGATGTCGAAACGAGAATATCTCAAGTTGAACGGCATTCGGTTGTGGAAAACTTGGGGCGCACCGTTTTTCATGTCGCGACTCCATCGCAACGATTTAAGGCCAATCATTCCTTACTTATTCACGGAATGGAAATGCAATCTTGATTGTCACTATTGCTGGTCCTATGACAACAAAGTAAAAGGTATGACTGAAGATGTGGCTAAGCGATCAATCGACTGGCTACATTCCATCGGTTCAAGAGTACTGGCACTGATGGGTGGTGAGCCGCTACTTCGTCCAAAGTTCATCCACAAGATAGTCTATTACAGTGCGAAAAAAGGAATCTTTGTCTATCTGCCAACCAACGGCAGATTGATGAAGCCGGATGTTATCGATCGACTGGGTGACGCGGGGCTGGCGACAGTCAATCTCGCCGTTGACTCGGTAAAAGATCGCAAGTCGCTGCCTAAGGCTCTCGAACCAATCAGACCATACTTTGACTACCTGGTTAAGCGACAGCACCATTACGGCTACACCGTGATGTTCAACATCAACATTTGTCACAACAATATGGATGATGTGAAAGAGCTAACCGAGATTGCTCACGACAATGGAATCGCAACTGACTATCACATCAACGAGACTCCCATGACCGAGCAAACTCACTTTAAGCACCTAAATGAAAATCAGACTTACCTTACGCCTGAGGATTGGCCCAAGGTTGATGCACTGCTCGATTATTTAAACGACAAGCGCGTCAATGAAGGATACAAGATGGTCAATCCAATCCAGCATATGGAAGACATGAAGATGTTAATGCGCGGCGAAGTGCCACCATGGCAATGTCGTGCGGGTCAGAATTCTTTGATCATTCGAACAGACGGAACGCTTGCTCCCTGCTTCCCCATGTATTCTGCGACCCACGATTGGGGCGTTGTTGGCAAACACAAGTTTGAAGTAAAACAGCTTGACGAAATGAAGACGGAATGTACAAAGCATTGCCTTTCGACGTGCAATTACATTCTTGGCTACTGTTACGACACAGGACGCGTCCTGAACTGGATTGCGGCTACGGCGCGAAATGGTTTCAGGGGAGTCAATAGTTTCTAGGACCATTCACGCCGAAAACTGCTGTTTTATTCATTCTTAGGGAAGCGATTGGCGCGCGCAAATGCGTCTAACCCAATTCGCTTCCCTACGCAGGTCAACCTCATGAGCTCCCGGTTTTGCGCTGAAGCTGACCAGATAACTCACCATTACTCTGGCTGCCCCTGCAATTCATCGTGACAGGCTTGTTGAAACCTTTGCTGGTCTACCCGGCATCGTTCTGCGTTTGGACCAAGGTCATCTCTACAATCCTTGATCGCCTCTTGGCGAAGCTCTTCACACTGCGAATGACAATTGCCCTGGAATGCCAGACACGAAAACAGTAATGGCACGCCCAGGATGTAAGCTAATTTCCTCTTCATTACCTTCTCCCCTCCGTTTTTAACTATCGATAAGAGAAGTTGCAGAAGTAGCCTACATATTACCGGTCGGTAAAAATTTTTAGCTTCTCTGATTGCCGACCGCTACTTCGGACGTAAACGAGGAGCAAATTTGGATTGAAATAATGAAGGCGAGTTTTCACTGTAGCGCCGGCAAAATCATAAGAGCTCGACGCTACTGCGTTTGATTAAATCTTGAAGTATCGATCAGACCAGGTTGACCTTATTGGTGGCGGCTGCTTGAGAGTCTGCAAGACCACGCAATATTGCTCTGTCTTTTCCTTTAGCAGAGCTAACTGCTCCGATGTCGCCTCAGGTGCCCGAATGTGGAATCGGGCATGAATGTCCTGAAACCCGACCGGTACCTCTTTGGAAACTCCAAGAGTGCCTCGGAGATCCATCTCGCCGTCAACTTCGACCCGGATTTCTTCGAACGGAATACCCATCGCTGTCGCAACAAGCTGACATGTCAGTTGCGCACAGGCTGCCAACGCTCCCAGCAATAAATCGCCTGAGCAGGCTGCAGTTCCTGGACCACCAACTCCAGTATGAGCCTGAGCCTCGACAATCTTTTGACCAACCTCAATTGAACAGGCGATGGGACTATCAACCTGCGAGGCTTCGGCCTTGAGCGTAATCACAGAACTGCCTGGCTCAGTCCGATACTTATCCTTTAGTGGCTTTTGGACTGACCGAAGGTCCATGCCGTCAATTTACTCCTCAGACGTAGTTGGATCGATAATCGTCTTCACCTGGGCCACCTGGTTTGCAGGGAAACCACCCAGACGAGCGTGCTCTTTCACCATCTCCTCATTCGCCGCCAGGTAGATGCAATAGATCTTGTTGTCAGTAACGTAACTGTGGATCCATTGAATCTGTGGTCCCATTTCATTTAGCACATTGCAAGAACGCTGTGACATTGATTTCAATTCGGCCGGAGTCATTTTGCTGGCACCGGGTACTACACGTTCTATTACGTATTTAGGCATTTTTTCTCCTTGTAGGGATTTTGGGATCTGATCTTTGGCCTTCGAAACTTTTTATCAAAATGATTTCGTTCTCAGTCGGACAGTGAAGTTCAAACATCACTGTCCAAGTCGAAGACTAAAGACCAAAGATCAAAGCCCAGGCACCCACTAATTCAACTCTGCTACCAACTGTCGAAATTCCTCATCGTCACGCATTGAATCGAAGGCATCATCCGCCTTGGCCCAGTGCGCGACATTACGAAAGCCGCTGTCAAAGGCCCGTCGAAGCGAAACCAGGGCTGGCCCTCGGTCGCCTAGCAAGGCGTAAGCGCAAGCACAGTTATAAAGCGCCAGACCGTCGTTTGGCCCCACCTCGAAAACTCGTCTCAGCGTCGCATTTGCTTCCTGGGATGCGCCGAACCAGGCATATGCTTCAGCCAACTTGCTCATCACGATAATGTCGTCGATGCTGGCCTCAAGCTTTCTTGCAGTTACTTCAATCACCTTCACCGCCGCTTCGTGGGACGCTGCGGTGTTACCCAGTCTTCGCTGCACTCCGGCCAGAAATCTCCAGGAGTCTTCGTCATAGGGCTTCAAATGCGCGGCTCGTTGAAAATACGACAATGCCGCGTCAATATCGCCGGATCGTTCTGCAATCATTCCCAACCGCACGTAACCCGGATGGAATTCTGAATTACTGCATAAGATCCCTTCGATCGTCCGTTGCGATTCAAAGAACCGGCCATGATGAAAATAGACCATGGCGATGCCAAACTTTGCCTCGATCAGATCGGGATCGAGGGTCAAAGCTTTCTGGTTCATTTCAATGGCCTCAGCCAGCCACCTGGCATTTCCGTCGTACCATTCGTACATCGATGCGTACGCTTCTGCTAAGGCCGCATAAGATAACGCGAAATCCGGATCGATTTCGGTCGCCTTCTGAAACTTAATAATGGCATTTTCTGTATTTATTTTTCCCTTCCGATACAGAAGCTCACGTCCCTGCATATAAAAGTCGTACGCCTTCAAGTCATCAGTTGGTTTTTTGGCGAGTTGTAGCAACTCGGAATCGCTCAGTGACAACTTCAGCGCATTCGCAATCTTTTGCGCAACTTCATCCTGCAAGTCAAAAATATCTTCGATTAACCGGTCAAAACGCTCTGCCCAGATTTGATAACCGTCACGAACGTTGATGAGCTTAGCGGTTATCCTGATCCGGTTACCGGCGGTGCGAACACTGCCTTCTAATATGTAATTCACACGCAGTGCTGCCCCAACCTCTCGAGTATTTACCTCCTTCTTTCGGAAAGGAAGTACGTCTGCCCGCGGTACTACTTTCAAGTTGTTCATTCTTGAAAGGTCAGTGATGATGTCTTCGGTAATACCGGCGCAGAAATAATCGCTATCGCTATCCTTGTTCATGTTCTCAAAGTAGAGAACGGCGATTGATTTCTCCAACGAGGTTGAAGCTGATGAATAAGCAACATTTTCTAGCGATTCAGCCAGTGTTCTGAGCGTTGAGACCGGTTTTGATTGTAGATCCCATTCGTTTTTTAGGTCTTTTAACTCGATAGATAGGTCCTTGATCGTCTGGTAGCGTTCGTCACGATCCTTTCGCAGTGTGCGACTGACGACGCGTTCAAACCCGCGACTTCCCTCCGGCAGATGGTGGACCAGGGACTCCGGTTCACGATGTAGGATTCCCGACATCACATCCAGTGACGTTTCGCCTTTAAAAGGCTGACGACCCGTCACCATTTCATAAAGCACACAGCCCAAACTCCAGATATCGGTGCGCTCGTCCACGTCGAAACCACGCGCCTGTTCAGGTGACATGTATTGAGCCGTCCCGAGAATAACGCCGGCCCCAGTGTTGACTTGAGCCTGCGTTGGGGCTTCCGGATCGCTGCTGACGGTTAGCTTTGTAGGTGTTAGTTTGGCCAAACCGAAATCAAGAACTTTAACGATTCCGTCCTTTCGCAGCATGATGTTCTCAGGCTTGATATCGCGATGAACAATCCCAACACTGTGGGTGGCGCAAAGTGCATTAGCGACCTGAACACCGATATCGATAGCGTCCCGGAGACTTAAAGGAGACTTTCTGATTCGTTCTCGGAGAGTCTCGCCCTCAACGAACTCGGTCGCAATAAAATGGGCCGAATCGATCTCATCAATCTCGTAAATCGTAAGGATGTTCGGATGGTTTAGCGCAGACGCCGCTTTAGCCTCCTGGATAAAGCGACGCACTAGGTCTTGGCCGGACATCTCCGTGGCCAATACTTTTAGAGCAAGTTTGCGGTCGAGTTTGGTGTCCTGCGCTAGATAAACTTCCCCCATACCGCCGGCACCAAGCAGGGAAAGAATTTCGTAACGACCAATGCGTTTTAGTGGAGCGCTGGGCAAAATGACAACGGGGGAACGTTTGAGTTTTTTTTCGCTCGCTCATTGTAGAGTAATTTATTGTGGGTACGCCAACCGCGATACGAAGATCGGAAGATTTCGTGAGAAATTAGGCTGGTTCTTCGACGTCGACTCCTCCGTCTCGACGGTGATCGGTAATGTCGCAGCTGGATGAGCCCCCGAGTTTTCTATTTTTCGCGCTCAAGGACGACATCAAACACCCCGACCTGAAAACCCTTTCCATTCACAGTCTTCTCTTCCACCGCGATAGCATTCTCTTGCCGGTACATGGGGTCACTCTTTCGAGGGTCATTTTGAAAATGAACCTCGGTCACCAGCGGTTCATACCCTGGGCAAACAGCTACCAAATGAAAATGGGCGCAACGCCAAAACTCAGGCGCGCCTGTCGGGTTAGGCCTGTAAGGAATAGGCCTGATGCTCTCCAACTCGTAGTAGCCCGTCTCAGATGAAACTAATCTTCCCCTATTACGAAAATCAGTGGTTCCGTTCGAGTACTGCTCACTCATATCCACGTGCCAAAAATCCAGGACCACGCCTGGTAATGGCCGCTTAGTGTCAAAGCCCCACACGCGACCGCTCAGCACAAATGTTGTCCCGGGCTCCCCTGGAACGCTGAGCTTGCCTCGAAAAGGCGCACCAGCTCGATAAAATGGTCCATACGGTTGCGGTGTAACTCTTTTTAGATCTTCTTTGACCAGCGGTTGTTTCGGCGCAGGTGCCAACTGAATTTGTGTCCGGTCTGCCTGGTCTCGATTTACCTCCTGAGTGGGCAGTGCATCTGACTTAAGGACCAATCCCGAAAGCCCGAAACTCGCGAGACCAATCGCACTTTGCTGTAAGAATTTTCGTCTTCTTGAGTTAGTCATTTGTAGTCACCAGCCTCCCCGGCTATTTGCATTTTTGACTTATGATCGGGCAAAGAACAACATCAGCTGCCTTGCGCCGTTCTTGCCTAACAACACTACGAGCACAAATATTGTGACAACCATGTGACGGAACGGCCCGAACTGATGATGAGTGAGTTCTCCGCGAGGGGCAATCGGCTCCAGGCAGTCAAAATGAAACTTTCGAACGCCGAAAGTCGTCTTAGGAAATGCAATGGTTCGGAATGGCATATTTGGACTGATTGTCGGGGCAATAATATTCATACCGCTGGAACGCTTTCTGCCATTACATCGCGAACAAAGGATTTTCCGGCGCGGATGGACCACCGATGTGATCCATTTCCTCTTCACGCGGAGCCTGGCGGACGTTTCAACGTTTTTGGTCGTAGGCACTTTGATCGTCTTGTTGCACTGGCTTGTGAGTCCGAGCTTTCAGTTCGCAGTCGCTTCCCAATCAAGAGTCGCGCAACTTACCGAAGCAGTTGTTATTGCCAACATAGGCGGGTACATCGGTCACCGGCTATCACACCAGGTTCCCTTCCTTTGGAAATTTCACAAACTGCACCACAGCATTTCTGAAATGGATTGGCTGGCTGCGGCGCGCGTACATCCGCTCGATCAGATTGTGACCAAGGCCCTCACGATTGTTCCGCTCTATATGATGGGCTTTAGCAAGGCCACCTTTGGAGCCTACCTGCTGTTAGCGGTCTTCTGGGCAGTATTAATTCATGCGAATGTAAAAATGAGTCTCGGACCGCTGCGCTGGGTAATTACCACGCCGCAGTTTCACCATTGGCATCACAGCAACGAGCCAGCGGCTTACAACAAGAACTTTGCCGGAGAGCTTCCCATCCTGGACCTCTTGTTTGGCACCTTCTATCTACCTGGCAAGCGGATGCCTGAGTCGTACGGCCTCTCAGAAGTTGTTCCGATTAGTTATTGGAAGCAACTTCTTTTCCCGTTTCGAAAGCAGCATTTGCCTGCCTCTAATTAAGTGTCCGCACCACTAACAATAAGCGGATCCCCAACTCGAACCACTCCGCCAGGATTAGCCGCAATCAAATTTCGACCAAAGAGAACTTTGCCGTTCTTCTCCCTAAACTCGGCGAGAGTCTTTAGTGGTTCAGGACCCGCTTTGACACCAGTCTCCTGGTCCACAGTGGTCATCACACATCTGCCGCAAGACTTCACCCCATGAAATGACGTCGACCCGATGGAAATATTTTTCCATTCGTCTTCTGCAAAAGGGAGCGAACCAGCGATTACAAAGTTAGGTCTGAACCTATTCATCTGGACTGGAACATCGAGTCGTCTGTTTAGCTCGTCGAGCGATCCTTCACTCACCAACATGAACGGGTACTCATCCGCAAAACTAACGGACTCAGAATTCACTGCATATTCAACAGGCACAGGGCGCTTATCTTCAGGCGCCATCTGAACTAGGCGGCATGAGATCTGAAGTACCTGACTGAACCATTGGTCCAGCTCCCTACTAACTATCAGCGAATCGCTGATGTTGTCCCAGATGTTGACTCTTTCAGGCTGACCGTCTAAGGGTTGAAAAGGCACCGTTACCTGCCCATCTGCCGGCGATGTTATCAGCAGGCCCTCGGGTGTAACTTCCACAGACAGGAGTGCGAGCCGGGGTTGTTCGCGTTGGGTTATGAAACGGTTGTTAGCGTCGATCAGCATCCAACGACGATCGTGTTGCAGCCCTTTTTCTTCGACACTCGCTTCAGGCACTTCAGTGCCCTTCATGGATTTGATCGGGTAGACAAAAATATTTTTAAGGAACACGAAGATTCTCCTGGCAAGCGGCCCGTCAAAATCAAGACATGCATTCGAATTGAACGGGAGGATTATAGACCATTCGAATAAATAGTCGGGCGATCCATATTTGACAACGAGCCCTGTCAAACCCTCCATTAACCAATTTTTTGGATTCAACCTTTCAGGGAACCTGGCCTATCCTCAAACACGTTTTAATAAAAGATTTCCGCGAATTCCTCATAAGGATAAAGAGATGAAAGACAGACTCGAACAGCTAGCAGAGCGATTGTCGGCAGAGGTTGAGCATGAACAAATCGTGACCTGGTCTAATCCGGAAATTAATTATCGAGGAATCATCGCCATTCACAGTACAAAACTTGGTCCGGCAGTTGGTGGCACTCGATTCTTCAACTATGTGGAAGATCAGCTTGCCGTCGTTGATGCCATTCGTCTCTCGCGCGCAATGTCTTACAAGAGCGCCCTTGCCGGTCTACCCCTTGGCGGAGGCAAAGCGGTAATTATTGGTGACCCGCAACGCGGAGATCGTGAGCAGATCTTTCGCGAGCATGGACGTTTCGTGAATACACTGCAGGGAAGATTCATCACTGCAGAGGACGTAGGAACCCGACCGGATGACATGGTGATGGTGCGAAAAGAGACTAAATTTGTTGGAGGGCTACCTGATCAGTCTGGCGATCCATCTCCGTTCACCGCTCGGGGAGTATTTCGATCGATTCAGGCTTGTGCCGAACATCGTTGGGGAAGCCGTGACCTTGGCGGCAGGACCGTTGCAATCCAGGGATGCGGTTCGACAGGCTATCATCTCGCTTCACATCTTCACGATGCGGGCGCCAAGCTGATTGTCAGCGATGTCGATCCCGGTAAGTCGCAACGTCTTAGCAAAGAGTTTCGAGCGAGAACGACTGCCCCAGATGAAATCTTCGACGTGCGAGCTGATATTTTTTCTCCGTGTGCGCTCGGAGGAGTGATAAACGATCAGACCATTGACCGCCTTAGGTGCGAGATTGTCGCAGGATCCGCCAACAATCCATTACTTGAGGATCGACATGGTGATGAACTTCATTCGAGAGGAGTGATTTACGCTCCTGACTGCATTGCTAATTCAGGCGGAATAATTAATGGGTGTCGTGAGCTATTGAGCTGGAGCCGTGAAAAGGCCGGCGACAGAGTGGACGGTCTTCACCAGGTAATGTTGAAAATTCTAAAAGCGTCCGTCGATGAAGGACTGCCTCCTTTTAGAATTGCGTATGCGAAAGCAAAGCAGATACTAATGGACTAGTCTACGACCTCTTGTTTCGTGGCGTGACTTGGCCGTGAGTGTTTGATATGTCGCCAGATCCACCAGGCGACGGCGATAACTCCGATGATTCCAATTACAAAGTCGAATCGATGAAACCAGTTCTTCAACGTTTCGTCCTTGTCCCACTGTTCACCTAGTTTCTGTCCTACGTAAGCCAGGCCTAGGCACCACGGCAACGAACCCGCAAATGTATAAATGATGAACCGCGTCAGGTTCATTCGAGCAACACCGGCTGGAAAGGCGATGAAAGTTCTGATAGCCGGTAGTAGCCTACTAACGAAGACTATTAGCTCGCCATACTTGGCAAACCATCGATCCGCCAGATCGAGGTCATGCCGCGACAGTAGAATGTAGCGGCCGTATTTCTCAATAAAAGGCCGTCCACCATACATTCCAACCCAGTATGCGACGAGAGAGCCCAACACACAGCCAACTGCCCCGGCAATACCAACACCCCAAAGATTGAGCTCTCCTTTGGAAACGAGATAACCGGAAAACGGCATGATGATCTCAGAAGGCAGCGGGATGCACGCCGATTCAATTGCCATCAGCAGAACTACTCCCGAGTATCCCAAAGCCGAAATTGTGGCTACGATGAAACTGGACAGTATTCCAATTATCTTTGCGACCATGTTTTAGAAGAGAACAAGAGTGTTGGGTGAACGGTTAACGATCGGACCAGCCATGTTGGCCGATCAAGGGAACAAAAGCACAGGCACCGTGATCTTCCTGCTTGAAGGACTTTTCAGTTTTGATGACACGAATAAGTCTTTGAGCTTCTCGAGATTCTCCTACTGGAACCACGAGACGTCCGCCTAATTTAAGCTGGTTTACAAGGGGCTCTGGAATAGTTGGACCACCGGCTGCAACCAAAATTGCGTCGTACGGAGCATGAGCGGCCCAACCCAACGTGCCATCAAAGCATTTAACTGTCGCATTGTAGATCTCTAATTGGCGAATCCTGCTCTGAGCTTCGCGCGCGAGATCTCCAATTCTTTCGATCGCATAAACCTGGGCGGCAACTTTGGACAGAACGGCCGTTTGATAACCAGATCCTGCGCCAATCTCGAGTACCTTACTGTTGTCACCAAGTTCCAGCAACTCTGTCATCCTGGCCACAATAAAAGGTTGAGAGATGGTTTGGTTTGCACTGATCGGTAAAGCGTGGTCACCGTAAGCCCTGCCCTGGAGAGCTTCTGGAACGAAGACGTGACGAGGTACTTGTCGCATCGCAGCCAGCACCTTCGGATCTCGAATACCGTAATGCTCGCGCAACCGCGTAACCATTCGCTCTCTCGGGATTGAATATTCCTGAAGCGATGCAGATGGCTGTCGGTTAAAGGGCTGCGATGTATGCAAATCAGTTATTAACTCTTCTGAAGTAATTCTGAATCCTTAAGATAGTTCCAGGTCTCAATAGCTGCGAGCGCTCGGTGATCAGTCATGTCGCTGCGTAAAGGAGTAACCGAAATGTAACCGGCCTGAACAGCATGATAGTCCGTTCCTTCAACGGAATTGGTATTGAAATACTCTTCACCAATCCAGAAGTAAGGTTTGCCACGAGGGTCGATATGTTCGGTAATGACTGGCCGGGCGTTCTTAATTCCCTGCCGAGTCACTTTAACACCTTTAATTTCGCCTGGGGGAATATTGATGTTCAGGAGAGTGCCCTCGGGCAAATTCTCTTCGAGCACTTTACGCGCTGCCACTACTGCAAACGCGGCCGCGTCTGTAAAGTCGAAGTTGTCTCTCGCCACCAGGCTGAGAGCGATGCCCGGAACGCCCAGGATCGTAGCTTCCAGCGCTCCAGCAACAGTACCTGAATAGGTTGCGTCGTCGCCCAGGTTGCCGCCGTGATTAATTCCAGACACGCAAATATCCGGACGTTCGGACTCGGAAAGGATTCTATTTAGAGCAAGTGTTACACAGTCAGTGGGCGTTCCATCGATTGCCCAATGATGTGAGTCCATTTGCCTGATCCGCAAAGGCCTCGCGAGTGTCAGACTATGTGAAGCGCCACTCATTTCAGAGGCGGGCGCCACGACATAAACATCGCCAATCTCTTTCAACGCCTTTTCTAATTGAATCAGGCCGTCTGAGTGGATACCGTCGTCGTTAGTAACTAGAATTCGTGTCATCTGAGTCTATCATCTCACGGAGTGAGTCCTGGCACACTCCACTTTCAGCGGTCCGCTCACTCAGGAACGTCCCACTTATCGGCCTTGGGTTAAAGACGGCTGGTGAGATAAAGAGTGCGGCCGGTGCCGCTCGACAGGGGAGCACTAACTAGTCACGCGGGACACGCATTCGGCCTTTTTTCTTATTCCGTTTCCGTGCGAGCGCAGACTTCAGCTTCGCTTTCTGTCCGGGTGGAATAAAGAATGCGTGCTTCTTGGCGTCTTTAATAATTTCCTCAGTCATCACCTTGCGTTTGAAACGCCGGAGTGCGCTTTCAATCGATTCACCTTGATTAACAGTAACTATTGCCATTCTTCCTGTGCTTTCCTTTAATCAGTCAGTTCGTTTTCGGGACAGATATTTAACACGTCCTCAATGCTTTAGGTCAAGTTCACAGCGACAAACAGTCGATTGACACAATCGAACCCCGCGCTCAGATGGCTGTTCGCGGGGCTCGGGAATGGTGATTTGACCTTAAACGAGGACTGCTTCGACCTCTTCCTCTTTCTTACGACCTAACCCCTTGATTTGAACGGGTTTATCGGCTTGTTTGATATCAAGCTGCTTGTTGAGGACCATTTCCTGATACATCTTTCGCATCATGACAGCCTCTTCATGAGCAGTCTTCGGACCCTCCATCTGCGGCTTGTTTGGTCGCCGCAGGTCAACCTCATTAAGAATGAGACCGTGAGCCTTCTCGGCTAATTGCACATCCTTGCCACCAGCAAAAATCTCGTGACGGCCATGCTCTTGATACCATTTCGCCACGGTCGCGTTCTGGTGCATGTTCTCGATGATATTGCGCCAACCGATGCCGGTGTTATAGGCGCAGAACGAGATCTCACCTTCCTGGGTCCCGTAGGGAATGATGCACATCTCAGTGCGTCTGAAATCGTAATTGAAAAGATCCTGGAACCACATGCCGGCGATAAAGAGGAAGTTCCAACGGTCGGAACGTCTCTTTTCGATATCGGTCTTGTTGCGATCGCCACTCACCTTGCCGTAATCCTTGCCCGTTAAGCCAAACGACTTATCGAACTTTTTGAACAGCTCGTAAAGCGTAAACTGGGATGGCGACTTGTATGGGTTGTAATGCTTCAACAACGCTAATCCCATCATGAGGTTCGACATCCACTTACCGCGCGCGGCGTCGGTAATCTTCTGCATGTCTTTGACCAGACCCGGAATATTTAGAAACTCGGGCACCGGTCGCATTTCCTTATTTTCCTTATCGATCATCACTGCCGTACCAACTCCGCAGTTCGGGTGACAACCGCACGAGACCTGACCCCACTCGGCTTCTGGTCCATGCACGAGATCAGCAAAATCCGCGAAAGCGCCCATCAAAGAAAGCGGGAACCAATCGCGGGTCGGTTCTGTGATACCGACTTGATTCTTAACGTCGTGAGCCAGGTGTGAAAGTGTGTAACGTTGTTGCAGACGACGTTGCTCGGTGATCTCTTCGTCACGCCCAGTAAAAGAAACTGGCTGGAACGATAGAAATGCAATCTTCTTCGGATTGTCGAGCGCGAAGCGAATGATAGAGCCGACCTGATCATTGTTGATTCCATTGACCAGCGTTGTTACTAACACAATCTCAACACCGGCTTCATGCAGGTTGTTTATAGCGCGCATCTTCACGTCGAACAGGTTACCCACCTGACGATGGCTGTTAGCGTCGTTGCCAATACCGTCAAACTGCAGGTAGACATAACGCAGTCCAGCTTCAGCGGCTTCCCGGCAGAACTCTTTGCTCTTAGCGAATTCGATTCCGTTCGTGGCAGCCTGAACGCTGTTGTAACCGACCTTGCGCGAATACTTGATGGCTTCGATAAAGTGCGGAGAAATCGACGGCTCACCACCTGAGAATTGGACTGACATCTGTCTTCTCGGCTTGATGGTGATCGCATTGTCCAGAATTTCTTTAATCTCGTCCATGCTCAACTCATGAACAAAGCCAACCTGGTTGGCGTCCATGAAACACGGGTCGCACATCATGTTGCAACGATTGGTAAGGTCGACGGTCAGAACAGCGCCTCGGCCGTACTTCACTGTGCTGGAACCGTGATTATGAAGCTTTTCGTCGTTATGAGCATCGATGTCGCGTCCCGGAAACATCTTTTCGATGTGCGTCAGGAACTTCGAATCGATCGCCATCATATCTTCAAAGTGGCCGTGCTGCGGGCAGTCCTTGATCATCCAGATCTCACCGTCGCGCTCAACAATCTGAGCCTTGATTTCTCCGACCTTTTCGTTGATGAGAACACTCACATCTTTCTTGCCAGACAGGATCGCCTCTCTTGCCTCGATTACACAGTTTGGGCAAAGTGAGTCTGTAGTACGCGGCCAGCCAAGTGTTGGCTTACTCTTCTGCCAGGATTTCAAAAGGGGTTTTTCAGACCACTTTGGTGTAAATGAGGGGTTCGGCCTGAATTTATTCACCGATTGAATTAGATTGAAAGTCCTTGCAGCTACAAAGGTCAATCCTCGTTCCGCGTGCTTAATTGGTCGCATCTTTCCTCCGTCTCGAATCTTCTACAATTACGTCTTTATTATTAATGCCAGGCAGATCACTGCTCGCCATAGCTTCATTTTCAATGGCAACGACTGTGCCGCGACAGCGGATTGCACAGAAGATCAACTATTTCAACAGTTAGTCGGTTATCAGCTGATTTGCAGAAGTTAAGAACGTGTATCTCAATGACACGGGAGGCTGCGAACGAGAGGATCTGTAACATTTTGGCCGTAGCCGAAAAGATAAAAGGTGGACCCTCTTCCCGCTCAACTTCGACCAAACCCCTGAACTCAGATTGAGTTGTCCAACTAAACGATCAGAGTCAGAGCCTGGGAGTTGAGCGGGAACAGGATCCACCTTTATTTGTAAATTTTTCTGGACGTTGAAATGCGTTAACCGAGGCCATTACTCCTTGTCGCCATTCATGGCCTGACTCATGGCAGTAATGATGGCGTCAGACACTCGCCGCTTGTGCAGCTCGTCCAATCTTGCGGGTGTTAGATCGAAGTCCACTGGCGACCCCGCTATCCGCTTAATTATGGTCCCTTCGGAGAAGCCGGCTTCTACAAGTTGAATAACAGCTTCGTTATCTAGCGTTGGTGTTTTCTCGAGTTTGGGTTCAGAAGCGCCCCCTGCTTCGGACGGTGGCCTTATTATGCGTACCGTAGCCGAACCCGTCACAGTTCCCTCATTCTCATCGCCCACTTCTCGACCACGACTTCTGTTAGAACTTCCCGAACTTGCTCCAGAACCAAAAATGTTTGCGCTTTGAGAATTCGGATCTGAGCTCGAACCTTTGAGTCCTTTAAAGAACGAGTCGTTACTGCTCCAGTCTTCATCTGGCGAATCGAAACCAACACTCTGGGATAACATCGCGAGGATAATGTTTTCGCTAACGCCATTATGTTTCAGCTCAATCAGCTGATCAGTGTCGAGCTGAAAGTTAGCCGGCCGGCTCCCGATTATCGAAATAATCGTCTTCTCTTTGAAACCAGCCTTCACCAATTTCACTACGGCCTTGTTGTTGAGCGGACCATTTCCAGCCTGAGCAAAAACACTCGAAACATACAAAGAGCTGCCGAGGAGGACCATCGAACATAGACATACAAAATTGCGCACTCTTAATGATGTTTTGGCCATCACTGCTCTCCTGTCGAGGTGTTTTTCGACGTCGCCTGACTTGAGGGTTTGCCCTTATCCTTACCGCGGTTGTACCGAAAGCTAATCTTCTTCACGTAATTTCGCGTCTCGCGATAAGGCGGTACTCGGTGACCAAACTTAATTACGGCTCCTTCACCAGCGTTGTAGCTCGCCAACACCAGGTCGACTCGGTTGTTAAAACGATTGAGCAACTCCCTCAAGTATCGCGTCCCGCCGGAAATGTTTTGGGCCGCGTCATGAGGACGTCGAACACCAAAACGAGCGCTCGTGCCGGGCATCAACTGCATTAGCCCGCGCGCTCCCTTTGGAGAAACAGCACGAGTATTGAAATGAGACTCCTGCTCCATAACGAGGAACACCAGGTAAGGATCAACTCCATACCTCCCGCCGTTCTGTTTAATGAGCTTGTCCAGGGATTGACTGCCGGTACTCCAACCTCTTTCTTTTGGACCAGCGGCGACTGCCGCAGTTTCACGCTCGATGTGATCGATTCGAGCGCGCTCGATGAATAGTGAAAGTGGTCCACGCTTGTACCACACTCCGGCAGCGGATTCGGATGCACTGTCGGCTTCCACTTTCGCTCCGCCCTTCAAATGAATCCACGCTGGTTTTTCATCATCACTCAGTTCTGCTGCGGCAGGCTGCATAACGGTTGCAGCCTCTTCATCGGATTTATCGTTTGTATTGGTGTTCGCGTTGACGCGATCGATCGACTTAACACGATCCCTTGAAGCGAGGTAACTCAAACTTCCCTGCCGGTACCAGATACCCTGAGGTGATTCCCAGGCGTCATCAACGTTCAGGTATGTACCGTCTTTGAGCTTTAGTCTAACTTGTGCCTTTTGTTCAGCTTCGACAGATTTGCCCGGCTCCGTATTGGCAGACTGCGCCATGGAAACCGCGCCACTACAACTCAACAGCATTCCTACAAGAACGAGTCGGGAATAGGATTTCAGATTTTGACGCATGCTCTCCTCCGATTGTTGAAACTGGCTCAGTTTTAGAGCTCGAGCGGATCGGAGAGAGTTCTTTCGATCATTGTTTCCTGGGTAGCGACCGGAGCAAAGGAATGTGATGTTCCAAAATAATTTTTCCAGGCGATGTCCAGGATCTGCGGCGTCAGATGTAACGGCAACGCTTCGAACAAACAGATGTCGCTTGCTCGATCGATCAAGTCCCTTGGTTCGCAGCCCTTCATCTGCCGGTGCTCCACCCGATACTTGGTCAGCAGGTGGTCCATCACCGGCGGATCCCAGGTCACCCCGCGGTTGGAGGCCTGTCGTTTGAATATTTCTGAAAACGCAGCGGGAGTTGGTGGTTCGACACGAGCGCGATAACCCATTCGGCGAAGGAATGCCTGGTCAGCCAGATCCTTTTCCTCGAGGTTAGTCGAGAACACAACAAGCTGCTCAAAAGGAACTTCAATCTTTTTTCCGGTGTGCAGAGCAAGGTAATCGACCCGGCGCTCAAGTGGGACGATCCAACGATTCAACAAATCCTGCGGTGCGACTCGTTGCCGCCCAAAGTCATCGATGACTAGCGTGCCGCCGTTCGACTTCATTTGGAACGGTGCTTCGTAAAACTTGGCGGCGTTACTCCAGGTTAAATCCGCATTCTCGAGGGTGAGTTCGCCACCGACAACAACCAGCGGACGCTCAATGAGCACCCACCGGCGGTCATATTCAACGGGTGTTTCATCCTCACCAAGCGGACGATGACAGTGTGAATCGAAAACCCTGATGATCTGATTGTCGATTTCAACAGCGTAGGGTATCCAAATCCCACCGGCTAACGCGCCGTTGATACGTTCGGCGACTGCAGTTTTTCCGGTTCCGGGTAGTCCAGTCAGAAATAGAGATCTGCGTGAATTGATAACGCAGCCTAAAGTCTGGAGCAGGGAGTCCGGCAGGACCAGATCGTGAAATGATCTTCTCACTATTTCCATCGATGCAGGATTCGACGGAATGGACTGCAATCTCATCATATGTGCGTAGTCATTGAGCGAGACTGGCGCCGCACCCGTATAACCACTAACACTCAGTAACCTCGTCAGACGATCCCAACCGTGGTCCAACATTGCATATCGAGTTGAACCTACGGCCGCTTGAACTCTCACTTCAATCAGCTTTTCCCGATAAAGCTTCTGAAGTATCTCCTCGGTCAACGTACGCGGCAGGTGCATGCGTTCAGAAACGGCCACGGTGGTTGGATCAGGAAGCATGGCAACGTGTTTCAATGCCAGGTCACATAAGAAACCCTCTCCAATACCGGTGTCATGCAACTCTTCGGGCAGGGGCGGCCCCATACTTTCAATTTCTGCGCGCGTCAGGATCGTCGTTTGCGACATGTGAGTTCCCTTCTAAATTATCTTTCCATGGTTGCAACTGAGCCGCTGCCATTGGACCTCGCGGCCAAAGCAACGCGAACCTCTTCCGCTTCGACTAGCTTGCCAACGCGTTTGTAGAGATCGGCGAGCCGGCGTAGAGCAATTGAGTTGTTTGGATCGATCTTACGCGCATCTTCGTAATACTTGATTGCGTCATCTTCACGTCCGAACCGCTCAAGCATCTTGGCAATGTTCAGGTTGCCAGTCAGTGGCCCACCTGCGCGAGCGAAGCTCTTATAAGCATCATCAAACTTGCCCAGACGGCAAAGCGCCAGGCCGAGATTGTTTAATATGCGCTCATCTGTTGGAGCCAGCTTGGCAGCTCTCTTCAACCGGTCGACTGCTGCGCGATAATTGCCGGCTTTGTAGAGAGAGAAGCCAAGGTTGTTCAACGTCTCGGCATCATCCGAGTCGGACTTGACTGCTTTTTCGTATGACTCCCTGGCACGATCAACTAGACCTTTTTGATCGTAAGCAACTCCAAGAAGATTGTGAGCCTCAGTCAGTTTCGGATCTAATGAAGCGGCCATCGAGAGTTCAGTAATGGCTTCATTAACTTGGCCGCTGAGCAGCAACTGCCTGCCAATTTGCAGGTGTTCCTTGGCAGAACCGGTGATGGTGCGTTTCTTGTCGGCGTTGCGGTCGTAATCAACTCGCTCGACACCTACGCTTTGAAACTTTTCGGCGTCCTTTTCGGACATTCGTTGAAACTTGCCATCGTTGTTGCGCTTGAAAAGGCTACCAAAGGCTTTGAATGGTGCGGCTAAAACCTTAACGATCTTGTTGCCGCCCTTCTTCTGCTCCGTAACATTATTTCCTGCATCAGAACCCGAGTCCTCAAGCACATTAGCGTCGGGATCTCCCTCACGTTCGATCGTGGATGCGCTCCACATTGCAGTCGCTGCGATAGTGAGAACGAAGGCAATTAGCACCGCTATGATTCTTCGTTTATTCATGTTTGCTCCTTCTACATCTTTGCAAGAACGTCCATGAGGTTCAGGGCCGCCGGGCCAAGTATGGCAATGAAAAGCGTCGGGAAAAGGAAACAAGCGAGCGGCAACAGCAATTTGACGGCCGCTTTCTGAGCTTCCTGTTCGGCACGTTGTCGTCGCTTGGTTCGAAGCGAATCAGAGAAGACTCGCAGGCCTTTGGCGATTGAGGTACCGAACTTGTCGGTTTGAATCAACATCGCAACCAGGCTGCGCAGGTCATCAACACCGGTGCGCTCGGCTAAATTCCGGAGTGCCTCGTCACGTTCACGACCTACTCGAATTTCGAGGTTTGCGAGCTCGAGCTCAATCGCTATTTCCGGATGAGCGTCCCTCATCTCAGAACTAACTTTTAGCATCGCTGCGTTCAATCCGAGGCCGGCTTCAACCGATACCACCATCAGGTCAAGCGCATCGGCGAGTCCCCAGCGTAACAATCGCTGTCGTTTATTAGTTATGCGTTTCAGGGCGAAGCGCGGAAGGATAAACCCCGCTACGAACGCCAGGATGATCCAGACGATCGCACTTTGCAGTGGCCTGGCCAGAACTGCGCAAATCAACGCCACTATCGCCGGAAAGCCAGCCATACTTGTCAGTTGGATGGCGCGATAGACGATTGGAGCACTGTCGGACCGGAATCCAGCGTGCATCAACTGCTTCTGCAGCTTCTTCGCCTCACTGGCCGAAGGAGGCAGTAGCTTATTGATTGGAGAAGCAAGCCGGTGCGCTATTTCCGTAGCCGGATTGTCTTCAGGAATGATTACTGAAGCACCAACTGGACCACCGTTTTTTACGGCGAGGCTTCTCAACCGCTCGGTAGCCGCGCTTTGTGGACGATAGACCAGCCAGTAAACACCCAACATACCAAGGGTGATGAAAACGAAAGTGGAGATCCCGATTATTAGTAGCATTGGAGTGTTCGGTCTTTCGTCTGGGCGCCGGCTCGCCGTTCATGCGCGGGCCGGGCGCAGTGTTAGATCTGAATGTTGAGAATCTTTCTAACGATAAGCATTCCGGTGATTTGCATGAACAGAGCAGCTGCAATTAGGTAGTGACCCCGGGGATCCTTCCACAAAACGCTCATGTATTCAGGGTTCATGATGGTCACCATCATTGCAACGAAAATTGGCAGAGCGCACAGCAACCACGCCGACATGCGTGAGCTGGTTGTTAGCGTTTTTAAATCGCCCATGATGCGGAAGCGTTCACGAATTGTGTAGGCAACCTTCTCAAGAATTTCAGCCAGGTTACCGCCAGTCTCACGCTGAATGAGGACCGCGGTGATACACATGCGAAGGTCCAATAAGGGAATACGTTCCGTTAGATTCTCGAGTGCTAACTTGAGCGACAAACCCAGGTTCTGCTCTTCGTAAGTCTTGCGAAACTCAGTCGCGATTGGTTCAGGCATTTCGCTGGACACCATGTGCAAGGCCTCGGAAAAGGCGTGACCAGCACTCAGCGCGCGACTCATCAGATCAAGTGCATCCGGAAGGTGTTCAAGAAAGGCATCGAACCGTCTTTTTCGCTTCCACCAAACGTGGACCAGTGGGATACAGGCAGTACTCAATCCGACAAGAACGATTACCGGGATCAAATAGGTTAGGACCGAAGTCGCCAACGCTCCCAACACTCCAGCCATTCCCGAAAACATCATCAACCGTGACGGCGTGATGTGCAGGTCGGCCTGATCCAGCATCTTTTTCAAATGCAGTGCTGACTGCAGTTGTATTAACGAGCGATTGAGCCAGGGGATCTCGCTCATCAGCTCGTTGCGAGCGAGCACAACGTCAATATCCTCAACATGCGACGAATGGAGGAGCGCGTCTTGCAATCGTTTTTGCAGACGTACTCGCTTGGCGTCACTGCCATGAGTTGCGAGTAAATAAGCTCCCAACACTAGAAACAGAGCGAAGACAAATACGAGGAAGGATATGATCATTTTATAGCTCCTCGAAGAATGCTCTCGGCAGTTGCATACCAAATGACTTGAGCCGTTCAGCGAACCGTGGCCGGATACCCGTCGACTTGAATTTGCCGACTACCTGACCCTGGGCATCAACGCCGGTTCGTTCGTACAAGAAGATCTCCTGCATGGTGATCGTCTCGCCTTCCATTCCGGTCAATTCCGCAATCGAGGTAACTCGACGTGAACCATCGGACATACGGGCGACCTGGAGAACAAGGTCGAGCGCCGAGGCTATTTGTTGTCTCATCGCGCGATCCGACAAACGCATACCGGTCATCTGAATCATAGTCTCGAGTCTCGCCAGAGCATCTCGGGGAGTATTCGCGTGGATGGTTGTCAAACTCCCGTCGTGACCGGTATTCATAGCTTGAAGCATGTCGATCGATTCGCCACCGCGGACCTCACCAATCACAATTCGGTCGGGTCTCATTCGCAGTGCGTTTCTAACGAGGTCTCGCTGCGTCACTTCGCCGCGTCCTTCAATATTTGGCGGACGGGTTTCCAGTCTCACCACGTGTGGCTGTTGCAGTTGAAGTTCGGCCGAATCTTCTATCGTGACGATGCGTTCGTTTTCAGGAATATACGCAGACAGTGCGTTAAGTAGTGTGGTTTTACCGGCGCCGGTACCACCTGAGATCAAAACGTTGAGTCGTGCCTTAACACACATCTCAAGCATTTCAGCGATCTCTTTGGTGAGCGCTTTGTTACCGACCAGCGCATTCATTCGCAGCGGGTCAGAACCGAAACGTCTGATCGATAAGACTGGGCCATCAATCGACAGTGGCGGGATGATGGCATTTACACGCGAACCGTCCTGCAGGCGCGCGTCCACCATCGGCGAAGATTCGTCAATTCGGCGCCCGACTGAGGAAACAATGCGCTCAATCACACGCATCAAGTGCTCGTCGTCTTTAAACCTGACATTGGTAGCTTCAATTTTTCCGCGCCGCTCAATGTAAATCGTGTGAGCAGAGTTCACGAGTATGTCGGAGATGGTCGGGTCGGCGAGTAATGGCTCTAATGGTCCAAGTCCGAAGAGTTCGTGTTGGACATCGCTAACCAGTCGCTCTCGTTCCGACGCAGAAAGTGGCATTGCCTCCTGCGCAAGGACCGTTTCTGCGAGGCGAAGAACTTCCGCATGTACTTGTTCCGGACTCAAACTTGAGAGTTTGGTCAGGTCCATGCGGTTGATAAGCGTCCGGTGTAGACGCGATTTCATTTCCTGGAATGAATTCTGGCCTGTGCCATCCATTCCGTTTCCGGCGGCTGGGGCGCCGTTGTCCCTGATTAATCGTTCGCGGAGTGCCATAATTTTTTACCGATGAGGGCTGAATTTAGACTTTGCCTAAAGATGGGTTACGGAGGTTGACCTCGGGTTGCTGGTCTTTCTTGAACGAACTCCAAAAACTACGCTTTGCTTTTGGTTCTTCCATTGCGACCTGGCCACTGGTTATGGTTTGAGCGATTCTGCGAATCTCGGCTGAGATCTTCGATGACGAGTCGCATTGGACCAAGGGCGTACCGAGATTGATCGAACTCACGGCGAGTTGATAGTCGCTCGGAACAAAACCAACGCAGGGTTCGCCGAGAAACTTTTCAACCTGGCGGAGATCGAGATCGATCTGCTTACTCC
>DASROI010000024.1:0-3560 GCA_035646955.1 Pyrinomonadaceae bacterium
GCCGCCGGGACACAAGGTGGTCACGATGCGGTAATCGCCAATGCCAGCGCCAAATGACTCGTAAGGAATTTCGAGTTTCCCGGAATAAACACCAAGGCTCGATAGCGTACCCGCAGGTCGTAAACACTTCAGCGCTCGCTCAAAGGTCTGTTGGGTTCCCAGGGCCTCGATCGCTACGTCGCAGCCTCCACCTGTCAATCGTTTTACTTCTGCGACAACGTCTACGTATCGAAAATCGAGTGTGACGTCGGCGCCCATTCGCCTGGACATTGCCAGCCGGTGTTCGTCACCATCCACGCCTATTATTAAAGATGCTCCAAGTAGCCTTGCCCCGGCAGTCGCGCACAATCCGATCGGCCCCTGGGCGAAGACGACGACAGCGTCGCCGATCTTTATGCCGGCCGATTCCGCTCCGCCGAATCCGGTTGAAGCGATGTCCGCAAGCAGCACCACCTGTTCATCGGTCAGCTCGTCAGGAATTTTTGCCAGGTTTGCTTGTGCGTAGGGAACTCGCAGGTATTCAGCCTGGGCGCCGTTGATGGTGTTGCCGAACCTCCAGCCGCCAAGCGTCTCGTAACCCTCGCCGTGTCCACATTGCGATGTGTGGCCCGACAAGCAGCCACGACATTGACCGCATGGAGTTATCGCGCCAACCAGAACTCGATCTCCCACCTCATACCCCGTCACTCCTGCGCCTAGCTCAGTAATGACTCCAACCGGTTCATGTCCAATGACCAATCCGGGTTTAACGGGATACTCGCCTCGTAAGATGTGCAAATCGGTTCCGCAGATTGTAGTGAGAGTGACTCGTATTATCGCCTCGCCTACTTCCGCACGAGGCATTGGTACCTCCTCTACGCGAAGAACATTCTTACCGTGAAAAACATTTGCTTTCATTTTCATTTCTGCCCCCTTTTCAAAGAGAGTCGAAGCCTCAACGAGTCAAAAATGACTGAGTTCCCAGTACTTCTCCTGGGCCCACTTGGCCCAACTCCAGAACCGATTGTGTTTCAAGATTGATTGTTCGTCTTGCCACAAGTCCTTTTGAAAAAATAGTCCACCGTTGTCCACATCATCTATGACGAGTTTCAGCTCATGTTGGTAATGAGCTTTGATTTCGGTACCTTTAATCTCGGATGTGAGGTTCTGTACTGCAACCACTGCCTGGCGGACGGCCATGTGGCCAAGCTTCGGCCCATCAAAGTTTAAGCAGTCGCCGATGGCATAAACTCGATCGACTCCTGACACTTGCATTGTTGGATTGACGTTTAGATAGCCTTCACTATTTGTATGTCCAAGATGCGAGGCAGCCGATGCTCCATCGAAGGGAGGGAGCAGCATCAACAGATTGTAATCAATCGAGTGGTTTGTCTCAGTAGTAGCACGAGTTTCACCAATTCTAGTTATCGCAAAGTTTGGTAAGTACTCGATACCACGACGAGCGAGAGACTTATTGATCCTCAGTGTAATTGCGGGATCGTTGAATATCAGTCCTGTTGGCTCAGGGGTGACAATTGTGATCCTGCAATTTGATTGATCGCCTCGCTTTTCGAGTAACCGCGACATGGCAAACGCCGTTTCAAAAACTGGAACGGGCAACCTCGCGCCTTTGCACTGTCCAATGACAATGTGTCCCTCGCGAAACGCCTTAATCGCTCTACCGAATTGAATAGCCTTATCGACGTTCAATAAATGATGCGCATGCTCGTAAAATCCTGTTACTTCTTCCGTGGCAAGCCTCCGACCGAGAGCGAAGACCAGATAGTCGTAAGGAAGCTGCCCCTCAGCTTCTCCATGGGCGACTATCACTCTTTGTTCGTCGGGATTAATGCGCGCTACTTCAGCTTCAATGAAGTTCACGCGGCGATCCAGTAGAGCACTTCGCAGGTCGAACGTAACGTCGTCTCGGTCGTATTTGCCAAAAGCAAGCTTTACCAGCGCTGGATAGAAAACGAACCAACGGCTACGCGATACGAGTGTGATCTGATGCTCGCTGCCCAGTGTCTTGGCCAAATGATCGGCTGCCACTAGCCCCGCGAATCCTCCACCAAGTATCAGGACTTTTGCCATTGTCTAGCTTGCCACCTTTTGAGCTGACTTCGTGGTCTCGGGTTTAAAAACTGGCTTGGGAGATCTAACTACCTCAACCGAGCACTTCGCATGGGAGACAACGGACTGGGAAACTGAGCCCATTAGAAAACGTTCCCAGGCCCGGTATCCGTGAGATCCGACGACTATTAAATCGGCTTCCCATGTCTTCGCTTCGTCAAGAATTACAGCTCGAGGCGATCCGGGCAGGACAGCAATCTCAATTGCCGCTTCTGGGAGCCGTGATCGAAGCGTGCGGGCTGCGTTTTGTACAATCGCGTTTGCCTGCTTCTTAATCGCACGATCAAGTTCGTCGAAGTGTTCAGGTGGCAGAAGCCAGCCTTCAGGTGTGGCGGGTACTGGCACCTCATAGGCATTAAGCACTTTGATTTGTGATTCGGCGGGCCAGGGGCGGCGTGCAACCTCCTCAACAGCGTACAAGCTGCAAGGTGAACCATCTACGGCCAGTAGGATTTTCATGACAGACCTCCTTTGCCAATCAGTTATTTGAAACGGTAATGGATTGGCAGCTAGCGTAGAGTTTGCACACCACGTACCAAAGAATTTTTAACGGAAAGCGGTTGAAAAGTTACGTTTGTGGGAGATCCTTGCTGGGAAGACTGCGCGGGATTTCGCAGCTCGCAGGAAATTCTACGCACGATATCGCTTTATCCACCGATTTCGCCGATCACACAGAATTGAACTCCAACGAGAAGAAGAGCAATTAAGGCGGTTTGGATCGGCGTAATCTGCGGAATCTGTGGATGTTTCTAGCCGGAAATTATCTTTGCGAGAGCCTTGAGCAACTTTTCAGCCGTGTAGGGTTTGTCCAGAAAAATCTCGACACCTTCAAGCGATGCATCGGCCGCTCGCTGGCTGGCGCCAAGTCCGCTGGCAGCAATGATCCGAACCGTTGGATTCATACGTTGTAGCGCCCGGATGGTTGCTGGTCCATCCATGAAAGGCATCATCATATCAGTCACGACCACTGCCACATCGTTCTTATGATCAGCATAGAGTGTAACTGCCTCAGTTCCGTCACTTGCTGTCAAAACTCTGTAACCAAAAGTTTCTAAAGTGCCTTTGGTGATTTCCCGGATTGATTCTTCGTCGTCGACAACCAGCACCAGCTCACCATGACCAAGCGGTAGGTCGGTTTTAAGCTGAGACGCAGATGGTGATGCAGGGTCCCTCTGTAATGCAGGTAGATAGATTGAGAACTGGCTTCCTTTGTGCAACTCGCTGTAGAGATTAACGAAGCCGCCGTGACTCTTGACGATCGTAAGAACGGTTGATAGACCGAGCCCGGTGCCTTTAGTCATCTCCTTTGTAGTGAAGAAGGGTTCAAAAATTCGACTCTGAATCTGCTGGGGGATACCTGGACCAGTGTCGCTGACACTTATTAGTACGAATCGACCGGGAAACGCTTCAACATGCATCTTTGCGTAATTCTCATCGATTAGCTGATTCTC
>DASROI010000025.1:0-9200 GCA_035646955.1 Pyrinomonadaceae bacterium
GTTAGGAAGGTGGGCAGAGCGGCAAGTATGCAGCACTCCAATGTCAGTAGCAGCGTCGCCCCCGCTCTTCCCTCTGCGTTTCTCTGCGGCATTCTGCGATGCTTCTGTTATGACCAAAATTAGCCTTCACCAAATCAGATCAGAATTGACGCAGAGTGCCGCAGAGGGAAGAGCGGGGGCGACGCTGCTACTGACATTGGAGTGCTGCATACTTGCCGCTCTGCCCACCTTCCTAACTGTGGGATTCTAGTGATGCTGCACCCACCCTGCGCGCCCTCCCCACTAAATGATTCTGGGAGTTGAGCATGAGCATAGGCTCCTGCACAACTCCCAGTTCCAACGCACTTAGTGTGATCGGCGCTATGAAACGACGATCTTCAATAAGCGCAGTGCGACGTGTTGCGGCGAGGCCGAATCCTTCACCTCGACCGTGAACAGAAACACTCCCCGGTCAGCAGGTTTCCCTGTAATCACCCCGGTCGTCGGGTTAAGGACCAAACCTACGGGCAATGTTCCCTCTGCGATTCTCCACGAATACGCTCCAAAACCACCCAGGGCCGCAAGGTTCAGAGTATAAGAACGACTCTTCAACGCTCCGGGCACTGCATTCATAGTAGTGGTTACTACGAGTGTGATTGGTGTTTGATTCTTCCCACTTCTCACGTCAACTGAATTGGCGCCGTGAGCAACTAACACCGGAGATATAGACTTACCTATATCAAACTTAATGTTGTCGTTGCGGTTCGGATCAAACACACGCACCGTGAGTTTTGCCTGTTCGCCCGGTGCAAGAATAATAGTCGCATTGCTGGTTGACGGATCCGTGATCGCCGTCGAAGTCAGATCAGAAGGATTCGTGTATACAGGGTTAACGACGTTCGCAATCACCAGATTCTGCCGGGTCACTCCAAGGGTACAGTCTCGTGCAACACCGGGTGTGTTGGTCTTATACAGGATCAACTGCGTCTTAAAGCCGGCAGGCGCTTCCTGGTTCTGTACTAATTTCACGGAGTAAGACGTGTAGGTGTTGCCGTCGTTTTTAACTGTCCAGGTTGCATCAGATACTGAGGTATTGGCGATGTCCTGGTTGGCAATATCCTGGTTCGCTATATCCTGATTGGCAATGTCAACGTTCGCGATGTCCTGATTAGCGATATCCTGATTGGCAATGTCGGGATTCGCGATGTCCTGGTTCGCAATATCCTGGTTCGCGATGTCCTGGTTTGCGATGTCCTGGTTGGCAATATCCTGGCTTAGGACCACCGGCAAAGTTGTGATGTCGGGATTGTAGACTTCTGCGTTGGCAATGTTTTGTCCGCCCTGATTCGGGTCGGTGAGCTCGGGACTCGTGCGATCAGGATTGAGAATAACCGACCCGGTTAATCCCCCGGGAACAACAGCACCACCCGCTGCAGAAATTTCCGCAACATTGACCACTACCATCGCTCGGCGGTCGGATGAAGTAACAAACACCAATCGAGAGATCGTTGAGCGTGGTCCAATGCTGACATCGAGAGTAGTTAGCGCTGTACCAACCTGTTGGAATGACGCCTGGCCACCCACGGGCTGCGGTCCAGCAATCGTCATTCGAAAGCTCTTTGTTGACGTGGTCGTGTTTTGTAGAAAGATGGAAAACGCTCGCTGTAACAGTACAGCGTTGCCGTTTACAAGCACGGTTCCCAACGACTTGGTGTTTCCGGCCGAACCAACAAACAAACCATCTGTCAGCCGGGCCGTATAGATGTTCTGATTTCTACTTCCGGTGAAGTTGGAATTGCAGGGCGGCACCGTTTGCGACGGGTCGAATATGCTCGCGCCGCCATTGAGACCGGTGGGCGTGTACTTGGTCCAATCAGGAGGAGCGCCGGTTGGCGGACGCACGTCCCGGTTATCGGTCCAGGCGGCGTGAAATACAACATTACTCGATGCGGTCGTATTAAATTGCCATCCTCCATTTGCCGTGGGCAGAAAAGTCGTGGCGCCCACATCAATGTAGTCACCAATAAAAGCCTTTGTTCCCTGGGCAAACATCGGCAGGTTTGGCGGATTGACCTGAAGTTGTTCGACTAAAGAAGAACCTGGCCGACTGCCAAAGATGTATTGCGAGACTCGCTGCGACGGATCAAATGTCAACGGTCCATTCGGGGTGATATCGGCTTGCGAGGCGCGGACATCTATCGTGTGCCGGCGCTGCAACGGTGAGAATCCAGCTGGAGCCTGGTCCATTATCGCATCAGTAAAGACTTTTGCGGGCTCACCAGGCGCCGGCGCAAGGTCTCCGCGCGGACTCCGGGTTTCCTGGTACGAGCCGTCACCTAAGGGCTCAAAAATTCCGACCGTGTGGTCCTCGCGTAAGTCATAAAAGATCGTCATCAGTTTGCCGGCTGCAAAAGTTATAGCCGGCATTATCTGGTGACCTCTGTTGGGCGATGGATCGACAGCAGTCGGTGTGGTCCATGAGTTACCGTTAGCAGATGTGCTGATGACGATACGGGCGTCGCCTGATGGTCCAACACCTCGTTGCGCCCAGGCGACGTAAATCTTGCCGTCACCGTCCACCGTCATCGTGGGAAATGAATTGGTCCGAAACGAAACTGAGGTGCTGGCCTGGTCAAATGGCGAAACTGTCGAGATTACTGAGCCCTTGGTGAACGATTTGCCACCATCGGTGGATTTTGAGAACACGATCGCATTGGGCTCATTCGGAGTTGCGAATTGACGCCAGGCAACATAGATCGCACCAGTCGCGGGATTCAGCGACATGATGGTGCCCTGGTTAAGCTTAAAGCTTTCGCTAATTTTGGTAACGGCCCAGGTTGCGCCGCAATCACCAGACTTAGCAAAAATGATTGCAGTGTGCGGATTATTCGCGGGGTCGCCGCCTAGAAAAATGCTATACGCTAAATAGACGTTTCCGGCTGGGAAAGACTGTGAACCAATCTGGCAAAGACCTCCACCCGGTCTGGGAATATCAACTGCCAGCCAGGGCTTGTCGATAAATTGACCGGAGGTACCACCGGTGATCACCGATGTACTCAAGTATTGAATGCTATCGGCAAGTTCACTGTTGTTGTTGTCGATAAATCGTGAAACGAAGACTTGGCCCAGGCCCTTTTCATCGCGATTAAAAACTATGCCACTGTAATAGAAGAGGCCGTTGGTACCGGCTCGCACAGTTGGATCGGCGCCGCCTTGAAAACTCTTGTTCGGTGAAGCAAGGCCTTCGGGAGACGTGTCCTGCGGGTATCCAGGCAGAAGGGTGCTGCGCCACGTCAGGCCGCCATCGAAGGATTTAAAGATTCCGAGCCAGGCGTCACCGTTTTCTTCACCGTCGGGAAGCCCTGGTAGATCTACGGTGCGATAATCATTCGCCCCTGCGAGAAGGTGAAGAGGATTACGGGATGAGACGGCTATTGACGGCTCGTTTTGACGTTGAAGAAATGGGTCACCGCCGGGCCACGTCTTACCCGAGACCATGTTGATGTTACGGTCAGGAATTTGACCAAGGGTAACAACTGGAATGATTGCAATAACGAACGATAAGAACAGACAGTATCTCAGCAGCGGGGACGTAGTGCTCACGGGTTCTCCTCGATTTGGAACTTGGTTCGGGTTTCTGGGCTCGAACCGGAGACAAACATCGGTTAGTTAATTTGCACGTCGCAATACTCGACTGCTGATGCAAACCTTCTGGGCGGTTGCGCATACATTAGTGCAATCACGCTCTAATAGCAACGACTAAGAATAGTAATCTAGAAGTGACAAAATTCCACCTTTCGCGCGGTTTCTTACCCTCCCAATTTGCAATGATTCTGGTAAGGCTTCAAATGCGCTTCCGTTCCACCACTTGACCTTCCTTTCGCACCACTCAACCTCTTTTGCCGGACCGCGCGCGTCCTCGCGGGCTCAGGTGACTTGTGTTTAAAGTTGGCCCGCGGGGACGCGCGCGGTCCGGCAGTAGAGGTTGTGCGGTGTAGATGAGGACTTCAGATAAGCGGGGCGAAATTCTGGTGAGTGGCCAACTATTTTGATCTGGCACGTACTACGAGAGCAGTAACAGGAGGTCGTCGCCGGTGATGTTTTTCAGAATGCTGTTGTCGGCATTAATGATCGCGTCTGCCAGGTCTCGCTTCGTCGACTGTAATGCCAATACTTTCTCTTCAACCGTATCTCGAGTAATCAATCGATAGGCAAACACTCGACGCGACTGTCCAATGCGATGAGCCCGATCGATTGCCTGAGCTTCAACCGCTGGGTTCCACCAGGGATCAAGCAGAAAAACATACTCGGCCGCAGTCAGATTCAAACCCTGACCGCCTGCTTTCAAACTCACTAAGAACAGTTTGCACTTTGGATCGTTCTGAAATCTTTCAACAGGGGCCTGGCGGTCTCGAGTCTTCCCATCGAGATATTCGTAATCAATTCCCTGCTCTTCCAATCGCTTTCGAACAATCGAAAGAAAACTGGTGAACTGCGAAAACACAAGAGCCTTGTGACCTTCGTCGGTTACATCGGCTAGCTGCGGCAACAACACGTCTAACTTTGTACTGGTCCCGCCTTTATTGCCCTGGACCAGATCAGGATGACAGGCTACCTGTCTCAATCGTAATAAAGCTTCGAGTATCTGAATCTTAGACTTTTTAATCCCGACTAGTTCGATCTCCTTTAACAAAGACGATCGATAGTAGTCGCGCAACTCGTTGTACTGACGGCGTTGCGATTCTTCCATCTCGCAGAAGATCGTCTGTTCGAGTTTTTCCGGCAACTCAGTCGCTACTTGCTGTTTTGTACGTCTTAAAAGAAATGGTCGAAGGGCTCGCGACAATAGTTGGCGCGTCTCGCCGTCAGGTGGACGTCCACCATTAGTCGATGCCTGGAAGACCGACGCTGTGCCGAGCATTCCCGGATTTAAGAAGTCAAACAAACTCCAAAGTTCACCCAGATGATTTTCGATTGGAGTCCCGCTTAGCGCGAGACGATGATTACCTTTTAACAATCGCACCGCTTTGGCCGACTCAGTTTTCGAATTCTTGATCGCCTGCGCTTCATCAAGGATCACAAAGTCGAACGCCACATCCTGAAAGTGAATCGCGTCTCGTCGTAGGGTTCCGTAAGTAGTAAGTATCAGATCATACTCTTCGAAGTGTTCGCGTCTCTTTGCTCGATCAGCGCCAGTGTGAGTCAGAACCCTGAGCCTAGGAGTAAATCGTTCGGCTTCTTGTTCCCAGTTGAATATGAGCGAGCGAGGAACAACAACAAGCGAGGGCCTGGAATTCTCGCGGTTTCCGTTACGGCGAGATTCGAGCAGCGCCAGTACCTGCACGGTTTTGCCAAGACCCATATCATCGGCGAGGCATCCACCAAACTTGAAACGCTGGAGAAATTCAAACCAACCTAAACCTTCGCGTTGGTAGTCTCGCAATTCTCCGATAAAACCGGGGGGCTCCTTAACGGGTTGAATGCCCTTGAAGTCCTGCCATTCCTTTCGAACTCGAGCAAAAGTCTCGTCGCACGTTATCTCGGGACGAGCTGCCAAAAGAGCATCGAGTACGCCAGTTTGCGTTTGCTTGAATCGTACGTGGTCGCCTGCAACTTCACCGAGCGACGTCAACATACCGTACTTTTCCAACCATTCTTGCGGCATCAGACCGAAACTTCCGTCACCAAGCGCAATCATGGTCTCGCCTTTTCGCAGGGCACTTAACAAGACGGGTAACTTTACTTCGAGGCCGTCACCAAAACTTACGGAACCATGCAATTCAAACCAGTCGATGCCAGAACTGACTGATAGATTTGATGTACCCGCGTTGCGATACAGCTTGCCTTCGGCTTCTACCTTCCAACCATTCTGGATAAGCACTGGCACAACCCTGGGTAATTTCTTCGGTTGTAAGTAGAGCGCATCTCTTCCATCCGAGTAGCCGCGCAACTTAAACCCCAAGCCTTTCAACATTGCGATCGCAGCCTCCTCGGCCGCACCGTCCCGTTCAATAAATTTCTTTTGGGCTGCGTCATATATTCCGGGACGCTTCTCGGCCGAAGAGAGCCAGCCTTTACCGTAATGGAAACGCAATTCAGCGCTTAACTCGGCGTTGGCCCAGTGTTCATATTCAGGCTTACGAATAATTAGGTGAGGTCGTGGTTCTATGTGCTCTCGCTCAAACTGCAATTCGGAAGGGAGATCGAGATTGAATGAACCGGGTAACTCGAGCAATCGGGTCACGAGGGAGTCGCCTTCATCTTTCGCAACTCGCACATTGTCAGTGCGCAGACCTTCGAGCCACATTCGCGATCCGGTCGGATCAAACCTGGCTGCGCGATTATCCTTACCGAGCACAATCGTATCTGCGAGGAGTAGAACAGAATCTAGACTCATCTCATCTTCAGGTCGACGCAGTACGGGACGAAGAATGTATTGGTCGTTGGAATCATCCGGTTCGACAGTCATCCAGTACTGCCACGGTGGTCCATCGTCCCAAACAACCGGCGACACGTCACCTGGCTTCTCCTTCGAACGCAAAATACAACGACCCGTACGACACATCAACGGTACGAGCCGTTGGGCCAAAGGACCAGGAATCGACATCAGACTTCCGATGTTCGCAAAGTCGTAACTGTAAATGTTGTAGTAGCCAGCATCGACACCTGCGATGATCGACAAGATTTCGCGATCATCAGGATCATTCAAAGTGGAGATGACGTTTTTTGGGATGCGTTCAACCTTAACCTTGCTCCAATCGCCATTCATCTTTCGTTCTCGATAACCAATTTCGATACGAAAGGTCTTGTTAACTCGTGACGCGTGGGGATCGACGATGTAGAGAATTTGACGACGGTTGGTCCAGGCCGAAGCAGTTCTCTCGTTGCCGCTCGCGGCGACACTCGCGACCTGCGAGAGTTCTCTCTGCCACAAAGGTTGCGGGACTTCGGGAGATTTTTCTTTCTCAGCGAGTCGCAACAATCTTTCCGCCCCGTTATCGTCAAAGTAGATCAGTAAACGAGGACGTAAATCGGCGGCCGCCAGATATTGACTTGCGTCAGCTGCCAACATTGTGGCCCAGACGTGTTTACATTCCAGGCCCTCGTGGAAATAAGGACAGGTGCAGGCGATGTTGAGAGTTGCCTTACCCAGCTCGAGTCGGACGTAATAGGTTTGACGTCCTTTTACTTGCGCTTCGACCAGTGATTCTGAGTGGTTAACGATTTTGACCAGGCCGGATCTGAAATATGCTACGCCTCGATCGCGAATCTTTGGTCCGAACTCGTCTGCGAATTTTCCCTTGAGTGACATTTGGGTAAGCGGACATGTTAGTAAGTTGGACTGCAGTTGTCATCTCGGCAAGCATTGAAAGGCCGCAAACTCAAAAATAGAAGCCACAGATTACGCCGATTACACCGCCTTCCTTGTTAGACCGTTGGAGCGACCGTGCTTTTCGCCGAAGAAATCCGGGTAATCGGTGGCTTCTGTGGAGGATCTAGAGGCTCACGATTAGCTTGACCTTCAGGACCAGTTAGGATAAAAGCTGCCCTCAAACTCTGGTCTGCCCAGATGATCAGCCCCCCTGTTAGAAGCCACGGTAACAGGTTTCGTATTTTCACCCTTCTCCGCGGAAGAGTGTTTCCGCCTTCAAAGGAGTCTGCAAAATGAAACGCAAGCTATTAGTTTCTGCTCTAGTTTGTCTGGTAGGTCTCGTTGTAGTTTTAGTCGGACCAAATGTCATTCCTGGATTTTCGACGGCCGACGCTGTCGCCGCTGCTCCCGAAAAGGATGAACTCTCCGAGAGTATTATTCAGCGCGGATTCGAAATCGCACCGGTGCCGCTCGACCTCAAGGGAAAGAATCGCGCGCTGGTTGGTCTCGGAAGTTATATCGTCAACACTAGCGGCTGCAACGATTGTCATACGAATCCTCCTTATGCCGACGGCGGTGATCCCTTTGCTGGTCAACCCGAACAGATCAATGTTCCGTGCTACCTGTCAGGCGGAATGGATTTTGGTCCATTCAGGAGTCGGAATCTAACTCCTGATTCAAATGGTTTGCCTGCCGGTTTGACGCTCGAAGAGTTCACTCACGTATTACGGACAGGAGAAGATACGACTTCACCGTTCAATCCGCCGTTTGATAATGGGTTGTTACAGGTAATGCCATGGCCGGTGTTTGGAAAGAAGACCGATAGAGAATTGACGGCCGTTTATGAATACCTCTCAGCGATACCACGGCGGTCGCGCTGTCTAACACCAGCTCCCTAACCCTTGGAGTGCGCCGGCCCGGCGGCGCTTTGTTACACGGTCCAGTCTGTCTTAGTAGTCCCGCGACTGAAAGCGCCTCGCATCTTTCAAAAACACAAAGAAGCGCAGCTATCACCGCTGCGCTTCCTTGGAGTGCGCGGGCCCCGCGGCGCTTCGTTATACGATCAACTTTCCCGCAAAAACAATTCTCCTTCACAACTCTTCACAGCACTAATCGAAGCGCGGGAGTTGAGGGTGTAACAAAGCGGCGCCGGGCCGCCGCACTCCAAGGTTAGCGCAGAGCGAAGCTTACGACGACGGCGGAGATGGCGACGAAGACGGATAGGACCAGAATGCCGGCAAACATCCGCGAGTGGTGTTTCGGGGGCGCGCCATCTCTCGAGATTGCCGGCGAAGGGATCGACATAGCGCGATTCCTATCTCTCAGCCAAACGGTGTATTCGTGCGATTGCATGTCGTCGAGTCGGCGTCGAACAGGGTCGTTGAATCGATTGTAGAAAGGGTTTCGGATAGGGTCGTTGAGTAGCTGCGGTTTCATGGTTCCTACTCCTTGCAGGTTTTGCTGGAGAACAGCCAGCAACTGAGTTGAAACCACGAAGAGCAATGGGTATGCCGCCCAAACTTCGGAGGGGTTTTATTAAGGGGAAGCCCCATTGGTGACGCATTTAAGTCAGAGGCTACACGAACTGGGTTATTGGATAATCAATGAGAAAAAAGGTGTCCGTGCCCCTTATTTCTCATTGGTCATTGGCCATCGATCATTTTTCATTTCGTTGGGCCGATTGTTCACGTTCAGATCAATCAGCATTAAGTAAGCACCTCGGAAATTATCAATGAGAAATGACCCATGACCAATGAAAAATAAGGGCTGCGGGAGGGAAAGGGATTATTGGATAATTATGAATTGATAGTTGAGTATTGTTCTTTCAAATCAATTAACTATCAATTCA